>NZ_JH980292.1:2291724-2591724 GCF_000314005.1 Spirulina subsalsa PCC 9445
ATCAACCCCCTTGGGGTGGGTATTGCAACCACTACGATTTTAGCAATTTCTGAAGGAGAACGTCTGGACAGGCACTAACTTTGAATCGCTGTAATGACCACCGTGTTTATAATATCCGGCACAGTACAGCCGCGACTGAGGTCATTGACGGGTTTTTTCAGACCTTGGAGAATCGGACCAATGGCGATCGCACCTGTTTCTCGTTGTACCGCCTTATAAGTATTATTCCCCGTGTTGAGATCAGGGAACACCAAGACCGTCGCTTGTCCGGCCACTTCGGAATTAGGCAACTTTTGGGCGGCCACCTCTGCATCTACCGCCGCATCGTATTGAATCGGCCCTTCTAATTTTAAATCGGGACGGCGTTGTTTAGCAATTTCTGCCGCCCGACGGACTTTTTCCACCGCTTCCCCCTGTCCTGATGTTCCCGAAGAATAGGACAATAACGCCACTTTCGGTTCAATGCCAAAAGACTCGGCCGTTTCCGCCGAAGATAGGGCAATTTCCGCTAATTGTTCGGCGTTGGGATTGGGATTAACCGCACAATCCCCATAGACTAAAACCCGATCCGATAAACACATTAAAAACACAGAAGAAACAATCGCATAATTCGGCTTAGTTTTAATAATTTGTAGAGCTGGACGAATGGTGTGTTGTGTGGTATGCAATGCACCGGATACCATGCCATCCGCCTCCCCTTGATAGACCATCATCGTCCCAAAATACGACACATCTAAGACACAATCCCGAGCCGATTCTAAGGTTACTCCCTTATGTTTCCGTAGGTCATAAAAAATTTGAATATATTCCCCCAATTTCTCCGACTCAAGGGGATTAATAATCTGTACTTTATCTAAATCTAAATGAATGCCTTGTTGTTTGATAATTTGGGCAATTTCTTCCCGTTGTCCCAAAAGCGTTAAATCCACAATATCCTGATTAACTAACCACGCCGCCGCTTTTAAAATACGCGGCTCATTGCCTTCTGGGAGAACAATATGTTTATGGAGTGCTTTTGCCTGTTCTACCCGATTATAAATAAACATTTTCGGCGTGATTCCGTGACTGCGGAGGGTGCTAATTTGTTTTTCCAGTTGGGCTAAGTTTACATGACGGTTAAATTGCCGCAAACTCAGGGAAATTTTTTCATGATCCGATGCTGTAATAGAAGGATAAACAGCCGTATTGAGTTGGGTCGCTGTTTCATAAGTATTCTCTTCTACTAACAGAATCGGCAAGCTATCGGATAACCCCTCAATTAACTGCATAACGGGCAATTCTGGTCTAAATCCTGTGGATAAGACTATCCCCGCCAAGCGTGGATAATTGACCGATTGATGGGCTTGTAATGCCCCAATAATAATATCTCCTCGATCTCCCGGTGTAATAACTAAGGCATCATCAACAAAGTGAGTAATAGCGTGTTGTACCTGCATCGCGGCTACAATATAAGAAGATACCACATTATCTAGTTTATCCCCTCCCCAAATCACCTCCGCTTTAAGTTGAGCGACAATATCCCGCACCCGAGGACTATTCAGACGATTACTAAAGGGAATCACTCCTAATAAATACTTTTCGGGATCATATTTTGCCTCTAAATGGTCTTGAAACTCTTTTAAAGCGCGGGGATTCGCCTTATTCAGTAAAATTCCCACTACTTGACATTCTTCTTCTTGGTAAGCATTGAAGGACAAGTCAACGGAATTAATGGCCTCATCAATGGTCTTTTGATAGGCATTGCCGATAATTAAAACGGGACAATTTAAGGTCTTGGCAATGGTGCGGTTAATGTTAAACTCAAAGGCCGTACTTTGTCCTAAATAATCTGACCCTTCACAGAGAATAAAATCACATTTTTGTTCAAGATTTTTGTAGCGACTAATGATTTTTTCTAAAACGTTCTCTATATTACCATTTCGTCCTAAATCTCCCATCTCCTGAAAGGAAACCCCGTAGGATTCTTCATAGGTTTGATTTAAGCGAAAATGCCGCAAAATCAGCTTAATGTCCTTATCGGCTTCTTCGGGGTGATGACTCCCGATAATAGGTCTAAAAAAACCGACTTTTGTTGTTTTGCGCAAAATTAGTTCAATAATGCCTAAAGCAATGAGGGATTTCCCACTTTTGGATTCATTAATACTAATGTATAGGGAGTGTGTCATGGTTCACCATCGAGAGGTCAAGATTAATTTGAGGTGAGGAAAAAACCCTTTAAAACGCATCTTGGACCACTAACATTAAGCCCCAAATAAGTATGAGTAAAGAAACACTGATCACTCCCATAACGGGGGTGAAACGGGGAGGAGATGAGCCACTATAAGCCTCCCGCACTAGGATAGACACTGAGGCCCCTATGCCGTAACTTAGACTCAAGACGAGATAGGGCCATTGGTGACTGGTGCGCCAGGTGAAGAGAAGGATTAGCAAAAAGGCGATCGCTAAAGATAACATTAAAGCCTCAATAAAGCGCGGGGGGTTGTGTTGACTCGATAAAACAATAGTCTGCCACCACAGTCGCCAAAGTTCCATCACGGTGTTTCTCTCCTGTTTACTCTTCTCTTTCCCTCCCTCTAACTTGCATCAAAATCCCAATTTTTGCCAAGAGGTTAAGATAGAATTCACAATTGATTCCCCCCACCCCCCCATTCCCCGGATTAGAGTCCTATTCAGCCCATCCTAAATAGGATGGCTAGATTCAGCCGCCCATCATAAATTTTTCCGAAACTCTTCTAACGTAATACCAGCATTTTGTAGGGCATTTCTTAAAGTACCCGGAGCAATTTCTGATTTGTTGGGCAAAATGAACGTTAACGTTTGTCTTTTCTGATACCTAATATGACTCCCCCTCTGCCCCACATAAACAAAGCCGAGACGTTCCACCGCACGCAAGGCTTGATCTGCGGAAATTCCAGTCAGGTGACGAAACGGCCAAGAGTTTTGATCTAAATGCTGATGGGTGAAGTCCTCATTATAATCGTCGTGATTATTCTGGTCTTGATATCTTTTAAGCGCTTGTTCCATTTGCCAAAGTTGAGCAGTTTTTGAGTCTAATTCCTGCATAATTTGCCCTTTTTCCTCATGCAGTTGATGGTTTTCTTGCTCTAATTCTCGATTGTACCAGTTGATATTTTCCAGTTGATGGGTCGCCTCTTGATATTGGGTTAAAACTTGCCTGTTTTGCTGCTCCAACTGTTGTAGAATACTTTGTAAGTTGACCATTTCTTGCTGAAGTATTTCTAAATTTTGTTGCACAACGGGGTTCAGTTGTTGTTGCAAGCTATTCCGTTCTTGGGTTAATTGTTCGAGATCCCGTTGTAACTGTTGAATCCCGGCTTGTTGCGCCTGATTTTCCACTATCTGACGGCGTAAATGGCGAGTCGTGCGTTGCCGGAGAATCAACCATTCTGTCCCTCCCCAGAGGGCTAAACCTGTGCTAAGGGTGGTGAGTGCTACGGTGGTGTAGAGGGGGAAGGGGTAGCGGGGAGAGAGGGGGTTTTGTAGCCATTCTCTTATGGCTTGGGGGAAGGTGGGGGAGCTTTCTGCTCTATTGGGCGGGTTGTGCTGGATGTGGTAAGTTTGACGAAGGGCAAATGCACCACTCCCCAAAACCATCACCCCCAACAGTACCCCCCGACTCAATGGGGTAGAAAACAATCGCCAGAAGGGGGGACGTTTGGAAGATGACATAATCCTGTTACGACATAGTTTTAGTCCATTGTAAAAACTGACGGGCTTGATTGAACCAAAATTCTGAATTCCAGTAGACAAAGCAACTGGTTTCACATAATAAGAGCGCCTGTTCTAGGGGATGATCTGGGGTGAGTTTCCCCTGTTGTCGTAACGTCATCACCTGCTGACTCAACTGTTCAATCTGGTCTAAAATGGCTTTGCGTTCATCCCCCGCAAACCAATGATCATGGCCACCAATCCAAGATCCTCCGGTGGCTTTAAGTGTCACCTGACTAGCCACTCCTTGGCTACAGTAGTGGTCTATATACTCACTCACCGTCAGAAATGTAACCTCTGGCCATTGGTGGGTATTGTAAAACAGAGGGGCGAAGGAGTTTTTAAAATACTCAAACATCATCACGTTGCCATTTTCCCCGTCGGAGGTTGGCACAATGAGGGGAGGAGGACTAATCTGTTCTCGTTGGAAGAGTTCCCCCCGATAGCGAATATCATTCACCACTCCTTCGGCATTATGTCCACTTTGTTGGCGGATTCCCATATCTGTATCCCGCACCACACAAAGGATGCGTTCGGTTTCTCCCCCCGCTTCGATCACTAATTCATGGACGCGGTTTTCTAATAAGGGAGTCGCCCAATTGTCCGGTTTTTCTAGGGTACTACTGGGCAAAATTAACCATTCGTAGTGATATTTTTTCAGTAGCCGAATCAGTTGTATGGCTTCCTTGGCCTCGCCTAACATCCCCATTTCTGGCAACCAAAACCCCCGCACCCGTTGCAGTGCAGCCTCTCCAAATAAGTCGGCAAAGAGTACACGCCAAGCGCGGATTTGCGCCTCATGATCTCGTTGGGGGGTGGCGGGAAAGTAGCAGTGACTGTAGGCGGTTCCGGCAAACTCTAAGGCTTCGGGGTATTGCTCTAAAACATGGCGGAAGAGGGCGATTACATCGCCTACAGGCTCGCCTTCGACATATAAATGCTCAAACCGCCCACTACGGGATAACTGGGCTAATTCGGCTAATAAAACGCCGGAATAGTCTACCATTAACCGGGGGGTGCAGCCTTGTTGAGAGAGCATCTGCACATAACGGGCAGGATTTTTGTAAGCTTGGGCAAACCATTGGGCGTTCCATCCTTCCTCGGAGTTGGGATCACTGTTGAGCATTTTCTCTAAATTGCCTAAAATGCGATCGCCTACCCAAATCGGCGGTTGGTGCATATGAAGCCAAGGCACAAATACAGCGTAGGTCATGATGGGTTAAAAAAAAGGTGCAGAATCCCCCCTCATCCCCTTTTAGCCGGGGGAAAAATGGGGAGGAAAAACATTGAGAATTGATGATTGATTATTGATTCTGGATCATTGCTTTAATCTTACGCCATAATCCCTGTCTTGGACTGAATAAAAAAGCCACCCAGAACAAGGCGAAAATAACTAACACAATGGCGGGGCCAGAGGGCAGGTCAAGATAATAGCTTAAATACATCCCTGTAATGCTACTAAAAACCCCGAAGATTCCCGCCCCCACCATCATCCAGTGCAGTTCTTTCACTAATAAATAGGCGGTACTCGCCGGCCCGACTAACAGGGAAATGACTAATAAAACCCCCACGCTTTGCATACTGGCAATAATCGTTAAGGTAACGGCGGTAATAAAGCCAAAATAAATCCAGTTGACGGGCAAACCGCTTGCTTTTGCACCTAATGGGTCAAAGGTGTAATAAAGCAAGGGTTGGTAAAAAATAATTACAATAATGGCAATGGCTAGGGTAATGAAAAAGGTCTGGACGATATGCTGAGATTGTACGCTTAAAATATCGCCAAATAATAGCTGATTGAGGTCAATCCGATTGGTGCGCAAGAGTTCGATTAACATCACTCCAAGGGCGAGGAAACTGGAGAGAACTAAGCCCATTGCGGCATCAACACTAATGGGGGAGTTTTGCCGAATCCAAGCGACGGTAAAGGCGCTTAATACTCCGGCAATTAATGCCCCGATGGATAGATTAATCCCTAAAAAAAAGGCAATGGATAATCCGGGTAATATGGCATGGGAAATGACGTTAGCCATTAAACTCATTTGCTCTACGACTAGGTAACTGCCGACGATGGCGCATAAAATTCCGAGGAGAATCGCCATCCCGAAGGCGTTTCTCATAAATTCAAATTGTAGGGGTTCAAGTAACCAATTCATTGGAGGGAATAGTAAGCAGTAATGAACAAGGGTTGAGGCAATAACTTCCTACACTGTGTTCGACTCGTAGGGGCGTATTGCATACGCCCAAAGGGGTTGAGGCAATAACTTCCTAGATTGTGTTTGACTCGTAGGGGCGTATTGCATACGCCCAAAGGGGTTATCGGCTGCGGAGTGAGAGAATAGGGTGACAAGGGAATTAAAATAAATAGGGTCTGCTGAATATCCCTCTAAGCACTGTTTAATAAGGTTTTCAGCCGTTTTGAGCGCGAGAAAGTGCAAGGTTTTAGGGATAAATCATCAAAAAGGCTTGCCTTATTCCGATTCCCCCCTGTTCCTTCCCGTTCGCTGTTTTCCACCCGGAGTAGAGTTATATTGCTACGCAACGCTTCGCGTTCACTTCGTGACGCTTCGCGAACGCGAAGCGTCACGAAGTGAACAGCAAGCCCTAAATATTGACGCGCTATCTCTCAATTATTAACCTATTTTGTTGGGTTGCGCTGTCGCTCCACCCAACCTACAAATTTCATGGGGTTAGGTGCTTGGGTAGCGTTAGGCGGACAACAAGTTAAACGGATGACCATAGGCTTGATAAAAGTTGTCGGGGGTGAGAACTTCTTGGGGTAAACCTGTAGCGAGAATGGAGCGATTGATTAACATTAACTGATCATAGTAGTTCAGGGTGTCGCCTAAATCGTGACTCACAATTAGTAGGGTTTTATGTTCTTCTTTGAGTTCCTGTAAAATGGAGTAGAAAATCTCTTTGGTTTTTTGATCTACGCCATTAAAGGGTTCATCAAAAAAGAAAATATCGGCTTGTTGTGCAAGGGAACGGGCTAAAAAGACGCGCTGCTGTTGACCACCAGAAAGTTCTCGGATATGGCGATCGCGCAAATCCCACAAATCCACCTGGATTAACGCCTGCTTCACCCTTTGACGCGCTTGGCGAGTGGGAAACTGCCAAAACCCCTGTTGCTGCATCTGCGCCAACATCACCACATTTTTAACGGTAATCGGATAATTCCAGTCAATTTGAGAACGTTGGGGAACATAGGCCACTTTTTGCCGTTGCTGAATCAGGGGGTGGCCATCATAACGAATACTGCCCCCCTGGGGTGCCACTAACCCTAACATACTCTTCAATAAGGTACTTTTCCCCGCCCCATTCGGCCCCACCACACCGACTAATTGACCTGACTCTAAGTTAAAGCTTATCCGATCTAAGGCGCAAAACCCTTGATAGTGGACGGTCAGATCCCGAACTACCAGCATATTTTTCCCTCTTGCATGATAACGATTCTCATTCTTGAATTTTTGCGTTAAACTTAAGAATGATTATCAATTTTACTGCATAATGAGAATCATTCTATTTTTCTGGGAGGTTGTTTAATGTTTGCTCGTCCACTGGGTCCGGTTGTTGGGGTTGTGATAGCTTTGGGGATGTCCGCTTGTGCGGGTACAGTTCCCCCGGTTGTAGAAGAAACAGACACCCCGAAACCCAAAGTCGTGGCAACCACAGCGATTTTGTGTGAGATGACCGAGGCGATCGCACAAGATACCATTGATTTGACCTGCTTAATGGATAGCGCCCAAGATCCCCACACCTACGAACCCACCCCCAGCAACCGTCAGGCCATCGAAGCCGCCCAATTAATCTTTTATGGTGGGTATAATTTGGAACCAAGAGTAGAAGGGCTTTTAGCTGCCAGTTCCACCCCCACCGTCGCCGTTTACGAGCAGGCCGTTCGGGATCCCCTCATGGGACACCACCATCATGATCATGAGGATCACGGCTACAGTCATGATCACGACCATGATCACAGCCACAGCCATGATCACGAAACCAGCAGCGAGGAGAAAGAACCTGATCCCCACATCTGGCACAGTGCGGAAAACGGCGGCAAAATCGCCCGAGTGATTGCTACAGAATTAAGCTCCCTAGTTCCCGAATCCGCCACACAATATCAGGAAAAAGGCCAAGCCATTCAAGACCAACTCAACCAACTCCACAGTTGGATTAAAGACCAAATCGCCACCATACCCGCGCAACAACGGAAACTCGTAACCACCCATGACGCTTTTGCTTACTACAGCGCGGCCTATAACATCCCTAGCATGGCCGTACAGGGGTTAAGTACCGAAAGCACCCCCACCCCCCAACGTCTGAAAACCATCGTTGAAACAGTGCGAAACGCCCAAGTTCCAGCTTTATTTGTGGAAACAACCACCAACCCCGGATCGATTGAAATTGTTGCCCGTGAAGCCAACATCACCATCCCAGAACAGCCCATTTTCACCACTGGGGCTGTCGGTGTGGCTGGGGTGGGGTTAGTCCCTCTCTATACGGCCATGTTGATTGAAAATACCCGCAATATTGTTCAAGGATTGGGGGGGGAGTTTCAGGAACCGAATCTTTAGATTAGGGAACAGGGAACAGGGGAAATCCGCTCTGGTCAGAAAAAATTCTCAGCTTTGCTTAACAAAACTCAACATTTGATTACAATGAACTAAAGACACTGGCAAAATTTCTTAGAGTTCATGCAGTTGAAATCCCTAACTTCTCAATCCCCTTGGCTTCCTTTGGTTCTCATTGCGCCGTTTTTCCTCTGGGGAACGGCGATGGTGGCGATGAAAGGGGTCATTGATGATACAACCCCGTTGTTTGTGGCAGGAGTGCGTTTAGTTCCGGCCGGGGTGTTGATTTTGGGGGCGAGTTGGTACTGGAAACTCCCCCAACCCAAGGGATGGAAAGCATGGCTTTGGATTGGCTTGTTCGCCCTGTTAGATGGGTTTTTGTTTCAAGGGTTTTTAGCTGAAGGATTGACCAGGACAGGGGCGGGGTTAGGATCGGTGATGATTGATTCTCAACCGATTGCGATCGCCTTACTCTCTAGTTGGCTATTCGGCGAAGTGATTGGCCTATGGGGAGGGATTGGCCTACTCATTGGCATATTAGGGATTAGTTTAATCGGTTTGCCCGATGCGTGGCTCTTGAGTTGGTTTAGCGACAGTAGCATTGCATTGTCCTGGAGTTGGCAAAATCTCTTTAACAATGGTCAATGGTTGATGTTATTGGCCGCCCTCTCCATGGCTACCGGAACCGTTAGCATTCGTTTTGTTAGTCGTCATGTGAATCCCATTGTGGCGACAGGATGGCACATGATTTTAGGTGGAGTTCCCCTGTTTGTGCTGTCGGGATGTTGGGAAAGTCACCAATGGCAGCATATTACAGGGAGTGGTTGGTTAGCCTTGGGATACTCGGCAATTTTTGGCAGTGCGATCGCCTACGGACTCTTTTTCTACATCGCCTCCCAAGGCAACCTCACCAGTTTTACCTCCCTCACCTTCCTGACTCCCGTTTTCGCCCTCATTTTTAGTAATCTCCTCCTCGGAGAAATCCTCAGTCCTCTGCAATGGTTAGGGGTAATCCTAACCCTAGTCAGTATTTATCTAGTTAATCAACGGGAACAACTCGCCCAACAGTGGAAAAAAAACACCACACCTCTAGTATTTAACACCTTAGAACCTGTGCCTGAGCCAATCCAAAAAACCCCCCTAACCCACTCCAAGCCCTAGATAGGGATTGGAATGGGGCACTCAATATTCTAAAAGCCGCCTACGGTAGGGCATACCGGAACTTGGATCAACGATCCGAACGCTTCAGGAGATTTAGTCTCTACTTTGGCTAGAGTAATCCTGTCAAGGCAAGCTGAGTCTATGAATGAAGAATCCCCGTCCCTTTAGCGTCCAGGAGTGTCAATTAATCAGTCACTTTTTTAAACCCATGGAGTTTATCCATTGCCAAAGGCAACCCCAGAATCAACAGTTTGAGAAACCAAGGTGCAAAGAAGAGGCTAAGAAATAAACAGAGCAAGGCAATAAATCCAGCCGTCACTTTGACTATCTCTTCTTGGGTGTTGATGTTTAAACAAACTGCTACGGAAGCAATTGATAAACTGATTAGTAAAGGCGCAAGCATCATATCTCGTTTTACTCTTTCATTAGTTGGAAGGATTTCTAGATGCGGTGCGTTCCTTCGGTCATTGGCCTACTTCCGTCTCCCCGCTATACATTATTAGCTCTAGCATTTTGACTCAATTTGACTCAACATCGGGCAAAATATCGGCTCAATCTGCCAATCTAAACTAGACACTTTTGACTGGGCATTCCCAGATGGAAGTTCCCACATTAGAGTTAGTTGCTCAGGGGCTAGTTAACGGCCTAATGTTGCCAGTCTTATATAACTTCAAGTTATGCAGAGAGATGAACGATTTATGTATCCTAATATACAACATATACTTTAGTTGATGGGATTTGTCAAGTCTCTACGGATTTATTTTTTTAGGGTCTGAGGGTGATTTTTATCACAATTTTTTTAGGTTTAGATCACCACTTATCCGTGTTGCTTATCACTTCATTTTGCGATCAAATTCACTCCTTACCTTGGGGACTAATCACGTTTGCTCTGGGAAAAATGGGAGATATTAGACTGAGCGTCATCCATTTAAAGCTATGTTGCCTCCCGTTCAACTAATTCCAGGCTCTATTTCCGAAATTTTGGTGGCTGCAACGGAGACAGGTCAAATCACAAGGGCTGATCGTTATGGTTTACTAGCGGCGGTTTGTGATGAGTCTCTCCCGGAAGAGGATGCGCGGGCAATTAACCGACTACTACGAGCTATTCGTAAAGGCAAAATTAAAGTAGTAGATCAGATGTTTTAATCAAGAGCCTTGGGAAACTTTTTTCTTTGTTCGATATTCCTTTTTTTAACTCTGTTGAATTAATTACTCCTTACACGGTACAACCTCATGAAATCATCACTCTTACAAGCTTTGGTTAGATTTTTACAAGATGAACTCGCCATTCCCTCCGAATCTGTGGCGATCGCACTTCGTCGGAATCGGGACGCGAGCGCCGCGCACTGTATCCCGATGATTCTCTGGCAATATGGTTTAGTCACCTTAGACCAACTGGATCTAATTTTCGAGTGGTTAGAAACCGCCTAGGGGATGGTTTCCGGTGATTATCCCCCCGGTTGTTGAAAGTGATAGACTTCTTGCAGAACCTTCACCCAACTTTCAGCCAAAGATTGCAAAATGCGATCGCCCTTCTCCCGCGTTCCCTTCGTTCCATCTCCCAGCACCCCACTGTGGCTTAACTCCCGCGTCACCCAAGCAAAGGGTAAAGCACCCTCCAGACTCAACAGACTCCCCTCGGGCATAGCGGGCGGATACTCACAAACAGCCCTCTCCATCTGCACCTGCTCCGGCAAGAGAGAAAGCATTAAACTCGTTTCCGCCTCCCCCCCATGAATCCCATACTCCAACTCCTTAGCGCTGAGTAATTCCCGCGTAGCATTGGGAACTCGCCAAACAAACAAGGGAAACACCAATAAATCCCCATACCCTTGATGTAAGTCCCGGGCCGCAATTTGCATCACTTGAGGTTGTCCCCCGTGGGCATTAAACAACACCAACTTGCGAAATCCTGCCCGGTAAATACTCCCGGCCACCTCCCGAATCACCCCTAACAGCGTTTCTGCGGATAAGGTAATCGTGCCGGGGAAGTGCCAATGCTCATTAGACTTGCCATAATACAACGGCGGCAGGGCATACACAGGCACATCAGACGGCAACAAATTCAACGCCCGCCCCAATACCCCCACACTAATCGCCGCATCCACCACCAGAGGCAAATGGGGGCCATGCTGCTCAATTGCTCCCACAGGTTGAACAATGACCACATTTTCCCGATCCTCCATCTGTTCAATTTCCGTCCAAGTGAGATAGGGAAAAAACCGTTCTGGGGGAATAAAACCGTGCATTGTTTCCTTAAAGTTACTAAAAATTTGGGTTTAAAGCCCCGTCCTTTTAGGACAGCTTTTCTAGGGCAGAGAGCATCAACTACAAATTGAAAAGCCCCACAGTAACACATCAAAGCGTGGCCGTGAGCGACTCAGCCCAACGGTGAGCGTGGGACAAACTACCTCCTAGTATAATATTCAGGGATTAGCCAAGCTAATTTGTTTGCCACCTACATAATCTGGAAAAATCAGAGTCCCTTTCCTTCCTACTCCCCCGAATGAAAACCGACACCATCTTTTACCGCATCTTCAAAGAACTGCCCAACACCCTCTTTGACCTTCTTGGACAATCCCCCACCCCCGATAATCCCTACCGTTTCGAGTCCATCGAAATCAAACAAACAGCCTTTCGGATTGATGGAGTATTCTTCCCCCAAACCATCACCCCTCAAACCCCCCTCTACTTCACCGAAGTCCAATTTCAGAAAGACCCCAATTTGTACGCCCGTCTGTTTTCTGAACTCTTCCTGTATCTACGCACCAATCACCCCCAAGCCCCTTGGCGCGCTGTTATCCTGTTTAGAAGTCCCAACATAGAACCCACTCCCCGAGAAAGACTCCCCTATGAACCCTTGCTTAATAGTCCTTGGGTAACGCGGATTTATCTCAACGACTTGCAACAAGAGGAAAACCCACGACTGAGTTTAAGAATTCTTCAGTTACTGGTAGCCCGGAGCAAAGAAATCCGTCCCCAAGTGAAAAGCTTAGTCGAACAAGTAGAACAGGAGGTTGGAAGTCAACGGAATCGAGAACAAGTGTTAGATTTGATAGAAACGATTGTTTTGTATAAACTACCCCAGATTAGTCGTCAGGAGTTAGGAGAAATGTTCAGTGTAGAGAATTTAAAAAAGACTCGTTTTGCTCAAGAGATGAAGCAAGAGGGACGAGAGGAAGGTTTACAACAGGGGCGAGAGCAGGGTTTACAACAGGGGCGAGAGCAGGGTTTACAGCAGGGACGAGAGCAGGGTTTACAACAGGGGCGAGAGCAGATGAAACAGCAACTCATCCACCGTTTAACGGAGCGAGGGATGTCTCCTGCTGAAATTGCCGATCTTTTGGAATTAGACCTCACTGTTGTTCAACAAATCCTCAAATCTTCAGAAAATTAAGCCAGACCAGAGTCCCTTTCCTTCCTACTCCCCCGAATGAAAACCGACACCATCTTTTACCGCATCTTCAAAGAACTGCCCAACACCCTCTTTGACCTTCTTGGACAATCCCCCACCCCCGATAATCCCTACCGTTTCGAGTCCATCGAAATCAAACAAACAGCCTTTCGGATTGATGGAGTATTCTTCCCCCAAACCATCACCCCTCAAACCCCCCTCTACTTCACCGAAGTCCAATTTCAGAAAGACCCCAATTTGTACGCCCGTCTGTTTTCTGAACTCTTCCTGTATCTACGCACCAATCACCCCCAAGCCCCTTGGCGCGCTGTTATCCTGTTTAGAAGTCCCAACATAGAACCCACTCCCCGAGAAAGACTCCCCTATGAACCCTTGCTTAATAGTCCTTGGGTAACGCGGATTTATCTCAACGACTTGCAACAAGAGGAAAACCCACGACTGAGTTTAAGAATTCTTCAGTTACTGGTAGCCCGGAGCAAAGAAATCCGTCCCCAAGTGAAAAGCTTAGTCGAACAAGTAGAACAGGAGGTTGGAAGTCAACGGAATCGAGAACAAGTGTTAGATTTGATAGAAACGATTGTTTTGTATAAACTACCCCAGATTAGTCGTCAGGAGTTAGGAGAAATGTTCAGTGTAGAGAATTTAAAAAAGACTCGTTTTGCTCAAGAGATGAAGCAAGAGGGACGAGAGGAAGGTTTACAACAGGGGCGAGAGCAGGGTTTACAACAGGGGCGAGAGCAGGGTTTACAGCAGGGACGAGAGCAGGGTTTACAGCAGGGACGAGAGCAGGGTTTACAGCAGGGTCGAGAGCAGATGAAACAGCAACTCATCCACCGTTTAGCGGAGCGAGGGATGTCTCCTGCTGAAATTGCCGATCTTTTGGAATTAGACCCCACTGTTGTTCAACAAATCCTCAAGTCTCTAGAGAATTAAAGGGTATCGTGACATCCTCCCGACATCGACCCTACGGGTACGGTGCGGGCTTCCCCATATTACTATGAGGCTTTCCTGCTTCTACGGGAGGCTCTAGATGTCTTTTTAGGGACATCCCCGTTCGCGAAGCGTTGCGTAGCAATAACCTCTTCCTCTACAGGCAGCTTGACCCCCAAAGGGCTGCAAGTCCACGTTGCTCAACAACCATCGCCGCAGCAACGTCCCTATCCGTTACCAACCCACAATGAGAACATTTGCTACTCAACGCTCCGCGTTTGCTACGCAACGCTTCGCGTTCGCGAAGCGTCACGAAGTGAACATGCACTCGTTGAGACAAGTCTTTCTTACCAGTCACTACACCACAATTCGGACAAATTTGGCTAGTGAAATTAGCATCAACTTTCTGGAAATAAACATCTCGTTTCCAAGCCACGTGCTTTAATACCTCTAGAAAACCGCCAAAACCAGCATCAAGGGTAGGTTTACACAACATTCCCCTAGACATGGCTTTGACGTTTAAATCTTCGGCAAAAATGATATTGGCTTGGTCACAAAATCGAACCCCTCAATTAACCGTCTTTCCTCCCGACACTGACATTTGCTACGCAACGCGTCACAAAGTGAACGCGAACGTACAGTGCGGGGCTTCCCGACGATGAGCTAAAACACTGTTTGCTGCCAAAACAAAAAGAACAGGTTAGAATGCAGCCAAGAATCTAACCCAGAGTCATTTATGGTTATTACCCCAGAATCCTCCAATCCTTACTCTATTCAACAAGAGGAACTGCAAAAAATAGATGCCTACTGGCGAGCCTGCAATTATCTAGCCGCAGGTATGATTTATCTACGCAGTAACCCCCTGCTTAAAGAACCCCTGCAACCCGACCATGTTAAAAACCGCCTCCTCGGCCATTGGGGTTCTAGTCCGGGTTTAAGCTTTGTTTATGTTCACCTGAACCGTCTGATTAAGAAATATGACCTGAACGCGATTTATTTAGCGGGTCCGGGTCATGGGGCTCCGGGTGTTCTTGCTCCGGTCTATCTCGAAGGGACTTACTCGGAAATTTATCCCAACATGAGCGAGGATGAGGAGGGGATGCGACGGTTTTTCAAACAGTTTTCCTTTCCGGGGGGGATTGGTAGCCATTGCACCCCAGAAACTCCGGGCTCCATTCACGAAGGGGGAGAATTGGGTTACAGTCTGTCCCATGCTTACGGAGCGGCTTTTGATAATCCTGATCTCCTAGTGACGGTGATGGTGGGAGATGGGGAAGCGGAAACGGGTCCCCTTGCCACGGCTTGGCACTCGAACAAGTTCCTTAATCCTATCCGGGATGGGGCGGTGCTGCCGATTTTGCACCTTAATGGCTATAAAATCGCCAACCCTACAATCCTGTCTCGCATTAGTCGGGAAGAATTGGAAGATTTGTTTAAAGGTTATGGCTATACCCCTTATGTGGTGGAGGGGGAAGACCCGACAACGATGCACCACTTGATGGCGAATACTCTGGAGCATTGTGTGAATGAGATTCACGCGATTCAGGAGGAGGCGCGTCGTAGTGGGGTGGCTAAACGTCCCCGATGGCCGATGATTATTTTGCGCACTCCGAAGGGGTGGACGGGACCGAAAGAGGTAGATGGTCACAAGGTTGAGGGATTTTGGCGATCGCATCAAGTCCCAATGGGAGGTCTACATCATAACCCAGAACACTTGCAGATGTTGGTGGACTGGATGAAAGGGTATGAACCCGAGGAACTATTTGATGAGAAAGGTCGTTTAATCCCCGAATTAAAGGCACTCAGTCCTACAGGACATCGCCGAATGGGAGCTAACCCCCACGCTAACGGGGGAGTTCTGCGTAAAAAGCTGAAAATGCCCGATTTCCGCGATTATGCTGTAGATATTGGTCGCCCGGGTTCCATTGAGATGGAAAATACTAAGGTCATGGCCTATTTTCTGCGGGATGTGATGCGGAATAATATGACTAATTTCCGCTTATTTGGCCCGGATGAAACGGCTTCTAATCGTCTCCATCCAGTCTATGAGGTCACAAAGAAAACCTGGCTGGCTGACTTTTTACCTGAAGATGAGGACGGGAGTGAATTGTCCCCCGATGGTCGGGTGATGGAAATGCTCAGTGAGCATACTTTAGAAGGGTGGTTAGAGGGCTATTTACTCACAGGAAGACATGGCTTTTTCCATACCTATGAAGCTTTTGCCCATGTGATTGATTCAATGTTTAATCAACACGCCAAATGGCTAGATATTTGTAAGAAGGAGGTGCCTTGGCGTGCGCCGATTTCTTCCCTGAATATCCTGTTATCTTCTGTGGTATGGCGGCAAGATCACAATGGGTTTAGTCACCAAGATCCGGGTTTTGTGGACTTGGTAACGAATAAGAGCGCCGATGTGGTGCGGGTTTATTTCCCACCAGATGCGAACTGTTTGTTATCGGTGGCAGATCACTGTTTACGCAGTACGGATTATGTGAATGTCATTGTGGCAGATAAACAGTCTCATTTGCAGTATTTGACTATGGAAGAGGCGGTTAAACACTGTACTAAAGGGATTGGGATTTGGGAGTGGGCGAGCAATGATGATTGTGGCAAGGAGCCGGATATTCCTGATGTGGTAATGGCCAGTTGCGGGGATATTCCCACGCGGGAAGCGTTGGCGGCAACGGCGATTTTACGGGAAGAGTTCCCGGATTTAAAAGTCCGTTTTATTAATGTGGTGGACTTGTTTAAGTTGCAGTCGGAGGGGGAACATCCTCACGGTTTATCGAACCGGGATTTTGATACGTTGTTCACGCCAGATAAGCCTGTGGTGTTTAATTTTCACGGCTATCCTTGGTTAATCCATAAGTTAGTGTATCGTCGGACAAATCAGGATCGGATTCATGTTCGAGGTTATAAGGAGGAGGGAAATATTAATACTCCTTTGGAGTTGGCGATTCATAACCAAATTGACCGTTTTAATTTGGTGATTGATGTGATCAATTATGTGCCGAAATTACGTTCTGCGGCGGCTTATGTGAAGGAACGGATGAAGAATGAGATCATTGATCATTTACACTATGCCTATGATCATGGGATAGATAAGCCGGAAATGGTTCACTGGAAGTGGCCTTATTAGGGGAAATCTATCAATCTATATTGTGCTACATCGTGGCGGCAATTTGTGAATTTCCCCAATAGTCTAGGGGGAATTCATGAATTACCTCCGCCCCCTGCTATAGGCTTTTGGCTAATAGTTCAGGAATGGTGACAAATTCATACCCTTGTTGCTTGAACTGACTAATAATTTGGGGGAGGGCTTCGAGGGTCTGACGACGACTCCCTCCCCCATCATGGAGTAGTATAATCCCGCCGGACTTGGCTTGACTAACGACGCGCTGGGTAATGGTGGAGGCTTGAATATTGGTGTAGTCTTGGGGATCAACAGACCACATAATGATGGTGTAGTTCTGGCTTTTGGCCTGAGTGACCATCCCATTATCGAGAACTCCACCGGGAGGACGAAATAGGGTAGTTTTGACCCCTGTGAGCCTTAGTATCTCATTTTCGGTCTTTTTGACCTCTGTGGCGGCTTGGGTGGCGCTGAGGGGCTGATAGGTGTGATTCCAGCTATGATTAGCGATGATATGACCTTTTTCTACGAGGCGTTGGGCGACTTGGGGATAGAGTTCTAGGTGTTTGCCGACGACGAAAAAGGTGGCTTTGATTTGGTGGGTGTCGAGGACTTCTAGAAAGCGATCGCTGTTTTGCCACGGGCCATCATCGAAGGTCAGGGCGATCGCCTTTTCTGTAGGGGGTAGGTCAACTTTATAAACAATTTTGCCCTGAAATTCGGGGGGAGGGGTCGTAATAGGTGTGGAGGGTGGAATCTCGGGCAGGTGATCCGCAAAGTCGGGCAGCAGGGGCAGTTCGAGATTAACTGGCTCTGGCGTTAAGATAATATCAATGGGTTGTGGACTGAGGGCTAAAGGGGTTGAGACAAGCAAAATCCCTAGGAATACCATGATCAAAAACCAGCGTTTCCAGCGTTTCATCACTTTTTCCGGGTGTTGTTATAAGTTTATGATAGCAATGGTTAAATCCTCTGGCTTAATATAGCTACAATCAAGGTTTAGTCAGCATTTAAGCCCTTTTTTCAGGAAAATTGATCCTCATTTTTCGCCTCTTTGAAGAAGAAAGCCCCATCTCTCATGATTTTGTCAGAAGAGACTGGGGCAAATAGGGTCTAATTATGGTCATCTCTTATTGTGCCAATACTTTTGTCAAAATACCAAATAGATAAGGAAAAAATTACAAAAATTCCCCCTGAAAAATTCCTTCTAGATCAGGAGAAGTGATGGGAGCGGTCGTCCCCCTTGCCGAGTAAAATAGAGGAAATGTGCATCGAAAGGAGTGGACAACGGGATGTCTCCAATTGGCGATCGCTTAAATCGAATGATGGGACGCACGCGCTTTATGGTGTGTCGTTTGTTTTTGCAAATCACAGGATCGGATATTGCCCCACTATTGGGAATTCTCAATCAGGCGGGACGAGAGGCGATCGCTTCAGAGGGCGATCTCAGAGTCTTGGGGGAAAGTTTAGAGCAAATTTGTCAGAGTTTGTTAGATGTCCAACACGCTTGGCAGGCTGCCGCTAATGAAGGGGATATCTTTTGGCAGGAAGAAGAAGCCGGAGATTATGTTAACGCACTCTTCACCGATTCCGCACAACGTTATCTGAGTCAGCCTAGTATTGGGGAAGAAATGGGACAGGATACGCTGTCTTTCCCCATGACCCGCCACATTGTGGTGATGATTACGGTCGCAGCAGAGGGAGAAGTCCAAGAGTTAGAAACGGATCTCGCGGATCTTAATGCGATGACAGAGGGCTTAAAAAGTCTGATCAATTTACATTATGAAGGCCGTTTGCGTGCCATTCAAGTCCATTTTTCCCCCGCCCGTTTCGGAGATCAGTTAACGGATGAACAAGTCCTCTTGAATTTTCCGGAACTGATTCCCCTTTGACTTAATGTCTTGACACTCCCGAGCCCTAAAGGGACGGGGATTCTTCATTCATAGACTCAGTTTGCCCTCAGAATTCCCCATCCCTTCTCATCGTCTCGACCCAATGACTGCACCTCAGATTTCTCTCCCATCCCTAACTCCCGTGCAGAGACTTGACAAAACCTCCATTCTGGGCTATTTTTAAGATACCCATTACCCAATCTAAACCCCTCTGGTGCGCCCCTTAAGGATTGATCTGAGAGTCAACCTTAAGCTGGGCGCGCCAGTAAATTTTTGGGGGGTTAATTTGGGCTTGCTGAGAAAGTCGGGGAACAGGGAACAGGGAGTTGGGGGTCGGGAGTGGGGAATCGGGAGTCGGGAATAGGCAAAAGGCAAAAGGCAGTAGTAATCAACCCATCCCCCCTCTCCCCTGCTCCCCTGCTCCCCCTCTCCCCCTGTTCCCCGTTCCCCGTTCCCTGTTCCCTAATTTCAAAGAAAGAGCCGGACATAAGCCGGATTCTGTTCTTCCCGAAGGAAGGACGGTTATCTATCTAGGATGTTTGTTACCAAACACCTCAAGCGGTTCACCAAAAGCGGGACGGGAAAAAGACCAACCCTTGCCCCTGCGACCTTGCTCCCAACCGGGGTTTACCGAGCCAGTACCTCACGATACTGCTGGTGCGCTCTTACCGCACCTTTGCACCCTTACCCTCCAAAGAAGGCGGTATTTTTCTGTGGCACTCTCCTCACGCTCACGCGCACTGGGCGTTACCCAGCAAGTCTGGTCTTTGGGGAGTCCGGACTTTCCTCAGACTAACCGCAAGGGATAATCTGCAACCATCTCGCCGACTCTTTCTAGCTCTAGTGTATCTTGAGAAGTTACGATGCTCTCTCCAATGATTGAAATTTTTGATACAAAATCGCGAAAGGAGCGCGTTTTTGTAGGATGGAGAGAGAAGAACAACAGCTAAAATAATGAAGTTGTTCTGACTCCATGAGCCGCCGATTTTTCCCCCTTGCCCAATCCACCTCCGAGGAAAAGACCCCAACCCCAACTTCAATGAGTATTTCTACTTCCATCCTTGCTGATTTGTTGAAGGTGCTACCGGACTGGCGACCCCAGATGTATTTTAAATCGTCTCTCATTGCGCTGTCCCATGCGATGGAGGATCAAGTGCTGGCAGGGTCTAGCTCTCCTTTAGTCATTGCAACGTTCCAACAAGAGCGTTTTTATCGCCAAGAAGCCCATCGTTATCGTCGCATTGCCCAGAAAAGTGATCAGGTCTATGTGTTAGCTGCCCCAGAAACGGAGTTTCGCAATCACTCAGGGGATTATGAAACGGTTGCCTTTGCGCCTACTGATGGTTTAGCCCAAGAATGGCATCTAGTGGTGTTGGGGGATAGTTATGCCACTTGTTTGATTTGTCGGGAAAAAAGTAGCCCGGGGGATGAGTCTACATTAGGGATGGACTCTAATCGTCGGTTTGAGGGGATTTGGACTTTTGATCGTCAAGTGGCTCAAGAGGCGGCTGGGCTTTTGTTGGATCGGATTTTGCGCTACCGTCCGGAGTTGGCGCGGAAACTGGCTCAGGCCAAACGAACCTATTTGGGGGTTTCCGTCAGAACTCAGGGGGGGGATGAGTCTGTGGCGACGAATCCGGATCCCTTTGTGGGGCGTTTAGTGACCTACTTGCAGGTAAGTCAGTATAAGTTAGTGAAAGCTTATCGTGCGATCGCCGCTCAAGAGAAACGAGAGCGCTTGATTCACCTGATGACCGTGGCCATTCGGCGATCGCTCAATCCCGAAGAAATCCTACAAGTCGCCGTCGAAAAAGTCGGGCAAGTCCTCGGTGCTTGTCGTTGCCTCATCTATCGCTGTCGATCCACCGACACCACCGCCACCATTACCCATGAATTCCTCAGTCCTAACGTTCCCTCCCTCCAAGGCATTACTTGGCCCCTCACGGAAAACCCCCTCTTTCAAGCCGTCATTACCACCAACGAATCGGCCTGGGTGAAAGATGCCCAACAAGATCCTCCCCTTGACCAAGCCAGCCGGGAATTCCATCAACTCTTGCAACAGTGGGGGATTCGCTCCTGGCTCCTCGTTCCCGTCTTTTACCAAGAGCGCCTACTGGGGATTGTAGAACTCCAACACTGTGGCCCGCGACCCGAAGAATGGACTAGCGAGGAAATCGGCTTAGTGGAGGCGATCGCCAATCAAGTGGGAGTCGCCCTCATTCAAGCCGAGGCCTACGCCCACCTCGAAGACCTCAATCAACAACTCGCCGCCCTCGACCGCACCCGTTCCAACCTCGTCGCCATCACCGGACACGAACTGCGCACCCCCCTTTCCACCATTCAAGTCTGTCTCGAAAGTCTTAGCACAGAACCCGATATGCCCCCAGAACTGCGTCAAGTCATGCTCAACACCGCCCTCTCCGACGCAGAACGAATGCGCAAACTTATTCAAGACTTCCTCACCCTCTCGAAACTCGAAAGCGGCCGGGTGGACTGGAATCCTGAACCCCTTGCCCTACCCGAATGTATTGATTTGGGACTCAGCCATATTCGCGCCCGCCATAACCCCCAAGACCTACCCCAGATTATCACCCATCTCCCCGAAAACCTGCCCCTCATCGAAGCTGACGGGGAATGGTTAGTCGAAGTTCTCGCCAAACTCCTCGACAACGCCTGTAAATTCACCCCCCAGAAAGGCAACATCACCATCAGCGCCCAACCTCGGGACTCCAAAATGTTACAAGTCACCGTTACCGACACCGGACGCGGCATAGAACCCAAACGCCTAGAAACCGTCTTTGACCGCTTCTATCAAGAAGAAGGCGCGTTACAGCGCACCACCGGGGGAACCGGCCTAGGATTAGCCATTTGTCGGCAAATCATTCAACGTTGGGGCGGCATAATCTGGGCAGAATCCCAAGGCAAAGATCAGGGGAGTTCCTTCCATTTCACCCTACCCATGATTCCCCGGACTGAAACCCCCTCAAGAAAGCGGCAAAAAAGGACAGTCCGCTAATTTTTCCCGGAGTACCCCTATCCATGACCTACCGAAACCCAGCCCCCACCGTTGATATTATTATCGAACTGATCGACCGTCCCCACCGTCCCATTGTCTTAATTGAACGGCAAAACCCCCCCTATGGCTACGCTATCCCCGGTGGGTTTGTCGATTATGGGGAATCGGTGGAAACGGCAGCACGACGAGAAGCGGAGGAAGAAGTGTCCCTCAAAGTCCGCTTATTCGAGCAGTTTTATGTCTATTCTGACCCCCAACGGGACTCGCGAAAACATACGATTAGTATTGTGTTTTTGGCTACAGCCACCGGAGAACCCAAGGCGGCCGATGATGCGAAAAGTGTAGGCATTTTTCACCCTTGGGAAATTCCCACTAATCTCTGTTTTGATCATGACCAAATTTTGCGAGATTATTTCCGTTACCGGAATTATGGGATACGACCTCATTTGTAAGTTAAGGCTTGCCCAGAAAGTTTCCTGGTAACATTCTTTACACCCCTTTCGCTAAAAACAGTATAAATTATTACACCATTTAGGGAATAAATGGGTGATAATGTTATGTTGCAAGAAAAGAGCAAGTGATGAAGTGATTGACATTCTATGGCTTCTCGTTTGTTCTGGTCTGGTCTTCCTCATGCAGCCCGGGTTTATGTGCCTGGAGTCTGGACTTACTCGGTCGAAGAACAGCATCAATGTTGCTGTCAAAAACCTGTCAGACTTTGGAATTTCCGTGTTGCTATTTTGGGCATTAGGATATGCCCTAATGTTTGGAGCCTCTCAAGCAGGGTGGATAGGCTCAACAGGCTTTTTGATGGATTGGGAGTCCACACCAGAACAAGCAACGTTTTTTATTTTCCAAGCAATGTTTTGCAGCACTGCCACCACTATTGTTTCCGGAGCAGTCGCTGAACGCTTGAAATTTTCCGCCTATTTGTGCATTGCCGCTTTTATTTCTGGGATTATTTATCCGCTTTATGGTCATTGGGCTTGGAATGGCATTAGAACCGGAACCTTTATCGGTTGGTTAGGGAATTTGGGCTTTATTGACCAAGCCGGGGCTACCGTCGTTCACAGCATTGGCGGCTGGACTTCCCTCGCCGTTCTCCTCGTTGTGGGTCCCCGCTTTGGGCGCTTTGTGGCCAATACAACCCAACGGATTCATGGCTCTAACCTGCCTTTATCCGTTATGGGTACTATGTTTTTGTGGTTAGGTTGGTTAGGATTCAATGGCGGTAGCTTACTGCATCTAGGCCCCCAAGTTCCCGCTATTCTGGGTAACACGATCCTAGCAGGTGCAACGGGAATGTTGATTGGCATTCTGTTCAGTTGGCCGAATGGACAAGGGGCAAGGGTTGAATATCTCATTAATGGCTCATTAGCGGGTTTAGTGTCTATTACGGGCTCTTGTCACTCTGTCTCCAGTGGTTCTGCTGCCTTAATTGGAGCCGTGGGAGCCTTAGTTATGCTCTTCTTTAGCGACTTCCTCCTCCGTTGCCGAGTAGATGATGCGGTAGATGCCGTTGCGGTTCATGCTGGGGCGGGGGCTTGGGGAACCGTAGCCGTTGCCCTCTTTTGTCCCTTAGATACTTTTGCACCGGGCGTTAGTCGTCTGGAACAGTTAGGGATTCAATTGCTGGGGGTTGTTCTGGCTTTCCTTTGGGCTTTTGGCATGACTTGGTTATTTTTAAAGTGCCTCACCCCTTGGTTTTCGCTCCGTGTTTCTGTGGAAGCCGAAGAGTTAGGGCTGAATGTCTCAGAACATGGGGCGAAAACCGAAACCTACGAATTGTTTCGTGTTATGGATGAGCAAGCGGCTACCCAAGATTTGAGCTTACGGGTGCCGGTAGATCCTTTTACGGAAGCGGGACACATTGCCATGCGTTACAACAGCGTGATGGATGTGATGGAAGAGTCCCTATTACGCATTGAGGCGATTATTGAAACGGCCACCGATGCCATTATTACCTTTACTACCAACACTTTGGAGATTCTAACGGTCAATCCTAGCGCCGAGCGAATGTTTGGTTATTCGGGGGATGCCTTGGTGGGAATGTCGGTTTTGGACTTGGTGCGTTGTTATCCAGGTGCGATCGCAGACCGTACCCAATTTTTTGTTCAACTCCTTGACCAAAACGTAAAAGAGATTCTGGGACAACGGGCCGACGGATCCCATTTCCCCGTCGAAGCCAGTTTACGCCGAGCAGAGTTAAAAACTCGCTCTTTTTATACCGGAACATTCCGCGATATTACTGAGCGAAAACAAGCGGAGGAAGCCGAAAAGCACCAAGCCAAAACCATCCAGTTAGAACGAGCTTTACTTGAACTGCAACGGACTCAATCCCAACTTATCCAATCGGAAAAAATGTCCAGTTTAGGTCAAATGGTGGCCGGAGTTGCCCATGAAATCAATAATCCCGTTAACTTTATCTATGGCAACTTAATCTATGCTCAATCCTACAGTGAGGATCTCTTACGTTTACTGGACTTATATCAAGAATACTACCCAGAACCCCCCAGTGAAATTCAGGGTAAATTAGAAGAGCTAGAATGGGAATTTTTGCAAGAAGATTTACCAAAACTTCACAATTCTCTCTTAGTGGGAGCCGAACGGATTCGGCAAATTGTGCAATCCCTGCGCACCTTTTCCCGCTTGGATGAAGCCGAAGTGAAAAAAGTGGATCTTCATGAAAACTTAGAGAGTACCCTATTGATTTTGCAGCACCGCTTACATCCCAAATGTGGTGAAATTCCTAGCAAACGGCGTAATATTGAGGTCGTCAAAGAGTATGGAGAATTACCCCTCGTTGAGTGTTATGCTGGGCAGTTGAATCAGGTGTTCATGAACTTGTTAAATAATGCCATTGATGCCTTAGAAGAAACCCAGTTTAATGACGATCAAGAACCCACTATTTTGGTTCAAACTGAATGTAAGAATAGGGAGTGGATTCAGATTATCATTCAAGACAATGGGATGGGGATTAAACCGGAATATTTATCCAAGTTGTTCGATCCCTTTTTCACCACCAAAGAAGTTGGAAAAGGGACAGGATTAGGCTTGTCCATTAGTTATCAAATCATCGTAGATCGTCATCAAGGGGTGATGAAATGCCACTCAGATCCGGGACATGGGGCTAAGTTTATCTTAGAAATCCCCGTCAACCAACTCTCCAATCGTCAGGAATCTAAAAGCCATTTAATCAGGACAGTTGCCTCTTCCTAGCTAGAGAACATAGCGCTGTGTCTTAAATTGAACACCCCACAACTTGACACTCCCGGGCTTAAAGGCGTGGGGATTCTACATTCACCGACCCGCTATTAGACAGCCGACTTGTGCCAACCGCCCAAGATGGCAAATCTCCTGTAGCGTAAGTTCCGGTATGCCGACCGTATTTAGTGCAGGCTTGCTTGTTACTTTTAGTCACACAAACAAGGGGTTAAACTCACCCAATCTCCCCCCAGCTTAAAGTTGTACGAAGTTTTTTCAAGATTCACCCAGAAGTTATTTACGTTACCTTTCTTCCTTTGGGTCAGGTGTTAGGGTGAATGTGGTTGATTCCTTACCCCAAACGGCATCAACCCTCATTTTCTCGGGATCCCTGAATTATAAACCCCTTTGACCAGAAGGTAACTTGATATGATGCTCCCTGTTTTCCCTCTCCTGCTTCTGTTCTTGGCTTTAGCTAATATCTGGATTTATCAGCGTTCGACGAATGAATTAACTCGCGTCCTCACGGTTGCTACGGCAGCCGTTTGTTTGATCTGGGGATTTGCGATCGCCCATTGGTCAATCCACCTGCTCAGTTTACTACTGCTGTTCAAATACCGTGAATTGGCTTTTGCCCTGAGTTCTAGCCGTTCCTAACTCCCCGGAAATCCCCATTCTGGACAAATTTAAAAAAAGACTTGACACACCCACCGAGTTTTAGTTATATTGAATCTCGGTGCGCAACTGGGACTGTAGTTCAACTGGTTAGAGCACCGCCCTGTCACGGCGGAAGTTGCGGGTTCGAGCCCCGTCAGTCCCGTTCTAAAAACTCTGAACTCGAAAAACCCTGATCAAACGGTCAGGGTTTTTTCTGCTGCCAGTAGAAGCCTAAGATGTTGGGTTACACTTCGTTTCACCCAACCTACGGGATTTAATCATACTAAAAAGACCCTCTGAAGGGTCTTTTTGCTAAGGGCAGGTTCACAGAAAATCAAATTCTTATCAAGGTCAGCAGATAGCGGGTTAACTCATAGCGGCATTGCTGCGGTCGTAGGACGTGCGAGAAGCAGAACTGGTTTTTCCTTGAATGCGACTGCTGTATTGAGAGGTATCCACATCAACGCCAATTTCAGAAGCGGCACGACCTAACATCGATTCTTGGCGGTTACGGACGATCCGATTATGACGCATCATTAACGCACGAGCTTGATTTTGAGTATCCATAAATTTTGTCTCCGTATTGCTTTATTCAAAAAGTGAATTTTTTGTTTTTTGCTTATGTTTTCAATATAGCAGGAAATTCTGTAACAATGGCTACAAAATGCTATCTGTTCAAGAATCTTAATATTTTTTGGGGAAATCAAGGCTGCATAGCTTGTAACAGGGAGTACCGACTTCTGGACTCCTGTATTTTTGCTCCGTTCGCGCAGCGTCTCGGAACGAGACAAGAGACTCATTAACCAGATGGACTTGCGATAGAACGCTATAGTGGGGATTGATTGATCCTGAACTGAAGTCCTATCAAGTACAAACTATGAACCGCAGAGACTTTTTAAATTGGATTGGTGTGGGATTTGTGGCTAGTTTTCTCCCGGTTGCGATCGCCGCTTGTTCAGAGAGCGAGGAAACCACTACCGCCACACCGGGGGAATTCCAAGGGGTGGGAACCGTGACGGCCCTCAATGCAGAAGGTCATTTACTGGATGAATCTTCCCCTATCGGTAGTATTTCAATCCTGAAAAATCCCACGAATCCCGAGGAATTGTTAGCGGTTAATCCGACCTGTACCCATAACGGGTGTACCGTAGATTGGAACCGAGAAGCCGGAAAATATATTTGCCCTTGTCATGGGGCTGAATATAGTCCCGAGGGGGAAGTGTTACAAGGCCCGGCGATGGATTCTTTACCCACCTACGAGGTGAAAGTAGAAGGGGATGAAATTCTAGCTCGCATCATTTAAATAAAGCCCGATTTCTGGTTATTTTTGCCGAAAAATGGGCAAATTGACCAAGAAACCGGGTTTTAAAGAAGGTGGGTTAAAACGCTACTTGACTACTCCGGCCGGAATGGTGGGGGGTTGCTGAGAACGGGACTGTAAGACGCTTTCTTTTAAGCTGTCGGCTAAAACATCGCTACGAGATTTAGCAAGGGCGAAAAAGGCGATGGCGGGAATGACCCCAACCACCCAGCCTAACAGGGCCGGAATCCAGAAGCCAGAACCAACACTCATCACCGTCGCAAAGATTAAATTGCTTACATAAACCACGAGAGGAAAGATCAATTGCTCACGGGAAAGATTGAGGGGGGTTTTCGGCCATAACAGGGTGGCAACAGTCATAAATACAACACCAGTCCCAAACCATCCAGCAAAGTTTTGATAAGGCATCCCGAAAAATCCGCCCGGTTGTTCCCAAATCCAGAAGGGAACGTTGGTCTGGCTCATGGCCGGGTCGAGAACGAAATCCCAAGAGGTCAGGAGTAGGGATCCGAAGGCGATCGCACTGATTAAACTCCAGCGAGTCGCTACCCCACGAGACTCTAGACCCACACGCACTAGAAGATAGGCACTAAACCCGAGATAAAACCAAGATAAGGGAATGGTAAACGGCACTAAACCCGCAATTTTATAACCTAAACCACTTAAATAACGGTAATGTCCAAAAGGGAATCCGGTACTGGTGCCTAAAAGCTCACTTCCTAAAGAAAGGAACACCGCAGGCATCATGAAGGTTAAACAACGACGTAAACCCAAAATGCGGTAAGCATAAATGGCTACCGCCGCCGTCGCTAAAACCATATAACTCGCGCCCCCTCCAGCCATTGACCAGCGAAAGACCAATTGACCAAACTCCGGCAGATTAGCGATAAATTGAGCGTTCGGGAGGACAAGGAGTAAGCCCGCTAAACCAAATACCATCGAGATGATATGGCCAACGAGCAGAGAGCGTTCAGCAATAACAAGTTTTTTCATCTAAAATGCAAACCTCTTGAATCTGAGTGGTTCATCCCGCCAAACTGCTCGTTGCTCTGAACTGGGGGCAGTGGGGGCGGGGAATTGCGTAACATCTAGAATGGGAATTTCAATGGTTGATAATAGTCCGTCTATCCTGACTGGAGATAGCATGACACCACATTTTATTAAACAATAGTTTACATCTGTACACAATACTTTACTTTCTGTCCAGTTCGGGAGAGAACAGCAAATCGTATCTTTTGTTACGAACCCCGCCGATTGAGTGAAATCCGTTAGAATGGGAGGACAGGAGTGCTGTGAGATAAGCGGGTGTGACGGATTGCCTTAAGGTCTGGAATCCACCCCTTATGTTCCCCCTCTTGGCTCTCTCGTCGCTCTTAGCAGGCATTTGGGAATTCTATGACCTCATCTGTGATCAAAGACCTCAATCTAGAAATTCGCCCGTTGCAACTCCGTGATCTCGATGGGGTAGAACAACTGGTTAATCAAGTATTAGCGGATGACCACGAGAAACAAGCGAATCATCTCCGCAAAACCCTAAGAGCTTTTCGTCAGTGGTATGGTTTATTAAAAGTGCTGCGTCTGTTCCCCAACCCGACCCAGCATCGTTTTTGTTTATATGTGGCGGCGAGGGGCGATACTATTGATGGGTTAATTCACGTTTCCCCCTTCAACCGCACGCGCACGACTTGGCGGGTGGAGAAAATCTTAGTCAATCCGACTCTCCAAGCTGGAGAGAAACTCATCCCAGCCCAAGAAGTGGGTTCTCATTTGTTGCGGCACTGTTTAGAGACAATTTGGGAAGCACGCACTTGGTTGTTAGAAGTCAATGTGAACGATAATGAAAGTCTGGGGATTTACCGACAAAATGGCTTTCAACCTTTAGCACAACTCACCTATTGGGCGATCGCACCGGATTTATTAAACCACCTCGCCGAAACCCCCCCGAGTGTCCCTAATTTACTCCCAGTCAGCAACGCCGACGCTCAATTGTTGTATCAACTAGATACCGTCTCCATGCCGCCCCTGTTGCGTCAAGTTTTTGACCGCCATATTCTGGACTTTAAAACCCCGTTCTGGCAGGCTTTATTCGATAACCTGAAAAAATGGTTCAATCATCAAGAACGAGTGCAGGGTTATGTTTTTGAACCCCAACGCAAGGCGGCCATTGGCTATTTTGACTTAAAAATTACTAAAAATGGAGTGAAAGCCCATAAAGCCCAGTTAACGGTACATCCGGCCTATACTTGGCTCTATCCTGAACTGCTGTCTCAGATGGCGCTAGCTGTGCAGAATATCCCCCCTCAAACGTTGCTCCTTGCTTCAGCCGACTATCAACCGGAACGGGAAGAGTATTTAGAGAAATTAGGGGCAGAGCGCACCGAACACACCCTGTTAATGTCTCGCTCAGTATGGCACAAGTTACGAGAAACGAAACCCCTTGAAGGGCTGCAACTATCAGATGTGTTGCAAGGTTTACAACCCGCCCGGACTCCTGTTCCGAGTCGAATCTCTTGGATGCGCCACTTCCAACATCAAAAACCTGTTCAAGGGGGAGAAAAGGGGGCTGAACATCCCCCGGAAGCCCATTCTTGAGAGTCCCCGCTTTCCTGCTCCCTCTGCCCTTGTTCAGTCTAGGGTTTGCTACGCAACGCCACCGGTTCTCTACAAGTCGTAGAGAACGGTTTTTGCCGCAGACCCTAAAAAGACGGGACGACCAAGCTCCTGTTTTTTCTCGTGTTAACCTATCTCCAGCCCTCGGTTCAGTAATAGAGATCACTCAAAAAGGCGATCGCGTTCACTGAATATGATGTCCCCCATCACACCGGACCAACCGTATTTTCCGACATACTGAATGTATCGAGTTAAGTCAGAAACCCATGTTAACTCTACTAGATGTAATCCAAGAAATCTCCCGTCTCGGTAAAATTACTCCCGAACTGGGTCAAGAATTGGACATTCTGCTCTGGTCTAGACCGTTTAATGATTCAGAAATCACGATTTTACGGCAATTAGACCAATGGATTAGCTCCGGCCTCGTACAAATCGACTAATTCAAATTGACTAATTTAACACCTCTTCAACTTCTCTCTGCTCCTAGAGTTCAGCCTTTAGCCTTTTTGATCCAACCGGAATTACTCTTCCTGATTCCCAGAGTCCAATAACTCAAATAACCGCTGGCGCATCCCTAGATGACGTTCTACCCCCTCGTAACCATAACGATTGAGATTGTGCTGTACAATAAACCGCTCTAAATCAGTAATCCGTTCGCGGGTGTTGGGATGGGTGGATAACCAAGCGGGAGGACTCGGTTTATTTTCCTGCTCCAACCGTAACAACAAATGGTGTAAACCATCGGCCGGGTAGCCACTGGCCGCGAGGAGACGAGTTCCCACGCGGTCGGCCTGTCGTTCCATCTCCCGACTGTAGCGAAAGACCATTAAATTAGTCGCTGTCCTCCCCACCCAAGGGATTTGGCGCATCATATTGGCCGTGACTTGGCCTTGGGTCATTAACTGGAAGCCATGAGAGAGAATCGTGTGGGCGAGTTCATGAGCTAAAAGTCCCGCCAGTTCTGCTTGGGACTGGGCGGCTAAAATCGCTCCGGCGTTGATGAAGATTTGCCCACCGGGGAGCGCAAAGGCGTTAAATGTCTCATCTTGGAGAATATGGAATTCATAGTTAAAGTCATTCCGACCGGATACTTGCGCTAATTTTTCCCCCATTTCCTGCACATAGGCTACCAATTCAGGATCTGTAATTAGGGGGGCTTGATCAAGGATTTGACGAGCCATCCGTGTACCCACGGATGATTCTCCCCGTAATAACAAGGCAGTAGTTTCCACAGTAGACAGAGAGCCGAAAATATTCCCCGTGGCGAACAGACTTAAACTCCCGGTTAGAACATTGGCGATCGCACCCCCTGTAATTTGCTGCTGTAATTGTTGTTGATAGCGGCGAAAATTCTCATCCGCCCGTTGCAAAAACTCAGCCTGTTGAGGATGCTCCGGATGGCTCAAGGCAAACTGACGCGCCAAAAAAGAAGCCCCCAGCCAATTCTCCCCCGCCTCATAGGTTTGAATCGCCATCTCCGTCAACCCCAGATGATGAGGAAACCGCCCTAACGCCCCTTGCAAAACCGCCTCAGCCCCCTGATTATGCCCTCGTTCCTTCAACCTTTGGGCATAGTGCAGATGTCCTAAAATAAAATCCGGTTCTCGTTCAACCAACAATTGCAGAGGCACCAACACCCGACTATCCACATTTTGCGTCACCCCTTGTTGATATTGTCGCCAAAACGCAGAGCCAGCCGGAGAAAGTAGACTGGAATCCTCAAACCCCTCCCCAGGGGCTTCTAGGGGCTGAATTTCCCGCTTAAAGGGCGGTTTAACCTGTTGATATAACTCCCGAGCGCGGGCGTAATTTCCCTCCAAGAACAGAGCATCCGCCTCCCGTAAAATGTCGTAACGGGCTTGTTCTTCGGGAGTTAATTCAAAGGTGCGTTGAGGGAGATCCTCAATCTCTACCTCGGTGATAATTTCCACAGAGGCAGGAACTTCCGCCAACGCCACACCGGACAATAAGCTACTGCACACAATTAAACCAGCGTGAAAGACAAATTTCATGGGACAATGGGGCAAAATTATTTCATTTCATGTCTTCCATTCTGAACAAATTGGGGCGATATTGTTCTCTCTCCTAGGATAAGGATATTGTGCCGTTCCAACCCCTTGTCAGCAGGATTGCATCTTTTCCCCAAATTGTAAATAATTATTTAAATCACTTGACAATATTGGCAATGCCGGAATCCTTAAAACAAGTTTCTGTTTTACACCTACCCGTTCACCTTTGTCCGGATTATCTGAGTTGGTTGCGATCGCGCCTAGAAAACGGGCAAACCACCCACATCGTCACCCTCAACTCCGAAATGGCCATGTTAGCCGAACGCACCCCCCCACTCACCCAAGTCATTAAACAGGCAGAACTGGTCATCCCAGACGGTGCTGGCGTGATTTTCTACCTCCGGTTACGTCGTCACCAACAACAACGCTGTCCGGGCATCGAACTAGCCGCCTCCCTCCTAGAATACATCGGCCACCACCAGCCCAACGTTCCCATCGTCTTCTATGGCGGAGCCCCCGGCGTTGCCCAAAAAGCCGCCCACTACTGGGAAAACCGTTCCCCCCACCTCAACATCACCGCCTATCACGGCTACCTATCCCCCTCCGAAGAAGAACAGTTAAAAGAATTCCTCCAAACCACCCAACCCCGGGTTATTTTCGTCGGATTAGGCGTTCCCCGACAAGAATATTGGATTGCCCAACATCGTCACCTTTGCCCCCAAGCCATTTGGATTGGAGTCGGGGGGAGTTTTGATATCTGGGGCGGTGTAAAATCAAGAGCGCCAATGTGGTTGCGCGAAAATCATCTAGAGTGGTTGTATCGTCTTTATCAAGAACCTTGGCGCTGGCGTAGGATGTTAGTATTACCTCAGTTTGCTCTCCGCGCCTTTGTGAAATAGTGAGTGGACTGGATCCCGATGAAAACCTCTCGACGAAGAATCGTCATTAACCCACAAACACGCTCTACCTTGGAAAACGTCACCCCCATTCGGTCGTTTCGCCAAGCCCCTCCCCCCAAAGAAATCATCATCCGTTTACAGGATGTCTCCAAAATCTACCCCGATGGAAGCCGTTGTTTAATTGGGGCCAACTTGAACCTCAAACGAGGGGATTTTATCTTTATCACCGGAACCTCCGGCACGGGGAAATCTACCCTGCTCAAACTACTCTACGGCGAGGAAACCCCCTCCTCCGGTCAAATTTACGTTAACGGTTCAGAAGTCCATGAACTCAAAGGGGATCATCTCGCCAAATTCCGCCGCCGCATTGGTGTAGTGTTCCAAGACTATAAACTAATTCCCAACCGTACCGTCGCCGAAAACGTGGCCTTTGTCCTCCAAGCCCAAGGCCGCCGCCAACAAGAAATAGAACGGCGCTTACTCCCCACCCTAAAAATGGTCGGATTAGCCCACAAAGCCGACTCATTCCCCGATCAACTTTCCGGGGGAGAACAGCAACGGGTGAGTATTGCCCGGGCCATTGTAGGAACACCGCCTTTAGTGTTAGCCGATGAACCCACCGGGAATTTAGACTTAGAAAATGCCACCCAAATCCTGAGAACCTTAGAAAACCTCAACACCTACGGCGCGACCATCATTATCACCACCCATGATCATCACCTAGCCGCCCTTTCCGGCAAACCGATTATTGAGTTACGACAGGGGCAACTCTATTGGCAAAAGTCCTAATCATGGGCATCCCAAAGCAACGACACTATACTAGAGAGTAGAAGCACAATGCGCCAACTTATCGGATTTACTCCATGATGATGACCTCTATTCGTTCTCTGGCCTTATTCTTGCTCTTACTGGTCCTTCCTCTGCTGGGGTGCGAGACTCCCTCGGGGGAAATCACCTTGCCGTTACCGGATGATCTCGCAGAACCTCAGCCTTCTATGGCGATGGTGGAAGAGGTGGTGGTGGAAGTGAAGGAAGGGACTCCCCCATCTGTCACCTTAAAAGTAACGGGTATTTTACCCGATGGCTGCGATTTGCCCTTGCAAGTGGAACAAAACCAGGAAGGACAGGAAATCACGGTACAACTCTATCGACTGTTGCCTCCGGATGTGATGTGTCCGGCGGTGGTGGTGCCGTTTGAGAAGGAGATTGCTTTAGAGGAGGGTTTAGACTCGGGGAGTTATCGCCTGATAGTAAATGAAAAAACCCTAGATTTTGAGCTATAGTCAAAGTCAAAGTCGAACCACATAAGGCACAAAATAGCAATGTCTCATTTCACCACTATTAAGGTTCAAATCAAGAATGGCGAGGTGCTGCAAGAGGTTTTGCAAGAACTCGGCTATCGGGTTGAAGAAAACGCGGAAGTACGGGGGTATAAAGGCATGACCACCCAAGCGGATTATGTTATTCGTCAGAGTAACCGCTATGACTTGGGTTTCCGACGCAATGGGGATAATTATGAACTCATTGCTGATTTTTGGGGGAGTCAGATTAATCAGCAGGAGTTCCTCAATCGGGTGAATCAAAAATATGCCCACAAAACCCTGTTAGCCACAGTGCAGGAACAAGGATTTCAGGTGGAAGAGCAAGAAACCTTAGAGGATGGAACGGTGCGGGTTTTGGTCGGACGTTGGGTTTAGCATTGGCGTCTGAGGACTGGGGCAAGCTTCACAAGTTAGGCTTGTGTGCATTAATGGGAGGCTGGGACAGGAGAGATTACTGTTCCGCTCTCCTCCCCTTATATTGAGGATGTTTTTCATGAAACTGCAACGCACCACTTGGGGACTCTTCATTGCTGCCCTTGTGTTGGGGGGAGGAGTCTATGTTTATGAAATGGTTGTCAAGTCTTATCAAACTGAGGTGGCGGCACGACAACGGAAGGTGATCGACTTGAAGGAGCAGGATATTCAAGAGATTACCATTGAAAAGGACGGTGAAACGCTACAGTTTGAACGAGTCGAGGCGGAAACCTATAATTGGCGGATGGTGAAACCGAATGAGGAAATCGCCAATGATGCCGCGATCGCCTTTTTAACCAATTTGTTGGTGGAAAAGGAGCGGGATCGGATGTTTCTGATTGGGGTGGCCGAGAAGGAAACCTATGGTTTAGAGGAGCCTTTTGCGACTCTCACCTTGAATGTGGCCGGACAAGATCAAACGCTAGTTTTGGGTCGGCCTAACTTTGATCAAAAGTGGGTCTATGCTCAAATTAACCCACCCTCGGAGACTCCCCAAGAGTTAGAAGTTACTCTGATCCCTATTGAGTTTAGATACGCGGTTGAACGGGATCTTAAGGAGTGGAGGCGTTCGAGTCAGTAGCCAGAAAAGGCAGGGGGGAGTATCAACCAGCGCTTTCCCTATTCCCCAATGCTCCAGAATTCGGCTAGGCTGTAAGAAGAGCGGGACTGGGGGCGGGGACATTGACTAAATCAGAACAACCGATTAAAAAATATTTAAATCCCAATCAGACTATTGGGGTGGAGTCTGAGACTCACCCGGATTTGCCCTTTGCCAATGAAGAACAAGCGGCGGATCTGTTGGAACAAGGAATGCAGGCACTCCAACAGGGTGATTTAGAGATCGCGCTTTATGCTTTGCAAGAGTCGGTTCAGCACTATCGCGGGGTGGGCAACCCGGAACAAGAGGCGAAAGCTCTGTATTATGTTGGCTTGGTGGAATATGGACGGGGTAACTATGAACTGACGTTAAGTTGGGCTGAGTCTTGTTGTGATCTTTTGACTCCAAGGCCGCTGTGTCGTTTGTTGGGACAAGCCTTGAGTTTGATGGGCAATGCTTATCGCCATTGTCACTCTCCCGAGGAAGCGATCGCATTCCAAATTAAAAGCCTCAAGGTTTTTCAACAACTCGAAGATGCTTCGGGTCAAATGGCGGCCTACAATAACCTTGGTTTGGCTTACAAGGCACAGGGGCAAATGCAGAAGGCGATTGAGTGCCAACAGGATGCGCTGAAAATTGCCCAACAACTGGAGGATCGGAATATTATCGCCCAAATTCTGCGCAATTTGGGCAATGCTTGTTATTCTTTGGGCAATTATCGGGGGGCGATTCGCTACTATGAGGAGCGCTTTAAACTGGCCCAGGACATGAAGGATGAACGGACGGCGGTGCAGATTTTGCGCAATTTAGCCAATGCCTCTTATACGATTGGGGATTATCAACGGGCGATCGCCTATAGTGAACAGCGCCTCTATATTGCCCGTCAACTGGGAGATCACCGTTCCCAAGAACAAGCCCTCGGGAGTTTAGGTGTGGCCTATGATGCTCAAGGGGATTATCAAAAAGCGATTCAATGTTACGAAAACCGTTTAAAGGTGGCTCGTCTACTGAAAGATCATCGGGTAGAACGTCAAGCGTTAGGCAGTCTTAGAACGGCCTGTTATGCTTTGGGAGACTATGCCAGAATTATGGAATATCAATCGGAAGTGTGATCTACTGTTTAACCACAGTTTCATTTAAGGCTTTTTTGGCGATTTTTGTCACATAAACTGTTACGGCAACTGTTGCAGCAAAACCCAGTATTCTAATCCCCCACTCGGCCACGGGATTGGCGCTGGGACTTTCTGCCCCAATCCGGGCTAAATTCCCGGCTAAGGAGCCAAGATAAACATACATAATCGTCCCCGGAATCATACCCACTGAAGCGACAACATAATCTTTTAAAGATACTCCGGTAATTCCATAAGCATAGTTCAATAAATTAAAGGGAAAAACGGGGGACAGTCGGGTTAGTAAAACAATTTTAAAGCCTTCTTGACTGACGGCCTCATCAATGGCTTTAAACTTTAGATTCTCGGCAATTTTCCCCGCGACCCAGCCTCTGGCCAGGTAACGGCCGACCAAAAATGCCCCAGTTGCCCCCAGTGTGGCCCCAATGAACACATAAACCGACCCCAAGGCTACACCAAACACAATCCCCGCGCCGAGGGTGAGAATAGAACCGGGCAGGAATGCCACCGTTGCGACACTATAAAGGACGATAAAGGCGATCGCACCAACAGCCCCTAAACCGTCAATCCATTGTAAAGCATTCAATAACCACCCTTGAGGACTCATCGTATTTCCGGTAACATCTTGGGCAAAAACGGGATTCGCGAGTAAAACTATCCCTAATGCAAAACTTGAAACGGCAAGGGTTTCTAAGATATAACTGCCTATAAAAGCACAAAATGCCAGAATTGTAAAGCCCTGCCAAGTAAAGGGTTTAAACCGATGTTTAGGAGATGAAGGGGGTAAAAGTTGATGTTTAATTCGATTTTTTCGGTTGAACATAGGTCTGAATATTTCACTCAGTTTTTGCTTTAAACACATGAGAGATTTTATAAAAATCTCATGGCTATAACATAAAAGAATTTATAGCGGTAAGACCATTAAACAGAGTAAAAATGAAGAGAAGATGAAAAGAAACTGTAGCAAAAATAAAAGTTCTTCTAGGGGGAAGGAGCAAGGCTATTTCATTCCCCCAGAGCAAAAGTCTATATTCTGATGAGGGCCTCATAGGGCAAATCCCCCCCTAGTTCAACCACAGCCCCCGTCATCTGGGAGCGAGAACGGTTTTCCAGTTTGGCAAGCTGATCAATTTTCGCCACTGTGGTTTCCGCAACATGGGCAGAGATGGTTTTGCCTTTAGTCATGAGCTACACTTCTAGAAGTTCTATAGAAATTAGAACCGGGCGGCGACCAAACCGTGATCAGCGTCGAAAGCCGCGCCCCCCTGCGGGAACTGCATATTAAGGACGACTAAGCCTAATGTGCTAAACAACGAGTCTGCTAAGGGGTTTCCGGATCTAAGAAAGGATGCGCCGCCCCCTTCTCTCTTCTTATCCCTCCCATAGGGGCTGGCTTTGTGGCAGATGAACTGAACGGTCTAGATGGCTTCGTCCATTGCCCGGTCTTGGTGGAATTTGCCGTAGGCTTTGAACTCAAGTACAATCAGGGTTGTATTGTACCATGCAGTATAGAAAGCCATCCCAGAAGGACGGGGCTTTAGATCCAGGTTGTTTGATCAAACGTTCAACTCCTCTGTCTCGATATGTCGATCATCTTGTTACCCTCCTATGTCCACCCTTGTTATTGTTGAGTCGCCCACTAAAGCCCGCACTATCCGCAATTATCTGCCTTCGGGATACCGCGTTGAAGCCTCGATGGGTCATATTCGGGATCTCCCCTCGTCGGCCGATGAAATCCCCGCTAACTACAAGGGCGAGGATTGGGCGCAGTTGGGGGTGAATGTACAAGCCCAGTTTGACCCGTTGTATGTGGTGCCGAAAACCAAAAAGCAGGTGGTGAAGAGTCTCAAAGAAGCCCTCAAAGCCGCCGATGAGCTAATTCTCGCCACAGATGAAGACCGGGAGGGGGAAAGTATCTCTTGGCACCTGAAAGAGGTTTTAAAGCCGAAAATCCCCATTAAGCGCATGGTGTTCCATGAGATTACTCAGGAGGCTATTCGGGCGGCGTTAAAGGATTGTCGGGATATTAACTACAATTTGGTTCATGCCCAAGAAACCCGGCGGATTTTAGATCGGTTGGTGGGGTACACCCTCTCGCCCTTGCTGTGGAAGAAAATCGCCTATGGCCTGTCGGCTGGACGGGTGCAGTCGGTGGCGGTGCGGTTGTTGGTGCAACGGGAACGGGAACGGCGGCGGTTCCAGTCGGCGGGCTATTGGGATTTAAAAGCCAGTTTGGAACAGGAGAAAAGCCCTTTTGAGGCGAAGTTAATCACCTTGGGGGGAAAAAAATTAGTCACGGGGAGCGATTTTGATGCCAATACGGGGAAAATCGCTCAGGGAAAAGATGTAGTGCTGTTGAATGAACAGGGGGCGATCGCACTCAAAGACCGTCTAGAGGGTAAAATCTGGACGGTGACGAACATTGAGGAGCGCCCCACCACTCGTAAACCTTACCCCCCCTTTACGACTTCTACCCTGCAACAGGAAGCCAACCGGAAATTAGGCTTATCGGCCCGGGATACCATGCGCATCGCCCAGAAACTCTATGAGGAGGGCTATATCACCTACATGAGGACGGATTCCGTCCATCTCTCAGAACAGGCCATTACAGCCGCCCGGACTTGCGTAGAGGAGATGTATGGCAAAGAGTACCTCTCCCCAAAACCGAAACAATACACCACCAAAAGTAAAGGAGCCCAAGAAGCCCACGAAGCCATCCGCCCCGCCGGTTCTCGCTTTCGTACCCCCAAAGAAACCGGATTAGGCGATCGCGAATTCCGCCTCTATGACCTGATTTGGAAACGCACCGTTGCCTGTCAGATGAAAGATGCTAAACTCACCCAAATTGCCGTTAATCTGGAAGTCGAAGACGCAGGATTCCGCGCCAACGGCAAGCGCATTGACTTCCCCGGCTTCTTCCGCGCCTATGTCGAGGGCTCCGATGACCCCGATGCTGCCATTGAAGATCAAGAAGTCATTCTGCCCCCCCTGAAAGTGGGAGACAAGCCAGACTGTAAAGAATTAGACGTAGTGGGTCATGAAACCCAACCCCCCGCCCGCTATACCGAAGCCTCCCTAGTCAAAACCCTAGAGAGTGAAGGAGTCGGTCGTCCCAGTACCTACGCCAGCATTATTGGCACCATTATTGATCGGGGGTATGTGCAGATGCGCAATAAAACCCTGATTCCCACCTTTACAGCCTTTGCGGTGTCTCGCCTACTAGAGGAACATTTCCCCGATTTAGTCGATACAAGGTTCACCTCCCGCATGGAGCAAACCTTAGATAACATTGCCACCGGGGAGGAACAATGGCTGCCCTACCTAGAGCAATTCTATCTCGGCGAGAAGGGATTAGAAACTCAAGTCAAAGTACGGGAAAGCCAAATAGACCCCAGCACCGCCAAAAGTGTCATTCTGGAGAACTTAGACGCCGCCGTTAAAATTGGCAAATATGGACCCTATTTGGAAGTAATGCAGGGGGAAGAAAAGGTCAGTGCTTCCATTCCCCCAGACCTTACCCCCAGTGATTTAACGCCCGAACAGGTGCAACTCCTACTCAAGCAGAAAATTGAAGGTCCCGACAGCTTGGGACTCCACGAGGAAACCGGAGAACCTATTTATGTCCTGACTGGGAATTATGGCCCTTATATTCAACTGGGGGACAAAACCGACGAAAACCCCAAACCTAAACGGGTATCCCTGCCCAAGGGAGTTAAGCCTGAAGACGTGACCTTAGACATGGCGATGGGGTTATTGTCTCTTCCCCGTTTATTGGGGGAACACCCGGAAACCGGGGCAAAAATTAAGGCCAGCTTGGGGCGGTTTGGCCCCTATGTGGTGCATGATCAAGGGAAGGACGGGAAAGACTACCGTTCCATTAAAGCCCCTGATGATGTGCTGACCATCACCTATGAACGGGCTTTGCAACTGTTAGCCGAACCCAAACGGGGACGGGGGGCGAGTCGAAGCAAGACCAAAACACCATTACGGGAGTTAGGGAATCATCCCGATGATGAACAAGCGGTGAATATTTATGAGGGGCCCTACGGGATTTATGTGAATCATGGCAAGGTGAACGCAGGTTTACCGGAAGGGGAAACGGTGGAAAGTATAACCTTGGAACGGGCGTTACAGTTATTAGCGGAGAAGGCCGCAACGAAGAAAACCACCCGCAAGAAGACCACAACCAAGGCAACCGGGACGAAAAAAACCACAACGAAAAAAACCACCAGTCGGAAAAAATCCAGTTCTTGAGTCAACGATCAAGACGTTCTGTCGGTTGGGTTGCGCTGTCGCTTTACCCAACCTAGGGCGATTCTGGGTTTAGCTCATCGTCGGGAAGCCCCGCACTGTACGTTCGCGTTCACTTCGTGACGCTTCGTGAACGCGAAGCGTTGCGTAGCAAATGTTCTCATTGTGGGTTTGTAACGGATAGGGACGTTGCGGCGGCGATGGTTGTTGAGCAACGTTGGGGGTCAAGCTGCCTGGGTCGGAAGAGGTTATCAGGGATGTCCCTAAAAAGACATCTAGAGCCTCCCGTAGAAGCACCGAAAGCCTCATAGTGATATGGGGAAGCCCGCACCGTACCCCTAGGGTCGGTGTCGGGAGGATGTCACGGTGTGATTTGATCTAGGCGATCGCGGGTAAAGCCTTGTAATTCTTGGGCTTTCTCGTAAGATGTAGTGCCTGCTTGGATTCGCTCCAATTCGTTCAAGATCCCCTGCAACTGGGCTGCTACCCGACTCCGATTCACCTGATCCGGATCATCCGGTGTGGTGGCAATCACCTGTTCTATAAGCTCCTGAGCCTTCAATAACGCTGTGGCAGACTGTTCCTCGGCCTCCCGACGCAAGCGGATTTGACCCAGATTTTGGGTATATTCTGCAATCAAGGTCTGAGCTTGTAAATACCCCTGACTTTCCTCGGGTGGGACTTTCTGCAATTCCTCAATCGCCCGTTCCCAAGACTGCTCAATCTGTTGCCATTTTGTCGCGGGATGGGGCGGATTCTGGCTGCTTTGGGCGGCGTGCCAAGCAAACTGTTTGGCTACTGTAACTAAGGTACTAGACCGTTCATTACTACTCACCACACCCGCCACCTCCTGAAAATCCCGTTGGTAGGCCTGGAGTTTTTGTTGAGCATTGCGTCCGGCAAAGGTATCTGGGGGCAGTTGGGTTAATTGATCAATGGCTGCTCGCCAGGACAAGACGGCATTTTGTTGTTCACTGGGATTCGCCGCTTTTTGATAATCGAGTTTTGATTCTTGAATGGCTGCCTCGGCCTGTTCAAGTTGTTTCAGGGCATTGGTTTCTTGAAATACTTTCGCTTCCATGCGCCCCACGTTTTTCCGCGCTTGCTCAAACTCATCAAAGGTGAACCGCCAAGTACAGCCAAACCAATTACAATAGGTGACGGGTTCGTAGCCTAAAAACCATACTGGGAGGGCGTTAAGGTGTTTTTTGGCTTCTGTTACCTTGCGCGCTCCTAGTTCAAAATCTTCTTTACTGGTGGAACGATTCACCAGTTGATCGGCCTGTTCTACTTTAGAGACGGCTTGGCGATAGTTGGAGTCCATGCTGATAAAACTGGGTAGCAGGAGGAGGGGGGCTGCTTTGGCGACTGGGCGACGAATGGGGGGGAAGGGCAGATTAATCACCCAGATCAGCCCAACTAAACTGAGAATGAAGATCACGGGGAATTTTAGCCCATCAAGTGCTGTGGTGGGGGATTGATGGGTCTTGGCGGCTTCTGCAATGACTTCATCGCTAAACTGGGGAAAGATATCTTTCACCGTTGCGGCAATTTCGGCTTCTGAGAGTAAGCGACCTGAGCCGTTCCGCAGTTTGTCGAGGCGTTTACGGACAATGCGGAGTTCTACCTGAGCGTTGAGGGGGGCTAAGGCTGCACATTGTTGGGCTTCTTGGAGCAGCAGATTATAGGCGCGAGGGGTAATACGGGGCATGGTTGATCTCCTGACGGCTACGGATCTTTTTGGTTGGGTTGCGCTGCGCTTCACCCCACCTACGGGATACTGCGGGGCTTGAGGGTTAAAAATTTCCCCATCTCTCCTGACTTTCGATTTTTTGGTTGGGTTGCGCTGCGCTTCACCCCACCTACGGGATACTGGGGGAGGAGTCTATGAGGTCAAAACGATTAACTGCCGCTGTTGTAAATGGCGAATCATTCCCAAATCCAGCACCTCCCCCGGACAAAGTTCCTCAATGGTTTGCTGAGTTTGCCCATTTTCAGCACACTTTTGCATAAAAGTAAACTCATCGTCAGATAAGTTTACAATTTGGTAGTTGTAATCAAACAGACATTTACTTTCCCAGCCGTCAATGCAGGGATGGAGTTCTGGAATGGCGGCGAGGAGGGTTCTGTCCTCGGACCAATCTTGACGGGGGAGGGGGGGTTTCGTGAGGAAAAACTCGTAGTGGGTGATGTTTTTGGGGTCGAGGAGTTCGATTAAACGGTAGCGATCGCGCTCCGTCAACCCTTCCCCCCGTGCCATTAACCCAGAAGCCCTACCCAGTAAGCGTTCCAGTTGCCAGAAACCGGGATTAGAAAACCCCACAAACTCCAAACCTGACGCATCAATCAATTCAAACAGCGTGCGGATGTTGTAGTCCACCTCTTGGGGATGAACATACATATCGGCAAAACACTGATCACGAGTATTTTCTAAAGACCAGCGTTCCTTTTCCCGTTGCACGAGGGGGTTATTTTCTGGCAGGGTGGCGAAAATCTCTCGTCCCACCTTCACCCCGTCGGTATAGTCTCCCCTCTGTTGGCCTTGGAGGAGTGCGATCGCCTCCTGCATTAACTGAATTTCCCAGCGCCCCAACTCTGCATAGACAAAAATATGAAAAATACCCCCCGGTGCTAGTTTTTGGGCTAAGGCTTGAATCCCGGCGATGGGGTCTGGGAGATGGTGGAGGACTCCCACACAGTTAATCATCTCAAATTCTCCCCCAAGGTGAGTGTCCACTGCCGTTAAATCCATTTGGTGGAACATCACACGGTCAGCCCCTGACCGACGACAGCGCTCCTGTGCCACTTCAAGGGTGCCGGAGCTAATATCCACCCCCGTCACCGTTGCCTCGGGGTTTAAATGCACCAGATACTCCGTCCCTACACCGCTCCCACATCCCGCGTCCAAGATACGGATTTTTGAGGTGTCCGGTTTGCGTCCCGTGCAGAAATTATAGGCTGCGATCCAATTCCAGCGCCAATTATACCCCGGTGGTGGTTCGTCTAAAATCGGCTCAGGCGGAAAGGGGTAAGTATCGTAGAGTTTGGCCACCGCTTGGCTAACAGTTTTTGCGTCGGGCATGGCTTAAGGGTTAAGTGTGAGGTCAACAGATCCAGATTAGATTCAGAGGGGACTTTGAGCAAGGGGCATGGAGGATGGGGGAATTGCCTATTTCCCCATGCCTTGACTTCTCACTTGGGGTCTTAACTTGTCAAGATTGCCTATTCCCTATTCCCCCTTCTCTCCCCTTTATCTTCTCTCCGACCTTGCCCCTGTACCACTTGTTTAACGGTGGTGAAACTTTCTAGACTGATTAAACCCCGTCGTTGCCCTTTTTGATTGGAAATGCCTAAAAAAACGGAATCACCCCGTTGAGGATTGCGGGTAAACCGGGGGGAGGAGTTAATGTAAATCAGGGCGCTGTTGATTTCTTGGGCGAAATGGCGACTTTCTAAGTAGGACTCTGTCACTAAACAGTCGGCATGGCCGCTACTATGTTCGTTAATCCAGGCGATCGCACCCTCTAAATCTGGCACCATCTTAAAGGCGACGATTTTGGTTAAATAGGCTAGATCCCATTCTGCCTCTTGAACAGGTTTTAACAGGTCAGGAAATTCGGCCACCAGTGACTCATCACCCCGTAGTTCAAAGCCTTTTTCTTGTAAATCACTGAACAACCGCATCAAATAGGACAGTTTTTGCCCTTCTTGAATTAATACCTTTTCAATGGCATTGACCGCATCGGGTTCTCCTTCGTGGCTGTCGAGAATCATCCAGCGCATTAAATCTAAGTCGCCACTGGGGGAATAGTAAAGGTAACAGTTGCCCAAAGCAGAACGCAAGACCGGAGCCGTTGCCCATTGGCTGACCTGTTGGACTAAACTGGCGCGTCCGTAGGGGAGAATCAAGTTGAGATAGTGATCTTGGGTGACTAATTCTTGGATGGGGGTTCCGGTTTCGGCGGGTATAATCTCAATGCTACTGGGGGGCAGTTGGGTTTCTGCGATCGCCTCTTGGATGATTTGGGCGATAATTTCTGCCGTGTGGCTGGATTCGGTACTCCCCCGCAGAATCAACGCATTGCCCGTTTTGAGGGAAAATCCGGCGGTGATGGCGGCTAATTCGGGGAACGCTTCATAAACTAAAGCAATCACCCCAAGGGGCATCAATTGACAGTAGGTTTGGGAGGTTTCTAGGGGGTGGGGCGCATTCATCAAGCGCAAAATGGGATCTGAGAGTTCCGCCAAGCGTCGCAGGAGGCGGATGGTTTTGTGCAGGCGTTCTGGGGTGAGTTTGAGCCACTCTTGTACAATCTCAGGGATGGCCATTTCTCGACTGGCTTCTAAATCGAGGGTATTGGCTTCGAGAATTTCCGCTTGAGCGCCTTCGAGCATTTTAGCGAGGGTTTGAATGCCCCGACTGCGCTCTACTCCGCTTAAGGTATCCAGTTCTAAGGAGGCGTGATAAGCGCGTTGGACGGCCAACTGAACGGGGGATAGGGAGTTCTGGGAGTTGTCTAATTCCATCACCTTGCTGCTAACGCCGATAGGATAACCAAACCATAAAAGCCGGGAGAAGAGCGAGTAATACGGCTAACATTACCCAAAAAATTACACTGAGTCCAGACGGCGATCGCAGAGCTAAGGGCAACCAGACAATCAATAACATAACAATAATCGTTAAGGCAATGGGTAAATAGCGATCGCTTACAGAGGGATTCGCTGTCACCCACCGAGTCCCTGTCCAGCGCCAAACCCGTTTATAAGGATAGGTCGTAGACAGTTGTTCAATGGTTTGACCTGTCTCATCCACCACAAAAATCTGCTGACACCGATTACAGCCTAGGGCTTCTGTGAGGACAATAGGCTGCAATAATCCTTTCCGCCGACAGGGACAAGGGTATTCATGGTTTAAGTTGATTTTCTGCACGTTCTGGGGTTAGAGCAAGAGAACAGAAGTTTTTCACTTAGCATCATGTTATCGAATCTCTTCTCAAAACGGTTGCACAAATGCAACAGCAAAGGGTTTCAGGAGAAAATACTGAAACCCTTTTTAGAGTTCTTTTAAGCGGGTAACGCGATTCGAACGCGCGACATTCACCTTGGCAAGGTGACGCTCTACCCCTGAGCTATACCCGCAGTAAATTTGAGTCACTCTTCTTATAGTCCCACAAATCACAACCTTTGTCAAGGGGTTGGGTCAATTTTTCTCCCTCCTAGATTTTAAGCCTGATTAACTTGCCCAGTTTTTTGACCCGGTAAGAGATCCTCACCTGTGGGAGCAGGGAGTGCAGGATTAGCGTCTTCTACATAGGAATAGGGAGGAATGGTTAACTCGTGGCGCATTTGCTTCATCAGATTAGCCATTTCTAGAGCATTCATGGCATAACTCCAGCCTAAATTGCTCTTAATCCCTGCGCGTTCTAACGCTTGCTGCATGGTGTCCGTTGTTACCACACCAAACACCACCGGGACTCCGGTTTGAAAACTGGCGGCGGCAATACCTTTAGCCGCTTCCCCCGCCACAAAGTCAAAATGGGGAGTTTGTCCCCGAATCACAGCCCCCAAACAAATCACGGCATCGTAACGCCGAGACAGGGCAGCCTGACGAGCTACCATAGCAACTTCAAAACTCCCCGGCACCCAGAAATAATCGACCTGTGTTCCGTGGGGATTAATGTCTATCCCATGACGTTTTAGACAGTCTTGGCATCCGGCCAGTAGTTTTCCGGTTACAAGGTCATTAAAACGACCAATCACAATCCCAAAACGAAGGGATGCCGGGTCTTGATGGAAATTTCCCTCAAATACTGCCATGAGTGCCTCAATAATTGAATGTGCCGATAACGATTAGGAGAATGGTCTGGGCGGGCGATCGCATAATCGAGCGCGAACCACCCCACCCCATTGACGGGATGGGGTATTCCCAGCCATGGGTTAAACCACTAAAAAGTTCAGAACGCCCACCACAATCACTAGGACTAACCATAGACCAGAACTTAGGAAAATCAATCTTTTGGATTGATCCCAGTTTTGAGGAGTGGCATAAGCGACCGGAACCCCAATCACCATTGCTAAAGACAAGAAAACGAGTCCGGCTAACGCCAATTGAAAGAGAATAGACATTTTATTATGCTCCCAGTACAGCTATGAACAGAGATTAAAAAAACAGTTCAGCAGAATCCCCCCCATTGGGCATCAAAATTCCGCTTGATTAGTACGGTACCAAATATTGACCCGTTACACAAGACTCAGGGAATGCAGCGCAACGCTAGAATGATCTAGGCTAGATGGTTTTGAACATCCCCCTTGAAGGCACCGAGAAGAGAGGCCTAAAAAAGCTAAACCAAAAAAAAGCTAGCTCGTTACCAAGCTAGCTCTTTGAAAAAGCACCCGGGAGTCTGTCCTTGTTTCGACCCCGAGTGCTTCCTCTTACTTTCTCCTCACACTCGACTATTAGAATAACCGAATATTTCCGGTTGTCAAGCCATTCTGAGGGAAAATTAGCGCGATATTAAGGATTCATGACAAAAGCACAAACTTCTTTACATCTCCCCTAACCCCTGCATCCCTCTCTGTTGAGGGATGCCATTATTGCGGAAATTCATCTTGTCGGTGACTAAAATCACAACTTCATCGATAATTGATCCCATAGGTCGTGTAATTTACATCATCTTAGATATTGACGAAGTTCACGATTTATTGTAGGCGGTGTCACGGGAGGCGGATCGATTGTAGAGGATAGTGGACAATAGAAAGAGTTTATAACCCTGGCCATGACTATCCAACATCAATTAATTCCTGGTGCAATCTTTGAGATTTTGGCTTCGGTCGCTCAAACCGGAACCCTCACCCTGACGGATCGCTATGGTCTATTAGCAGCCATTTTAGAAGATAACCTAACGGAAGAAGAGAGACGGGCTGTCGATCGTCTGTTGCGTTCAGTCCAGCGGGGTCGTGTGAGAGTTGCGATCGCTTAAATCTGCTCCTTTTATCCTATTTCAGTCCATCAGCATTCGATAAACCTTGTCCAAATGTACATTATCATCGGCGGAGCAGGCATGATGGGTTTGGATCTTGCCAAAACCCTTTTAGACGCAGGTCATACCATTGCCGTAATTGATATTAACCCCCTAGCTTGTCAATACGCCCGGGAAAAAATCGGGGTCATGGCCTTTGAAGGCAGTGCTGTAAATACTACGGTATTGTTGGAAGCTGGCATCCGAAAAGCCGATGCCTTTATTGCCGCCCTCCCGGAAGATGCCCTAAATCTAGCCATTGTCACCCTGTCCAAACATTATCAGGTGGCGCAGATTTTAGTCCGCATGAGCGATCGCGATTTTGCCGATCCCTATCAACTCGCTGGAGCCACTCATATTATTAGCACATCCGAGTTAGCCATTGCCCGTATTGTCAACGCTATTGAGTATCCCCAAGTTGATGCTATGATGCACTTTGAACAGGGACAAATCGAAGTTTTAAAACTCTCCATCCCCCCCGTTTGTTCGGTTGTTGGACGAACTATTGCCGAAATTGCCCGAGATCCCAAATTTCCCACCGGAACCCTAATCATTGGCTATCAAGCACACCCCCATGAAGACTTAAGCATTCCTAATGGGGGTACAATTTTAGAGGGCGGATCGACTATTTTAGCTGTCACAAAGCCCCATCTTGTCCACCAGATGCTCGATTTTATGGGGTTATCGTGCTAATCTGGTTTTAAGGTTTCACCTCCTCAAGCAACTCCTATCTAATCCTCATTTAAAGATAACAACTTTTCGTTAATTTCCCTCAAATAGACCGCTCCCACTTCATCAGACAATAATCCCTTGCGCATAGCATCCTGAATCGCCACCTTTTCCGCCAGATACAAACGACGACGCAATCCATCTAAATAACCCTGTTCTTGCACACCATTAGACGGCTGGTTTATCCGTTGATTATACCAATGCCGTAACGCCTCTTCAGAGCGGGCAATTCTTGCCTGATAACTGGCAAAAAGTTCCTCATGGAGAGATTTAGGCAAACTCCCAGATTGTAACAAACTGCTTAATTCTTGTTGAGCGGCTTTCGAGGCAATTAAGTTTAATTGGAGTTCCTCAATTTGTTTTTGCTGGGGAGACTCCTGAGATAAGTGCAACTTTTTCACCAACCAAGATAAACTTAATCCTTGTCCCACCAAAGACAACAACACCGTACTAAAAACTAGGGTAATCACTTCTATTCGTCCGGGCAAAGTCAAGGGCAAACTCAGAGCTAACGCCATTGAAAGAGAACCCTTAACATTACCTAAAATTAAAACGTGCTGCCACCGTAACGGAAGAGGACGGTCAAAGAGCCGTAAAAAAGATAGTAACGGATAAATGGAAAAAATGCGCCCAATTTGATAGGCGATAATAGCGAATACTGCACCGGGTATTGTCGTGTAAATGGTTGTTGGATTAATTTCAATTCCGACTAACAAAAAAATAAAAGTATTCGCCCCAAACCCAGCATATTCCCAGAAATTAAGTAAACTCACCTTCGTTGTGGCTGAAGTTTGCCGAAAGCCTAGATTTCCCATGACTAAGCCCGCAATCACCACCGCAATCGCACTAGAAACCCCCAACATTTGCCCCACCTGGAACGTGCCTAACGATACCGCAACTGTGAGCAAAATATTACTTAACGCATCATCTAACTGGCGGAACAAACCCACACAGAGATAACCTAAACCTAACCCTAAAACTGTTCCCCCCACAAAAGCAATTAAAATCTGTTCTATTCCTTCCCCAATCGTAAAAGAACCGCGAGTATGAATCCCTGTAATGACACTTAATAGAACCAAAGCAATTCCATCATTAAATAAGCTTTCTCCTTCTACAATCGTCGCCAAACGTTTAGGCACAGAAACCGTTCTAAAAGCAACAATCACGGAAACCGTGTCCGTAATAGTTAAAATCACTCCTACCGCGCAGGCTGTAATCCAAGCTAAACCTAAGCCAAACTGAAGTAAACTAGCGGTGATGGCGGCTGCTAAAATTACACCAGGACCCGCTAACAGAAGAATGGGTTTAAGGGTACTGCGTAAGCGACTAATATCTGTATTAATAGCCGCTTCAAAAATTAAAATAGGGAGAAATAAATTTAGGATTACATCAGGATTTAAGCCAATTTCTGAAGGTAAAGCCCCTTTAGGAATCGCTAATCCAGCTAATACTAAGCCCACCACATAGGGAATCCTTAACCACCGAGTAATTAGAGCCACCGTTGTAGCGACCATTAAAAGCACAATTAAAGCATTAACCAGTCCCGTAAACTGTCCAGAGTTCTGGGGTAAAGTTTGCTCTAGTAAGGATGCCATGAGGGGATGAGTCAAGAGATCAGGAGTCCGCTTCAGGATAAAATGCTTTAAGATCATGTCATCTGTGAGAGAAGTTGAACAGTGCAGGATAGCCCAAACCCTTCCTATACTAACCCCCATCCACAAGCGTTACAGACCCAAGATATCGCTTGGCCTTTTTGGTTTCTGGTGCCAATTTATCCCTACGGACAACGAAAAACCCTATTCCGAGAAGTTGTCAAGGGGGAGGTTTGGATTTTTGAGCAACTCCAAGGGATTTTTTATGTCGTGGTGCCGATTCGTATGACGGTGGTGAGATTGGAGGAGGGAGGACTTTTAGTTTATGCACCCGTGGCTCCGACGCGGGAATGTTTGCAAGGCGTGGGACAATTAGAGGCACAATATGGGTCGGTGAAGTATATCATTATGCCGACCATTTCGGGGATTGAACATAAAGTTTTTGTTGCGCCTTTTGCGCGACATTTTCCCACAGCACAGATTTATGTTGCTCCCAATCAGTGGAGTTTCCCGGTCAATTTGCCCTTAAGTTGGTTGGGATTGCCTCCTCGACGGACTCACATTCTACCCCAAGATAGCCGAGAAGCCCCTTTTGCCGGACAATTTGATTATGCCATCTTGGATACCATTGAACTAGGGCCAGGGCGTTTTTCTGAGGTGGTATTTTTGGATCGGCGATCGCGCACCCTCCTAGTCACCGACTCCCTTGTATCCATCCCCCAAGATCCCCCCGAAATTCTACAACTCAATCCCTACCCCCTTCTTTTCCACGCCCGAGACAGCGCCTTTGATCCCATCCAAGATACCCCCCAAAACCGTCGCAAAGGATGGCAAAGAATTAGTCTATTTGCCTTTTATTTTCAACCTAGTGTCCTAGAAGTAGCCCCTTGGTCGTCCGTCTTCCGTGAAGCCACAAAAGCCCCAGAACGCAGTAAAAAAGCCTATTTCGGGCTATTCCCCTTTCGCTGGAAACCCAACTGGCAAGAGTCCTTTAATCAATTACAGGGAGGTGGACAGTTGCGCGTTGCCCCCATTTTACAAACCCTAATCCTCAACCGTGCGCCTGAAGCCGTGTTAAACTGGGCGGATCAAATCGCCCGTTGGTCCTTTGACCAGATTATACCCTGTCATCTGGCCGCCCCCATCATAACCACTCCTTGGGAATTTCGCCAAGCCTTCAACTTTTTACAAGGACATTCAGGACTCCCCGATGCAGACATGGCCTTTATGCGTCGTTTGGATCAAGGTTTAGCCCAGCGCGGCATTACTCCCCCCCCAAAAGTATAGGAATAGGGAACGGGGAACAGGAGAGGGGGAGAGGGGGAGCAGGGGGGCAGGGGAGAGGCAATCTCCCGACTCCTGACGATTATTGCTTCGTACCTCGCAATGACATTACTCCCGATTCCCGACTCCCGATTCCCTGTTCCCTGTTCCCTGTTCCCTTAAACTCAACCATGCTCAACGCCATTTTATTTGACCTAGACGGAACATTAGTTAACACAGACTCCCTCCATTTTGATACATGGATCACCGCCTTAAAACCCTTCGGAATCGAAATGGATCGACCCACCTATGATCAGGTGATTTCCGGCAAACATAACGATGATATAGTACAGGATATTCTCTCCCATTTGCCCCTAGAAGAAGCGAGAAAGGTCGCAGAAGAGAAAGAACGGCTTTTTCGTCAAATGGGCGACAAACTAAACCCTATTAATGGTTTAAACCAGATTTTAGAATGGGCAGATGAGCAACAACTCAAACAGGGAGTCGTCACCAATGCGCCCCGTGAGAACGCGGAATTTATGCTCAAAACCTTAGACCTCTGGGAACGGTTTCCCGTGGTCATTGTTGCCAACGATGCCCCTAAAGGAAAACCTGATCCCGCCCTTTATCAATTAGCCCTTTCCCGCTTAGAAATAGAATCCGAAGGAGTGTTAGTGTTTGAAGATTCTCCTTCTGGAATTCGTTCTGCTGTGGGGGCAGGATTATATACTATTGGCATTGCTTCCACCCATCCCGTGGAGTCCCTCTTACAAGCAGGAGCTAAACAGGTGATTGAGGATTTTACAGAGGCTAAACTATGGGAAACATTAGCACTGTTTACTCCAGTTTAACGGAGAGATTAGGTTGTTTTACTTTCAACTATCTCTCTTTTGTCAGATCAGCTTCAAAACCTGATTCTCTCGTTGGCTGTGATGGCGAAGATTCGTTAAAATCTTCCAGAGAGATAGAAGACTTGCTAAACTAAAAAAGACGATTCGCCCCTCACCCAGAGGAGAGGATTTCTATGACCATTTCCTTGGATTGTGAGATTTTTTATCCTGATAGTGACGGTCAGCCCATGGCAGACAATACCTTACAATTTCGCTGGATTGTACTGATTAAAGAAAACCTAGAACTGCTTTTTGCTGACCAGCCTGATGTTTTCGTAGCCGGAGATTTACTCTGGTATCCTGTGGAAGGACACCCAGAAATCCGAGTCGCTCCTGATGCTTTAGTAGCATTTGGTCGCCCTAAAGGAGAGCGAGGGTCTTATAAACAATGGGAAGAGGATAATATTGCCCCTCAAGTCGTCTTTGAAATCCTCTCCCCCGGCAATCGTTTAGCTGAAATGGGCAAAAAGCAGCAATTTTACGACGACTACGGGGTAGAAGAATATTATATTTACAACCCGAACCGCAATGATTTACATGGACTATACCGTACAGCAGAAGGATTGCGGCCAATAGAAGAAATCCAGAACTGGACAAGTCCCCGTTTAGGGATTCGTTTTGTTTTAAGTGGGACGACTTTGGAACTGTATCGTCCCGATGGGCGACCCTTCCTAAGCTTTTTGGAGTTGGAACAACGAGCCGAACAGGAACGGCAGCGGGCTGAACTGGAACGCCAACGAGCCGAACAGGAACGGCAAAGAGCCGAACAAGCTGACCAGAGGGCGGAATTGGAACGGCAAAGAGCCGAACAAGCTGACCGAAGAGCCGAGCGATTAGCCGCACAACTGAGAGCATTAGGCATTGACCCGGAAAACTAAACCCTAGAAAATAAGTATTCTTGTCCTAAAGATTTGCTAAACTAAAAAAGACGATTCACCCCTCACCCAGAGGAGATAATTGATATGACCATTTCCTTGGATTGTGAGATTTTCTATCCTGATAGTGATGGTCAGCCCATGGCAGACAATACCTTACAATTTCGCTGGATTGTACTGATTAAAGAAAACCTAGAACTGCTTTTTGCTGACCAGCCTGATGTTTTCGTAGCCGGAGATTTACTCTGGTATCCTGTGGAAGGCCGCCCAGAAATCCGAGTCGCTCCTGATGCTTTAGTAGCATTTGGTCGCCCTAAAGGAGAGCGAGGGTCTTATAAACAATGGGAAGAGGATAATATTGCCCCTCAAGTCGTCTTTGAAATCCTCTCCCCCGGCAATCGTTTAGCTGAAATGGGCAAAAAGCAGCAATTTTACGACGACTACGGGGTAGAAGAATATTATATTTACAACCCGAACCGCAATGATTTACATGGACTATACCGTACAGCAGAAGGATTGCGGCCAATAGAAGAAATCCAGAACTGGACAAGTCCCCGTTTAGGGATTCGTTTTGTTTTAAGTGGGACGACTTTGGAACTGTATCGTCCCGATGGGCGACCCTTCCTAAGCTTTTTGGAGTTGGAACAACGGGCTGAACAGGAGCGTCAACGGGCCGAACAGGAACGGCAACGGGCCGAACAGGAACGACAACGAGCCGAACAAGCTGACCAGAGGGCGGAACAAGAACGTCAACGAGCCGAGCGATTAGCCGCACAACTGAGAGCATTAGGCATTGATCCGGAAAACTAAACCCTAGAAAATAAGTATTCTTGTCCTAAAGGTTTGCTAAACTAAAAAAGACGATTCGCCCCTCACCCAGAGGAGAGGATTTCTATGACCATTTCCTTGGATTGTGAGATTTTCTATCCTGATAGTGACGGTCAGCCCATGGCAGACAATACCTTACAATTTCGCTGGATTGTACTGATTAAAGAAAACCTAGAACTGCTTTTTGCTGACCAGCCTGATGTTTTCGTAGCCGGAGATTTACTCTGGTATCCTGTGGAAGGCCGCCCAGAAATCCGAGTCGCTCCTGATGCTTTAGTAGCATTTGGTCGCCCTAAAGGAGAGCGAGGGTCTTATAAACAATGGGAAGAGGATAATATTTCCCCTCAAGTCGTCTTTGAAATCCTCTCCCCCGGCAATCGTTTAGCTGAAATGGGCAAAAAGCAGCAATTTTACGACGACTACGGGGTAGAAGAATATTATATTTACAACCCGAACCGCAATGATTTACATGGACTATACCGTACAGCAGAAGGATTGCGGCCAATAGAAGAAATCCAGAACTGGACAAGTCCCCGTTTAGGGATTCGTTTTGTTTTAAGTGGGACGACTTTGGAACTGTATCGTCCCGATGGGCGACCCTTCCTAAGCTTTTTGGAGTTGGAACAACGAGCCGAACAGGAACGGCAAAGAGCCGAACTGGAACGCCAACGAGCCGAACAGGAACGCCAACGAGCCGAACAAGCTGACCAGAGGGCCGAACAGGAACGTCAACGAGCCGAACAAGCTAACCAAAGGGCGGAATTGGAACAGCAACAAGCTGAACAGGAACGCCAACGTGCCGAACGATTAGCTGCCAAACTGAGAGCTTTAGGGATTGACCCTGAAAGCTAAATTCTGGAGTTTGCCATTCTGCACTTTTCCCTAAACCCCCATTTTCAGTCGCTCTTTTCCGTTGCCCCAAACTGGTCAACTAAAATCTCCCGCAACACCTCCGGCAACTCATCACAAGGAACCCCTTTGCGGAATAAATTGCCGAGTTTAGCATCCTTGCCGACCTTGCCTCCGGTGTAAATATCCACCCCTTCTACTGTTTTCCCATCCTTACGGACTTTAGTTCCTAATAAACCAATATCCCCTACTTGAGGCTGTCCACAGGAATTAGGACACCCTGTCCAATGAATGCGCACCCGTTGGGGAATATTCAATTCCTGATCTAACTGTTGGGCAAATTTTAACCCTCGTGCTTTGGTTTCAATGAGGGCAAAATTACAGTAATGGTTTCCGGTACAAGAAACAAGCGATCGCACCAAAGGATCCGGACTCACTGTAAACTCCTCCAGCAACGGTTCCGACAGCAACGCTTCAACATTCCCCTCGGCCACAAAGGGTAAAATCACATTTTGTTCCACCGTCAAACGGATTTCACCATTACCATACACCTGGGCCAGACGCGCTATTTCAAACATTTTATCGGCAGATAAACGACCCACCGGAACGTGCAATCCTACATAATAATAACCGGGCTGTTTTTGAGCATGAACCCCTAAATAATCCTTCTTCTCTTGGGTAATTTCATCCTCTGGGGCCGCTGGGAATAATTCTCGTCCCAAAACCTTCGCTACCTCAGCGCGAAACTTCTCCATCCCCCATTTATCCAGCAACCACATCAGACGCGCTTTTTGCCGAGTTTGTCGCAATCCCTCTGCGGCTCCATTTTCCGTATAAACCTTTAAAATGGCACAACTCAGGTCAATCACCTCATCATTGGCCGGCACCCACACCCCCATCGGAATGGCCTCAGCACAGCGTTGGGCCGATAAATACCCTCCCAACAACACATTAAACCCTAACTGTCCCTCCCGATAAGCGGGAATGAAGGCAACATCATTAATTTCTGCGTGAATCGAGTTATCTCGTCCCCCCTCAATGGCAATATTAAACTTTCGAGGAAGATTACTAAAGGTATAATTTCCTTGACCGTTATTCGTGATGACATCTTGCAATTTTTGCAATAATTCTCTAGTATCAATTAGCTCCTCGGCATCTAAACCCGCGACTGGAGAACCTGTTAAGTTGCGCACATTATCCATGCCGGATTGAATACTGGTTAACCCAACCTGTTCTAACTTCCGAAAAATATCAGGAATATCTTCTAATCTAACCCCGCGTAACTGGATATTTTGCCGCGTTGTAATATCCCCACTGCCATCCTCGCCGTAACGTTGGATGATTTCTGCCAAAACCCTCATCTGTGGGCTATTTAGCACACCATTAGGAATCCGTAAACGCAACATAAATTTACCCGGTGTCACGGGACGGAAGAAAATACCTAACCATTTTAAACGCACTTCTAAATCCGTTTTATCCAGTGCTTCCCAGCCAATTTTAGCAAAATGTTCTAACTCATCTTTAATCGCTAAACCATCTTTTTCTAGCTTCGCCTTTTCTATTTTATTGAGTTTGATTTCTGTTTGTATTGCTGTATTCATAAAGTTTTCCCTTTTTACTTTTTCCACAAGAGTTAACGGTTCGATTTAACTCGATATTTATGACCATTGATTTCTGTAGATTAGGAGAAAAAAACAGGTTAATTCGTATCTCCTGTTACATTTTTTAGCAATATTTGTATTTTTTGCATCAGATCAATGCTTTTGCTGCATAGAATTAGCGCACCGGATTCTAGGCTAGGGGAGATGGCGGAATTCCCGAAATAAGCGATGAAGTCTAGACTATAACTAAGGGTGAGTAGTGCGACTCCTACCCAAGGCTGTACTGATGCACTGGTTATTGAGATTCCCTCCTCATCCTGAAACGATGAACTCGCATTAGATTCCCTCTTAACCCATGATTTTAAGTATTATTGGCTTGGTTCTCATTGGCGTTGGTATTTTTGGCTTTTTTCGTCGCAAAACCTTAAGCAATCATTTGTTAAGCCTTAAGTTAACCGATTCTTCAAAGATTGCTGAATTGCAAGAGATGCAACAAAGTATTACCCAAGAATTAGGTCAACCGGGAGCTTTTTGTGAACTGGTTAAATTACGGGGTCAACTGCGCTGTAAAAACCCTTTAATGGCTCAATTATCCCAACGTCCTTGTGTTTACTATAAGGCTTCGATTACAGAAAAATATGAAACAGTGGAATGGGAAGCGGATAGTGAAGGGAAGCGGCGAAAAGTCAGGAGAACGAAGACGAGAACTATTAACCAAAATGAAAGCCAGATCAATTTTTTGTTAGAAGATGAGACGGGGAAAATTAAAATTAATCCCAATGAAGCTAAAATTGATGCCATTCAAGTGGTAAATCGTTTTGAACCTGCGACTAATCAAGGACTTTCTGTTTCTTGGGGAGGGGTTTCTCTGAATTTACCGACTCGGTTTGATTCAGATTATAAAACGCTAGGTTATCAGTATAACGAAGAAATTTTACCGATCGATATTGATATTTCAATCTTTGGGGAATTGCGAGATCAAGATAATGAGTTAGTGGTTAAACGTCCGGGAGATAAAAAACAACCCTTTTTAATTTCCCACAAATCACAGGATGAAGTGCTTCAAGACCAAGAAAAAGAACTTTCTAATACTATTCTCTGGTCTACCCTTTGTCCAATTTTAGGGGTTATTTTAATTATTATTGGGCTGGTCACAGGAGTTTAATTGACTGAGGCTGGAAAGCCCGCGTTGTACCTTTAGGGTTAGCGTCCCGAGGATGTCACTAAGTCGGTTCTCACGGTACCGTTGGTGCTGAAAATGACCCGTAGCTGTAAGGTGCGGTTGTCGGCGACGGGGGAGACAAAGGAACTGCCTAACGAGGGCATTCCGGTTTGAGCTAAGACTTCTTGGGCTTGGTTGTTCATGGGACGAAACCGCTTGAGGGACCCATCTCCGTCGATCCAGATGTGATATTCGACGGGTTGGTTGAGGGTTTCGGGGGGTTGCCAACGGTTGGCAAAGTAGGCCTGGACTTCGCCGATTTGGGGGTAGGTGTAGCTGGAGGAACTCCAATATTCACCGCGCATCACGCGCTCAAGGTTTTCTTGAATGGCTGTTGCGATTTGGGGGGACGCTCCGCGCACTCCTCGGGGGGTGGGGCGGGTTCGGGTGGGGGGGCGCTTTGCCCGCGTAGGGCGGGAATGGTGGGCGGGGTGGTGGGTGAGTCGAGAATTAGGGGGGGACGAGTTGGGGGAGGTGTGGGTTGGTCAAGGGGTGGGGGGATGGGGGGGAGTGGGTCGCTGGGGGCGAGGGCGGTTTCGGGTTCGGGAGTGGGTTGGGGGGCGGGGGCGGTTTGCCGGGCGGTGCTTGGGGAACGGCCGGGCATGGTGGGCGGGATGTTGAGGGGAACGTCGCTGGGGTTTACTGGGGGAGGTGGGGTGAGTCGTTGCCGTTGGGCGAGGTCTGGGGGGAGGCTGGGGGTGGGGGCTGGGGGAGCATCGGGAAGGCTGGGTAGGGTTTGTACGCCGATAGGAGGGCGGTTGAGGTCTTGTAGGTCTGGGATGGAGATGGAGGTCTGTCGTTGTTGTTCGGCTTGGTGGTTGAGGTAGAGGGTGGTGGTTACGCCGGAGGCAATGATGAGGAAGGCGGCGGTTTTGGCCCAGGCGGGGACGATGGTGGAGGATGAGGAGGAGAGGCGGGGGAGTAGATCGATTTCGGCTCGGTATTGGTCTAATACGGTGCCGAGGTCGAAGAGTTGGGTGGTGGAGAGGGGGACGGAGGTGGAGGGATTCAGGAGGGTACCGAGGAATAATTCGTGCTGTAATAGCCCTTGGGGACGTAGGAAGGGCAGTTGACTAGGGTTAAGGGGGGTGGGTGAGGGACTGGAGGGGGTGGCTCTCAGGGCGGCAGGAACGGGGGCAGCGAGGAGGAGGTTTTGAATGTAGGTGGTGACGGTATCACAGAGGAGTTCGAGTTGTTGGCGATCGCCTTTTAAGATGATTTGCTCGTCTTGCATCTGTCGAGGGTCATCAAAGCGCAGTTGAAATTGTAGGTTTTTAACGATGGGTCGTTTCTGAAATTTGGACAGGGGGGAGCGAGTCGCCCAAATTTCTAGGGTGCAGGTGGGGGGAGCATAGCGTCGTTTAATTTGGTTTAGGGGCAACATAAATCAAGAATCAATGATTAGGAATTCATTCTATAGAGTAATTCCCCTCTGGGTTCTGGGTTGGAGGGAATAGGGAATAGGTCGGTTCTGAAAGATTCTATTATAACGGCAATATTCCCTAAGACTGGGAGAGGAAGGCGGTCTGTTCCCCGGTTGCTTGAGAAGAGAAACTCCCCTAAGAGGAAACCGTCACCCGTGATTCATTTCTGGGGGGGAAGTGGTGAGACACTAGAGGAGGCGATAGGCGATCGCGTACAATGCTTTCAGAAGCACTCCAGAGAGTCAGTACCCGACCATGACTAAATCGAAGCGTCCTAAAGTTGTCTCTATTCACTCCTATCGTGGAGGAACCGGAAAATCGAATTCTACGGCCAATTTAGCGGTGACCATTGCCAGTTATGGCCATCGTGTTGCTATTGTGGACACGGATATCCAATCCCCCGGGATTCATGTTTTATTCGGCTATGGGGAGGAAAATCTCAGTCCCTGTCTGAATGATTATCTCTGGGGACGCTGTAAACTTTCGGCGGCTGCCCATGAGATGACCCATGTGTTAAAAGGTCAAGAGGACAAGGGGGGAAAGGTTTTTTTAGTGCCGTCGAGTATTAAGGCTGGGGATATTGCCCGAGTCCTGCGGGAAGGCTATGATGTGGGACTACTCAACGACGGTTTTCAGGACTTGATGGAAGATTTAAGCCTGGATTATTTGCTGATTGACACCCATCCGGGGCTGAATGAGGAAACGTTGCTTTCTATTACGATTTCTGATGTCTTGCTGTTGATTTTACGACCGGATCAGCAAGATTTTCAAGGAACGGCGGTGACGGTGGATGTGGCGCGGCGCTTGGAAGTGCCTAAAATGTTGATGATGGTGAATAAAGCCCCGACGTTGTTTGATTTTGAGCAGTTAAGGCAAAAGGTGGAAAGCGCTTATGAAGTCCCAGTGGCGGGGATTTTGCCCCATTCTGATGATGTGATGATGTTGGCGAGTAATGGGGTGTTTGTGGTGAATTATCCTGATCATGAGGTGACACAGACGATTCAGGCGATCGCAAAACAAATTATGCTCTAACTCCTTCTCTTGTTCTTTGGTATCTACTCCTATGTTAGAAAACCCCATGACGGCTGTGGGTCTGCTGGCCGGAGCCTTAACGACTATTTCCTTTTTACCCCAAGTCCTGAAAACTTGGAAAAGTAAGTCCGCGAAAGATATCTCCCTCGGAATGTTCCTCACCTTTTGCCTCGGGGTACTGTTGTGGATTATCTACGGGGTGGCGGTGGAGGATCTTCCGGTCATTGTAACTAATGTGGCAACGTTGATCCTAGCTGGGATGGTTCTGGGTCTGAAACTCAAATACAATCAGCACTGAATCATCCCTCGTCACTCATAGGCAAACGGTCGGTTCGTGGTAACGTCTTCTAGTACCCCCGTAATCCCTATGATTCTACCCTGCTGATCTAAGGTCGGACGCGCTGTTACCTCAAATAAACCCATGTCTTTATTGCCTCGAAAATAACGCACTAAATAACTCACTTCTGGAATATTTCCGGCAATTAAGGCCTCACATTGTGTTAGATGTAACCGTTGATCTTGAGGATGAATTAAGGTCACTAACGGACGGTTTAAGGCTTCTTTTACGGGTTGGGTAGTTAGGCGTGTCCAAGCCTGACTTAAAAAGATTAATGTTCCCTGTAAATCTGTTTGAAAAATAACGCCTTTTAAATTATCAACAACTGAGCGATATTTTGCCTCACTTTCTCTCAAGTTATCCTGTAACCGTTGCCGTTCAATGGCATAAAATATCGCACGAATTAAGGTCTGACTGCCTGTTTTCCCCTTAATTAAATAATCCTGCGCCCCCGCTTGAATGGCTTGGATGGCTAAATCACTGTCGTTGTAGGCTGTCAGAACAATGACGGGAAGATTATGCACTTGGTTAAAAATTTCACTAAAGGTTTCTAACCCATTACTATCGGGTAAGGACAAGTCTAATAAAATCAGGTCAAAACTCATGGTCTTGAGTTCATTTAATGCCCGATTTAAGGAGGGTACGATTCGCAGGGGGATGCTTAAGTGATACTGTTGACTCCCAACATTAATTAATTCCTCAATTAGTTCTGCATCGTCAGTATTATCCTCTACTAGGAGAATCTTTAGGGCAGTATCTTCCATCTGGATAGGAGGACGGGAGGGTTCAAGGGGAAAATAAGTCATCATAGGGCGATGAATTCTAAAAATTCTGAATTAACAGGATGAGTTAAAGAAGAGTGACAGATAATTGAATATTGAATCGAATCTCTAGGAAGAAGAAAGAATGCCTAAGCTAAAAGTTTTAAACCATGAGAACACAGCCGTTTCCCTAAACTTAAGGGCAATCCATCGGGTAAAGGTTTGGGCTGCCATAGGATGGCAGTTGGACAATATTAAACCAGTAATGCAAAAGGGATTGAAGTATTCTGATCAATGATTCAAGGGTCACGGGTCTTCTAATATAGCAATTAGCTCCTAACTCATAGCATTTTTGAATCTCGTCAGGATGATCGGAGGAGGAGAACATGACAACCGGAATTTTGCTGAATTGGGCGTTTTGTTTTAGCCAGGTTAAGGTTTCGATGCCATCCATTTGGGGCATATTCAAATCTAATAAGATCAAATCGGGTTGAGGATAGTCAGTCGGTTGCTTATGGGGGGTGATAGGCTCAAGGTACTCCACTAATTGTAAACCTGTTTCGACACAACGGAAATTTAGATGAAAGCGGGTTTCTTCGTGGGTTAACATTTGAACGACCTGTTGGGTCAAAATACAAGTATCCTCGTCATCATTGACCATTAGGAGGGTAAAGTTCTGAGCAGAAAGGTTCACTGTCCGATCCTCTGTTTGAAGTCTAGTGATTTATTGTAACAAAAAAATAATGTTTTCATCGGATTATGTTGCTATATTTTCTGAGCAGAATTCATTCGGTTAACGTTAGACCGGGTTAAGATTATGGCATTCACAGGTGAGGGGAATTTACAAGTTTACATGGGGTCTAAGGGAGGAAAGGTCAAGTAAAAGGTTGAGCCTTGCTTCTCTTGAGATTTTACCCAAATTTTGCCGCCATGACGTTGGACGATTTTCTCACAGATGGCTAGTCCAATGCCGGAGCCGGGGTATTCATTGGCGGTGTGTAAGCGTTGGAAGATTTGGAAGATGCGCGCTTGATGTTTGGGGGGGATGCCAATGCCGTTGTCTTGAATGGCGATTTGCCAGTGATTCTCTAGGAATTGGGCGGAAACTTGGATTTCTGGGGGATGATTTCCTCGGTATTTAATGGCGTTGCTGAGGAGGTTTTGCAGGAGTTGGAGGAGTTGGGAGCGATCGCCTTGTACCGTCGGTAATTCGCTAATCCTAAGACTGGCTCGGCTTTGGCTGATGTCTAGTTCTAAGTTGGCGATCGCATCTTGGATAATTTCCCCTAATTCACAAGCTTGAAACTCTTTCGGTTTCCGTTGCACTCGGGAATATTGCAGCAGATCATTAATCATCGTCTGCATCCGTTCACAACCCCGCACAATTCGCTCTAGATAACGATTAGACTGTTCATCAAGTTGTTCTCCCTTTAGTTGTTGTAACAATTGGGCATAACTGTTAATAATCCCTAAAGGCGCTTGTAAATCATGGGAGGCCACATAGGCAAACTGTTCTAACTCCGCATTGGAACGAGCTAGTTCCTCTTTTTGGCGAATATCTTCGGTAATATCCCGCGCACTGCCTAGGATTCTGTGGATTTGCCCCTGACTGTTGCGAATGGGAACTAATAAGGTGCGCCAAGTGCGTGTTCCAATGGGGAAAGCAAGGGTTTCCTCATAAGAAAGGGTTTCTCCGGCCTCCACACAAGCTTGATAGGATTGGGTTAAATGTTGGGCAATGGGTAAGGAATAGACCTCATAGGGACTTTTGCCGATGATCTCCTCCCGCGTAACACCAATTTGTTCCTCATAACAGGGATTAATCGTTTCATAAACAAATTGCTCCTCGGGTAACACTTGAACTAACCAAATGACCTCGGCAGAATGGTTAAAAATCCCCGCATAGAGAGCTTCTGAGGCTTGGAGTTTCAGTTCCGCTTCCCGTCTACTGTAGTGGTTATAAATCAACTCCCCAATAATGCGCAAGAGTTTTTGATCTAGTTCTAACCAGTTTTTAATGTGGGGTACTGTCGTGGCTAAACCAATAGCTCCCCACAGTTGACCGCTAGAATCCAACATGGGAATCTCTAAGATGGAGTTAAATTGTAACTCCCGCAAAAACTGTTCTTCGGTGTGGGCGCTCGGAGGTAGCTCATCAAGTTGGGAAAGAGCGATCGCACGATTCGCCCGAAGTTGCAACATCCACCAATCCATCGCCCTTGTATCTATATTTTGCAGATCATCCTGCAAATGATTTAACCCCGCTTCACACCATTCCGCCACCCAACTCCCTTGATGGCTATGGGAGTCAAAACGCACCAGATAAGCCCGTTGAATGCCCATAGCACGCCCTAAACAGAGCAAAATGGGTTCTAAGTCAAAATGCCAGCGAGAACGGTCTTCTTCCAAGGCAGAGAAGGGTTCTAATTTGACCAATTGTTGGGAAATTTGGGTGAGGGCAGTTTCTAATTTTAGTCGATAGGACAACTGTTCCGTTGCCGATTTTAGGGAAGTAATATCAATGGAGGTTCCCACCAAACGATAGGGGATTCCTTGGTCATCTCGGATGGCCTTAGCGCGACTCAACACCCAGCGCACCGCTTGACTTTTACAGAGGAGGCGATACTCAATATCATAGGTTTTTTGTTCTCCTCGTAGGTACTGAATGCTGTGTTGAATCACCTTCTCCCGATCTTCGGGGTGAATCAGTTGTTGTATTCTTTCACAAGATGTGCCAATCTCCCTCACGGAGTAGCCCAAAGACGCGATAAAGTCTGGGGAATAATAGATTTCGCGGTTTTTGAGGTTTGTATCCCAGACTCCAATATTGGCGCTTTGGGTGGCGATTGAATACCGTTCCTCACTTAACTGTAATGCCTCATAGGTCTGTTGTCGGTCGGCGTAAGCATAAATCATTTCCCCCACAATGGACAACAGTTGAATATCTTCTTCTAACCACACCTTCCGCCATTCCCCCATCGTAGACAATCCCAACACCCCCCACAACTCCCCTTTTGGGGTAAAAATGCCAATTTCTAGGACACTACAAGTTCCTTGCACAGTTAATAAAACCTTCTCCCAATGGGCTTGGGGGGGTAAATCTTCGGGATGTTCCAACACTACTCGTTTGTGTTGCAATAACTGCCGTAACCACCACTGAAACGGCACAAGATTTAAAAGCTTGAATTTTTCTTGTAAGGAAAATGTCTCCTCATCATGCCATTCATAAGTCCTTTGAAAAGAATAACTTAAAGGACTTACCGGATAAAGTGTTTGACCTAAAAAATGTGAATTTTCATCTCCCAAAATTGTATAAAGATAGACTCGATTCACCCGAATCACTCCCGCTATTTTTACTAATACTCTATTAAAATCATAAGGGTTATGAGTCGCTAAATACTGGGAAATTTGGGCTAGCACTTGTTCTGCTTTCAGGCGAGATTGAATCTGCTGTTCTGTCATTTTCCGATTTTGGATATCTTGGACAATGCCAATGCCAGATTCTAATCCACCTTGACTATCTCGTACCACAGAAACAGTAATTTCTACCCAATGAGCTTGTCCACTTTTGCTAATATAACGCTTCTCCCAAGAAACACTCTCTAAGTCTTCTTCGATTGCTTTTTGAATATATTCAAAATCTCTGGGCAAATCATCAGGATGGGTAACATCATAAAAACTTAAATTCATTAACTCATCTTCTGAATATCCCAACAAGTTACAGAGATATTGATTCACTAACAAAAACTCCCCTGATGGGATAGTATAAGCAATCCCGACTCCCGCTTGTTCTACAATGGCTTTCAGTCTAGATTCACTCTGACGCAACGCTGTTTCTGCCTCAATGCGATTGGTTACATCTAACGCCAAAGACATTAAAGAAACTAGGCTTCCGTCTTCGTTAAACAAACTGGAATTATACCACTCACAAAAAACAATATTCCCCGTTTTTGTATAATTGCGATTGTGACATATATTTTGAGCTTTATGGGGATCTTTAATGGAATCTACTGTGTTTTGGACTTTTTCCCAGTCTTCTGGATAAACAAAAAGCCATTCATCAAGTGCTTTTCCGAATACTTCTTCCTCAGTCCAGCCAAAAATTTCCTCGGCTCGTTTTGACCAACTCATCACCCGCATTTTCTCATCCCATTCTATAACAGCTAGGGGAGAATTACTCACATGAGCCGCTAGTTTTCTATAGGCTTTTTCAATGGAGGTGGTGGGTTGGGTTGGAATATCTGTTAATTGAAGGTTACGGCATAAGCTATCATGGGTAAAAACCCCAAGGAGTTGCTCCTCCTCTCCTAACAGGGGAAGATGACGAATCTGATATTTTTTCAGGGCTAACAAGACTTCAAAAATGTGGCAAACTTGGCTAGCATAAAGCATTACAGGATTGGGTGTCATGACGGATGCGATCGCCACCTGCCTAAAATCCTGTTGTAATGCGGCTAAACTCACCACATCCCGTTCCGTGAAAATCCCCACACAGCGTTTCTGTGCCATCACTAAAACATAACTTTTCTGCCGTTGCGTCATCTGTTGTAATACATCCAATAAGACGGCATTCGGGGAAACTTCAATCCAGTCTATTTCAGCGTATCCCAGAAGTGCTACATCAGAGTTAAACATGGGGAATTAAGGGGGCCGTTTTCCTATAGAATAACAGTACGATTGCGTCCTTGGTGTTTGGCTAGATATAAAGCGCGATCGCTTTTCCGAATTAAATCCTCTGTCTTGTCCTTCTCTTCGGGAATCCAACTCACCGCACCCAGACTCAACGTCACATAAGGAGCAATATCTGAACATTCATGAGGAATCGCTAATTTTAACAATCGATTTTGAATTTTTTCCGTTAATGTGATCAAAGACTTAGGGTTAGTTTTTGGTAAAATCAAAGCAAACTCTTCCCCCCCATACCGAGCGACTAAATCTCCAGAACGCTTGACCACTTCACTTAACATTTTGGCGATTCTAATTAAACAGTCATCCCCTTTTAAATGTCCATAATAATCATTATACTGTTTAAAATAATCCACATCACATAAAATAAAACCTAAATAGCTTTTTTGCTGTTTTGCGTCATTCCATTCTTGCTCTAAAATAGTGTCAAAATAACGACGATTAGCCACTTGTGTTAGTCCATCAATGTTAACTAAATACTCTAGCTTTGTTAAGGCTGATTGTAGCTGTAAATTAAGGTTCTCTAACGCCTCATTTCGCTCCTTTAACTGTCGGTTTAAATCAACTAATTGTAGATGATGTTTTACCCGTGCTACCACTTCTTCCACTTGAAACGGTTTAGTAATATAATCTGCACCTCCTACCCGAAAAGCCTTTGCCTTATCTAATCCTTCACTAAGCGCACTAACAAAAATAATCGGAATATGAGCCGTTTTTGAATCTGCTTTAATCTCTTTACAAACCTCATAACCATCGATTTCTGGCATCAAAATGTCCAGAATAATTAAATCTGGAGTAAAGCGAGAAAGGCTGGTTAATGCCAATTTTCCCCCATTAGCTAAACGGACTTCATATCCTTGATCTGTTAATATTTTTTCCAAGAGACGCAAGTTGTGGGGAAGATCATCCACCACTAAAATTTTAGGGATTGTAGTGCTTAAGAGCGAGGACATATCTCAAGGATTCTATAATGTTAAAATGGCTAAAAAGATTAATCATGGTTCACGATACAACAGGGTCAGATCAAGGAATTAATCATCAAGTATAATCCTGATAGATGTTCAAACAATCAGCCAAACTATTCTATTCTAAATTATGAGGATTTATTCAAGTTCATAGTTTGAGGTTTTTGGCTCAATATAAATCACTAAACTATACGCTCCTCGACCTTCAGGATTATAACTGTTCACAATCACTTGATAGATACCATCATCAGGCAATAAATATTCAAGTTCTGCATTCCAGTTTTCGGGACTAATATCATCGGCATCTGCTAGTTTTTCTCCTTGGGTGTTAAATAGCACCAGATAGGGATCAAAATCTTCACTCTCTAGACGAATCCGCACCCGTTGCCCTGCCTCTCCTGGAAAGGTGTAAAGATCATAAAAACTACCGTCTTCTAGTTTAGCATCACTCTCTTCAATCCGTCCTTGCTCATTTAAAATAGGGTTCGCCTTGACTACATTCTCCCCCACAACAGCAATCATTAGGCTTAAGAGGCAAGATAACCCCAAATAAATATAAAAGCGGCTCTTTGTGATCATGATCCTTTGCTCGTTAACTTGTCATCACACCCTATTATACGCTTCATGGCAATTTCCTACACCCTAAACGCCCTACCCTCTCAGCAGAGTGTGTTAATCTCTAGGAGATGGTTTTAGGAATAAACCCAATGATGTTTTCTCTGGCACGACAAAACTTTTATAGCGAAATCAAAAAAAACGAAGCTGAACTAGATTTAGCCAAAGCCGCCCTATATATTGCTCAAGAAGAATATGATTTTCTTGAACCGGATGTTTATTTGGGGGTTCTAGATAATATTGCTGCTGAATTGAGAGAACGATTACCGGATAAGCAATACCCCCTAAAGATGATTAGAATTATCAATAAGTATCTCTATGAGGACTTAGGATTCCGAGGAAACAAGGCCGATTATTATGATCCCCGTAATAGTTTCCTCAATGATGTTTTAGATCGTCGCTTAGGAATTCCAATTAGTTTATCTTTACTTTATTTGGAAGTTGCCAAGCGGCTAAATTTTCCTATGGTTGGCATCGGAATGCCCGGACATTTTATTCTCCGACCTGAATTTGAAAATGTCGGCATTTTTATTGATCCCTTTGAACAAGGTAATATTTTATTTGAACAAGATTGTCAAGACATTTTATCAAAACTTTACCAACAGTCTGTTATCTTGCAACCTGAATTTTTACACCCGATTAGTAAACATCAGTTTTTAGCCAGAATATTAACAAATCTTAAGTTTATTTTTCTGAATCGACAACTATTTTCTAAGGCTGTGGCCACGATTGATCGGATTTTATTGTTATTTCCTGAGAACTATGGGGAAGTGCGAGATCGGGGATTATTGTATTATCAATTGAATGAATGGGGGCTGGCTATTCAGGATTTAGAAGAGTATCTCACCCAAGTGCCTAATGCTCCTGACGCGTTGATGATTGAAGAGTTTTTAAATCAAATGCGGTAAAATGGACTCGTCCTAGAATCAGGAGGGGGGAAACCAGTGATGATTGAGGGCTTATTGCATCCATGCAATTAATCTTGTAACTGATAGAGGGTTTCGGCGACTCGTTTTAGGCGGCGGAGTTGGGCTTTCATGTCTTCTTTGGTTAGGGTGGCGGCAAAGGTGTTAAAGCCCCAACGGACGAGGGGATTGGGGATTTCAAATTCAAAGCGGTTGAGGAGTTGGGTTCCTTCGGGGGTGGGGGTACATTCCCAGCGATCGCGCCCTCGGAAAAAGCCGTCGAATTCCCACACCACTAACCCCGGTTCTCGTTCCACTACGGTATTTTTGAGGGTGGGTTGTAAAAAGGGAATCTGGATAATAAACCGACTACGACTGCCTAATTCGGTACTCCATTCCCCCATCGGTTCACAGCGTAGGGCGGGATTTAACCAGCGCTGCATGAGTTCCTGTTCCGTCACACAACGTTCTACGACAACGGCGCTGGCTCTAATACTAATCGATTGCTCAAAAACTTGGCGTGCAGACATGGGACGGGATAACAGACGGTTGGTTATGGGTATTTTATCTAAATTTGATGGTTTTTGGCGGAAACTTCGGTATTATTCAAAGTAGCAGGGGTTTTTAAGTGTTGCAGTGACCCCTGTAGATGCAGAATTCAGGTATATACCATGATACTGACCATTAGCAGAACTCTCGTGAGCCATGCACCTCCTGTGTTGGCACAGGCTTCTCCTATGCCCACTTGGGTGGATGAAACCCTGTCTACGGTGAGTTCTAACCTTGGTACTTCTTTAATTACGTTGGTTCAGGCGATCGCAATTTTAGTGGTGGGTTGGATTATTGCGAGCTTGGCGCGTCGTATTACCTACACCATCTTACATCGCACCGAGATTGATAATAAAATTGCCGCTTGGATGACGGGGGGAGATACTTCCTTCCCCATTGAAAAATGGATTGCAGGGGCCATTTACTGGCTGATTATTCTCTTTGTCATTATTGCCGCCCTCAGTGTTCTGAACTTAGAACAGGTTTCTAACCCCTTAGAAGCCCTGTTAGAGGAAGTGACGCGCTTTTTGCCTAAAGTGGGTGGGGCGGCCATTCTCTTGGGCCTAGCGTGGCTGTTAGCAACGCTGACCAAGTTGATTGTTGTCCGAGGATTACGCGCTACTCGTTTAGATGAAAAGCTGGGGGAACAAGTGGGTAGTTCCCCAGAAGGTGGGGAGTCTTTGCACCTCACGGAAACTCTGGCTAATGCCTTGTATTGGTTTATTTTCCTCTTGTTTTTGCCCTCGATTCTCAGTACCCTGCAATTAGAAGGAACGCTGGTTCCGGTGCAGCAGTTGGTGAATCAGGTGTTGGGGGTTTTACCCAATATCTTAGCGGCGGTGTTGATTGGCGGCATTGGCTGGTTAGTGGCGCAAATTGTCCGTCGAGTGGCGACGAATTTATTGGCCGCTTCGGGTTTAGATCGCATGGGGGAAGGGTTCGGTTTTTCCTCTGCCACGGGACAACGTTCTCTGTCTTGGATTCTGGGCACCTTAGCCTATATTTTGGTGCTGATTCCGGTGTCCATTGCGGCACTCAATGCGTTACAGATTGAGGCGATTTCTCAACCTGCGATCGCCATGTTGGAACAGATTTTAGCGGTGCTGCCCAATATCTTTATGGCGGCGATTGTGCTAATTCTGGGCTATGTGGCGGGGAAATATCTGTCGGATCTGGTGACCAGTTTGTTGGTGGGGTTAGGGTTTAATCATCTCTATGAATGGTTAGGGTTTGCCTCTCCTGCGGCGCCTCCCCAAGATATTAACCCGGAGGAACAAACAACACCCCCAAATGAAACGATTCCGGTTCGCACTCCCTCGGAAATTGTGGGGATGATTGTCTTCGTCGCGGTGCTTCTTATTGCCGCACTAACGGCGGTGGATATTTTACAGATCAACGCTTTAACGGGCTTGGTGGGCGGTATTATGACCATTGCCGGGCAGGTGTTGGCGGGGGCGGTGGTGTTCGCCATTGGCCTGTATTTCGCCAATTTAGCCTATAACTTGATTGCTAGTTCCGGTAATCGTCAGGCTTGTTTAGTGGGCAATGCGGCGCGCATTTCGATTATTACCTTGGTGTCTGCAATGGCCTTACAACAAATGGGAATCGCCCCGAATATTGTTAATCTGGCGTTTGGTTTAATTGTGGGTGCGATCGCCGTTGCTTTTGCGATCGCCTTTGGTTGGGGAGGTCGTGATATTGCCGCCGAACAACTCCGCCAATGGTTAGAATCCTTCAAGCGGGATTAATTGAAGGGGGGGAGTTAGAAGTTGGCAATTGGGAATAGCAGTAGGGGGAATCATGAATTCCCCCTACACCCCAAACTTCCCGATTATCCGCAATTACAGCCCGGATGACCACAGCCATGAGATCCGTCGGTGTGACCGTTGGCACAAGCTTCACCACAATAATATTTTCCGTCTTTCTCAATCGCTTTGTCGGGACTCACCATACATTCACAGGTACTACAAGCACATTTCACTTTTTCTAAGGTGGCTGCCATGTTAGTTCTCCTTCTTGCGAATATCTGAACAGCTATTCATATTTTAGCTCAAAAGTCTGAACAGGTGTTCAGATACTGTTCAATTTTCCTTAAGGTCTGGGGAAAGGTCTTGTCCTGCGATATCGGGGAGTTCGGGTTATCCTAGAGAGGGGGCAAACCTTTTTCCCCCAGTGAGTAACCGGAAGGATCGGCTACAGTATAGTATTTTTGTTTTTGTTTCTCAGAGTGGAAAACCGATGTCGGATCTTAATAGGGCCTTGATAGATGACCTAGAATGTGAGTTACCCCACCCCCTCGCAACAGATCATTTAGCGGAATTAGGGCAGGGGGTGTTAGACCCGGAAAAAGCCCAACGGATGGCGGAGTTTTTTAGTTTTTTGGGGGATCCCAATCGTCTGCGCATCCTGTCGCTGCTGGCACAAGAGGAACTTTGTGTCTGTGATTTGGCGATCGCCTTAACCATGAGTGAGTCAGCCGTATCCCATCAACTGCGTACCTTACGGGCAATTCGCTTAGTGCGTTACGAAAAACGAGGCCGTAAGGTTTTCTACCGTTTGGCCGATCATCACATTTTAGATCTCTATCAAGCGGTGGCTGAACATCTGGATGAAATTGATTAGACTGCATTGACCCCAAAATAGTCAATAATCCCACCCAAAAAATAGTCAAAAAAAACCTCCTCAAGGAGGAGGGCATTTCCGTTTCTATCTAGGGGATTTTTTCGCTTTAAACTCAAGATACTAAAAGATTGTGCAATTTTTGTGACAGTCCGACAGTTTTTCTTCAATTTAGCTGAATTCCCCAGAATCCCTGCACTCTAGCGTTAGCGCAGCCCGACACACCCTTGACACCCAAGGGAGGTAAAACAAAGTCAGCATCCTCTTCAAATATTAGTTTTTATTTATAAAATCCGTCTTTTATATTTGTTATTTGTAATAACATTAAGAATTAATACAAAAATAAGTCAACTTTTAAACTAAGATTTGACCAAATTTCAAGGGTTCTGGTACTCTTGACAAAGAGAATAATCCAGAGGCAGTTTCTTTAACTTTATGAAATTCTAAAGAAAATATAAAAAACATAGGCTAAAACCCTTATTCCACCGTACAATCCACCCGAAATTAAATACCTGATAGACCCGCTATATCACTTTCCGCACTCCTACTTGACCCCAATTTAACAAAAATGTTGCGGAATTCCCCTTCCTCGCTTGCAGGGAGGGGATGGATAACAACCCAGTAATAAACTGAGCGACAGCGAATCCTTAGATAAAATCCTTAGATATAGCAGGAGTCAGGAAAATTAGGACATCGAATGCGTTTGTATCCGCACCAAGCCAGACCAAGATATTGTCCTAACGGCTCAGGCGTTTGCTATAATATGTTATACTGTTATCGGCAACGCCGTTTCTCGATAATGTATAAGGCTTACAAGTATCGTATCTATCCTACTAACGAGCAAAAAGTATCCCTGGCTAAGGCGTTCGGATGCTGTCGTTGGTATTGGAATTTGGCCTTAGACTTGTGCCAGAAAACCTATATTGAGACGGGAAAAGGATTGTCCCGGGGATATATCCAAGGCCTATTACCAGGACTAAAAAAGGAGTATCCTTGGTTAACAGATGCCTACTCCCAATCCTTGCAGGTGGTTGCCCTTAATCTTTCTACTGCCTATAAAAACTTTTTTGAGAAACGGGCGCTGTCACCCCGTTTCAAGTCAAAGCATGGTCGGCAGTCTTTAAGTTATCCCGCTAACGTTAAGTTTGAAGGAGACTATCTCAAAGTACCGGGAAAAATTGGATTGATTTATTGCCGTCGTCATCGGGAACTTGAAGGGACAATCAAAACAGTTACTCTCTCCAAAAATCCTGATGGCAAATACTATGCTTCGGTGTTAGTGGATGACGGGAAAGATGCCATTAGCCCATCGGTTGAGGGCAAAGCCATTGGCATTGATGTTGGACTAACTCATTTTGCCATTACTAGCGATGGGTCTAAGTACGACAACCCTCGCCATTTTGCCAAGCATCAGAAAAACCTAAAGCGTAAGCAACAAAAGCTATCGCGTAAACAAAAAGGTAGTAAAAATCGAGCTAAGGCGAAACAAAAAGTCGCCAAAGTTCACAGTAAAATTGCCCATTGTCGTGAGGACTTTCTACACAAGCTATCCCGCAAGATAGTTAACGAAAACCAAGTAATTGCTGTAGAAAATCTGAACGTCAAAGGGATGGTAAAAAACCCTAAACTAGCCAAGGCAATTAGTGATGTGGGTTGGGGGATGTTTACCACTATGCTTAAATATAAAGCCGAGTGGGAAGGCAAAACCTATATTGAAGTTGACCGCTTTTTTGCGTCTTCAAAAACTTGTCACGTTTGCCTTAATCGAGTGGATAGCTTACCGTTAGAAGTTCGGCAATGGGAATGTCAAAATTGTGGCACTCACCATGACCGTGATATTAATGCAGCACAAAACATTAAAAATGAAGCCTTGCGGATATTGTCGTTGGGAACCAGCGATACGGCCTGGGGAGGGAACGTAAGACAACCTGGCAAGATTTCGGTTTTGCTAGATGTTCCATTGAATCAGGAAGCCCCATCCTCGCCAACGGCAGGGTGGGGTAGTTCACGCTAAGTATAATTGCTCATCATCGTCATGGGTATTGACAATATAACAAATCTGTGCATTATATTCCGTTTCTAAAAATTGTGCGGATTGTTATGGTCCTCTTCAGAAGACAATAACAAGCTAGAGATAAGACATAGCTTGATATTCGGTTTTTTCGCTGCCAAAAACAACAGATGATCAATAGGGGAAAAAGCTGGTTTTCTGAACTAACTCATCCTTAATGGGGTTCACCAATATCTAGGAGTTAGTTCAAGCATCATGGATCTTCTATGAGATGGTGAAAGCTAGAACGTAAATAAGTGTTAAGTTTCTCTCTTAATCTTCTCTCTTTCCTAGACAGTTCCATGCTAAAAGTGTCATCATCAATGAAAAGGGGATTAGATTAAGTTGGGGATCCACTCAATCCCATACACTATCCTGGTATATTTTTTTCTTTTGAGCATCTGCTAATGCGAATCAGCGTATTACCGTTCTGAATTAGGGAAATTCCTTAAATCAGTGCTGTATTTTTATTCAGACAAGGAACAGAACTATGACCTATTCATCTCCCTTAGAAAGCCTAGAGATTCCCTTAGAACGAGATGTTTTTCTGCGGACTTTAATCCGCGAACTGGCTGGCACCCTACAAAGTGTCGTCGGTTTAGAAGAAGCGTCTGGCTTTATTAGTGTAGTCGGTCAAGCTATGGGTCGAGCCATTGACGAGGATTACAAATCTGCTCTCCAAGTCTCCAAACTCTCCCGTGAGCAAGTGACCCAAGTCTTAATCGACCTAAAACGACGGATTCAAGGTGATTTTTATGTCATTGAAGAAAGCGACGAAAAAATTGTGTTTGGCAATCGAGTTTGTCCCTTTGCCGAAAAAGTATTAGAGCGTCCTTCCATGTGCATGATGACCTCTAATGTTTTTGGCTCCATTGCAGCCGATAACCTAGGCTATGCCAAAGTAGAATTACAAGAAACCATCGCCCAAGGTCATGATGGCTGCCGAGTGGTGGTTTATCTTCAACTGACAGAAGAAGCAGAAGATGCAGAAGGTCGGGAATATTTTGGCGCGTAAGAATTATGACACCTGAAGAGTTCCTAGAGTTTGCCCGCGTTTTACCAGAACCCCTGTTATTAGTCACCGTTCGAGGGGATATTTTAAATCTGAATCAACCTACTGCTAAATTACTCCAGCGCAACCGGAAAGACTTGCGCGGGGCGAGTTTATTTGACTTGGTAGAAGATGAGGTGGAGACTGTGCAGAATTATCTGCAAACCTGCGGTAGAAGTCGGCAACTAACTCTAGGCTCTTTAACCTTTACCCTGCCCGGAGAGGTTCTCATTTGCCGTGCAGAAGGGGGAGTCTTACAACCTGCTTCTGGGGACTCCCCCGCCTTAATTTTACTGCGCTTGGAGCAACGAGCCTCTGCGAATTTAGATTTTGCCGTTTTAAATCAAAAGATTGACGAACTCAGCGAAGAAATTCATCGTCGCAAACAGGTAGAATCAGAACTGGTGGAAAAAAATAGCCAGATAACTCATGCTTTGCAGCAACTAAAAACCACACAAATCAAACTCATTCAAACTGAAAAAATGTCCAGCTTAGGACAATTAGTTGCAGGAATTTGTCATGAGGTGAATAATCCTGTGAGTTTTATTCATGGCAATTTATCTCATGCTGAAGAGTATGTTCAAAATTTGGTTGAGTTAATTCGTTTATATCAGGAAGAGTATCCCGATGTACCCCCCCATATTAAGGAGTATCAAGCAGAGGTTGATCTTGATTTTATTCTCCAAGATTTAGATAGTTTACTGGGTTCAATGCGTATGGGAACCCAGCGTATTTTAGAAATTGTTCAATCCCTGCGTAACTTCTCCCGTCTAGATCAATCCGAGGCTAAAGCCGTGGATATTCACGACGGTATCGAAAGCACATTGTTGATTTTGCGCAACCGTTTAGGGACACCTTTACGAGGTTCTCCGATTGAGGTCATTCGGGACTATAACGACTTGCCTTTAATTCATTGCTATCCCGGTCAACTAAATCAAGTGTTTATGAATTTGATCAGTAATGCCATTGATGCGTTAATTGAAGCAGATATAGCGCGCAATAGTGACGAGCTTGAACAGTATCCTGCTCAACTGTACATTTCTACAAAACAGGTTAATTCTGAGACAATAGGTATTACGATTAAAGACAATGGCTTAGGCATTTGTGAGCAAGTCTGTCCGCATATTTTTGATCCGTTTTTTACGACCAAACCTGTGGGGAAAGGGACAGGATTAGGACTTTCAATTAGTTATAAAATTATCACAGACCTCCATCAAGGGCAATTAATCTGTCATTCTGTTCCGGGTCAAGGTTCAGAATTTAGGGTAGAAATTCCTGCCCGTCAATATTCCTCTGCGGCTCAACCCGAATCCACTCGGAGAGGATCTAATCTGCTTCCGACCCAACCTGAATCTAGTCAGATAGGCTCTAATCTTTTAGTCGGTTAATAGGGCTTGCTGAATAATTCCGAGAGTTGGTGGGAGCAGGGGAGAGGGAATAGGTAATAGGTAATGGGGAATACTAATTAATTCCCGATTCCCCTGTTCCCTATTCCCTAACCTTGATGACTGAGGGAATTTGATGGAGAATCTCCTGCACAATTTGCTCAGGGGTTTGTTCCGGTTCGAGGGTGATTTTGAGATCCGCTTGAGCATAAAAACTCTGACGTTGTTCTAAGAGTTGGCTTAAACGGGCTGGGAGGTTTTCGACTTCTAGTAAGGGTCGGGTAGTATCTCCTTGTAATCGTTGGACTAACAGGGAAACGGGGGCATCTAACCAGATAACTAAACCATTTTGGAGGTAACTCCAATTGCGGGGACGGATGACGATTCCTCCCCCGGTTGCGATCGCGCATCGAGTATAAGCGCAGACTTGTTCCAACACCTGACTCTCTAAATCTCGAAATGCTGCCTCTCCCTCACAGGCGAAAATCTCAGGAATCGTCGTTTGAGCCACCTTTTCAATTAGGCTATCTGTGTCCAAAAAGTGATAACCCAATTGACGGGCTAAACCTTCCCCCACTGTACTTTTCCCACAGCCCATCATCCCCACAAGAAACACACTCATTCCTTTTAATAATTCACCCACCACTGTTAATTTTTCTCCTACTCTTTATTCCCTATTCCCCATTCCCTGTTCCCTGTTCCCTAAATCCAATCCTCCTCATCCGTTGAAGAGTCAGGGCGAAACGGTGGTGTAATCACCCGATAATCCGCCTCATAAATATTATCAGTTTGGCGGGCGGGTTCTTCGGCAGTCGGTTGAGAAGTTCTTTCCCCGTACTGTTGACGGTAAACGGTTCCCTCTTTTTGGGTTTGGGGGGGAGGCTGGGGGACTTCATAACTGGGGGGAGGGTTGCGATAGTCCTCACGGGGAGGCTGGGGGACTTCGTAACTACGGGTAGGGTCGCGATAGTCTTCACGGGGTCGAGGACGGGGAATGGTGCGTTCACGGGGAGGTTCTTCAATATCCCACTCCTCCTCCCCCGGTGCGTCCCAATCTTCCGAGAGAGGTCTGTCCCAGCCATTGCTATCCTGAAGGCGGGTTTTTGCTCCTTCTGAGGCGTTTTCCGACTCTCGATACCGGGGAGCCGGTTGAGGGGGGGTACGGGGTCTAGAAGAGGCGGAAACGGGGCGATAGTTGAGGATTTGTAAAAGGATGCTGGTTAAAATTCCGGCTGCGATCGCCAACACCAACCAAATAGCCACCGGAAGAGATGCCGTCGTAGACCCAAACAGCACCAACGGCAACAGAGGGACCCAATTTTGAGCCACCAGCAAGACTAACCCCAAAACCAGTAACAAGAGAACAAAAATCTGCATCAATCCTCCCCCTTTCCTTGGTTCATGCCCCCCTGCCAACGTTGGAGGGGAACACAATCTATCTCGAACTGGTCTAACGCCCGGGCTACCACAAAATCCACTAAATCCTCAATGGTTTGGGGGTGATGGTACCAAGCGGGAATCGCTGGCACAATTCGCGTTCCTGCTTCAGCGAGAGTCGTGAGATTGCGCAGGTGAATCACACTCAAAGGAGTTTCCCGAGGGACAAGCACCAACTTCCGCCCCTCCTTTAACTGTACATCCGCCGCTCGTTCCAGTAAATCGGAACTTAACCCTTGGGCAATTTTTGCCACCGTACTCATGCTACAGGGAATCACCAGCATTCCCAACGTGGGGAAAGACCCACTGGCAATCGTAGCCCCCACATCTCCCCAACGGTGACAGCGTAACACCCCCTGACTGGGATTTCCTGCCTGTTCTCGCCAAAAAATGGCTTGTTCCTCTGGGTCTGGGGGCATTCGGATATTATGTTCTGCTTGCCAAACCATATAGGCCGCTTTTGAGGCAACAATATCTAGGGTATAGTCGGCACTGAGGAGATATTTAATCGCCCGGACGGCATAAATTAGGCCACTGGCACCACTAATGCCAAGAGTGAGAGGTTTCATAAAGTGAACCGTAAACAGATTAACTCAAAGCAAAAGCATCAATCATCTTAATTAACGTTTTATCCCCCAACCCTTTCACGGAAGCGACGACATCACCATACCCGCGAAAAACCTGCTGAGGTTGTTTGTCCCGTGCCGTTATAATTGCATTGGCTAAAATACTCGCTCGGGGAATATTTCGCCGTTCTAATTCCGAGCGTAAGGACTTCCCATCTAACACATTCAGCGAGTCTAATAACCCCATCACTGCCCCAGAAGGTTCAGCAGACGTTTCGGGTGGGGGTGCGGTTTCCAGTACCGTCATTCTCTCCGCTAACTGTTCATATAAACGGTTAAACTCAGCCCGAATGTCTTGCCCTTGTTGCTCTAAACGTTGTTCTAAATCTAATAGGCGTTGGTCATCTTGTGCCGGAACAACAGGAGAGGCTGCGGGGGGTTCAACAGTTAGGGGAATGGCGGGACTCTGTGCTTCGAGAAAAGCCGCCAACTGTTCTACAACATAACTCTGTTGTTCAGGCTGAATGACAAAAGCGTTGACCACTTCTCCCTGACTCGGATTCTTTTCTCTCGCCCGCATCGCCGCATGATAGGCCAGTTCTCCGGCGATTAATTCGTAACTCTCAAACCCTGCTTTTTTCACAATAACAGGTTGTAAAAGTCCCTCAACGTTCAGAATATGATCGGCTAGTTTTTCTACTTGCTCCTCACTAAAATTAGAACGGGGAGTATTGCATATAATGTTCTCAATGTCAATCATTAAAAAAATAACCATTTGTTATCTCCTTCCACTTCAATATTATGGGTCTATTTGGCTCAACACTTCATCAGCTAACTGTTCAAACTCCAAGGCGGAGGCTTTGGCTTCTTGAGGGGCTTTTAAGGCATAATCTAGGATAGATTGGGGGGCTGGGATTTCTAAATCGCCCATGACAACGGTTTGGTGAATACATTTAGAAAGGGCAGTTTTTTCTAGGATTATGGTTTCCATCAAGGGAAAGTTATAAACCTCCGTAATGGCAAGTTGATGTTTGGGAAATGTATGTTTTAAATACATGGGATTGGGGGAAATCTTAGAGGGTAAAACACCTAAAATTTTTAGGGGTTCTTTGCCTAAACCTTCCCGATTTTCATTAATAATGGAGGTCACAAAATCGCTAACACTGGATAACCCCTGATTAGAAAAGGGCTTTAAGTCTGAGGGAATAATCAGATAATCAGCCGCCGTAAGGGAGGCTTGGGCATATAAATCCAAGGAGGGGGGAGTATCAATAATAACAAAATCGTACTGATCTGTCACTTTATCCAGTTTGCGCGCTAAACGGATAGCGGTACTGGCAAAGCGGCTTAAATTAGGTTGTTGGGAAATGAGGGTGATATGAGAGGGAACGACATCAATTTCTGGCTGGTTAAAATAATTTGAGGGTTTCACTACATCTTCAACAAAGATGAGATGGGTATTTTCTAGGAGGTGGTAAACATTGCAAGTTTTGAGATCATCATCCTGCTCAAATTCAAACTTAATTAATCCCGTGGCGAAGGTGCTGTTAGCTTGTGCGTCGATGTCTACTAATAAAATCCGTTTTCCCCGTTTGCGCAAGGCGGCAGCTAGGTTAACGGCTACGGTTGTTTTCCCGACTCCCCCTTTGTGGTGATAAATCGCAATGGTTTTCATGATTGTCCTCCCGAAACCCTATCCCGTCGTGGGTGGGGTTGTTGACCTGCTACTGAAACAATGGTTAGGATATCCCTCTAGCCTATCATTGAATCGGTTAGGGGCGAATTTGGAGGCGTTGGTACTCGATTTTGATACAGGCGTTCAGAATCACGTTTAACCCGGCTTCTCGGGCGATTTGGGCGGCGCTGGGGTGGATAATGCCCAATTGAGTCCAGAGGGTTTTAGCTTGGATGGCGATCGCACTTTTGACAATTTCCGGTAAAAACTCCCCCCGTCGAAACACATTCACCAAATCAATGGGGGCGGGAATCTCTTCCAAACAACGATAACAGGGCTGTCCGTCTAGGGTTTCCAGTCGGGGATTGACTGGATAGACGAGATAGCCCTGTTGGGTGAGAAATTGACCGACTCGGTAACTGTCCCGGTGTGGTTTGTTGGAGTAGCCGATTAAGGCAATGGTTTGAGTTTGCGTGAGAATCTCGCGTAATGCGGCATCATCAATTTGCATACAGTGTGAAGTGTGAGGAAAGGATTAACGACCGAGTTTGTCTTGACACATTCCAATCATTCTCAAGTCATTGGCTGTTACTTCTAGGGGGGATAAACCTTCTAAACTCATTCCGGCGGCGGCGGGACGATTCACCGAAGCGCTGAGGGTTTCTGTTTCCCGCACGGCGATATCATGGCTAAACCGTTCGTTGGTGTAGCTATCGACTACGGTTAAGGCTAAGTTTGTCCCTTGAGGACGACCATAGAAGCAGTCAAAGGAGGAATACGGCTGATAAACAGCCCCTGTGACTTGACCATCTTGCACTTCAAAGGTCATGTAGACGGCACCGAGTTGGTCTGCTTCGGGAACTTCCCCGTAAAGATAGACCCCATCCCGGAGGAAGGCTGGGCTATTCCCTTGTACTTGTGTTTCTTCGTTGGCGATCGCACTTTGAGTAAAAATTACGCCAAAAGAAAGGGAAAGTAAAGCGGTGGTTAAGGTTAAAGCAAAAGTGCGTGGATTAAACATGATTCCGAGTCCCTGTGATTGAGAACAATTTCAATATCTCGTGTTTCCGGGATCTTCTCAGTGATGTCGTCTCACTCTCCCGGTGAGTTTAAACAGCTATCTGCGTGATTACTCGCACCCTTTGGGGTGATAAACAGGTTTTTACTCTGTGATCAAAATCAATGCGTAGCCGATACTCTTATGGTATCAAGTAAATCTACGGGGGAACGGTATATCAAGTTTTTTCTCAGAGTGTAAAGTATCGTAAATTTGCGGAGGGGTGCTATACCTCCCATGTTAGCATGAAAGGCTAGTTTGGCAAGTTCATATTTTAGTCGCTACAGCGTGGGATTTTGAACTAATATTCATATTTTGTAGGTTGGGTGAAGCGGCAGCGCAACCCAACCAAAAGGCAAGAACTTAATTTTTAGTAATTGTCAAAAAGTGCTAGGTAAGGCTCATAACGATATAGTCGATTACGTTGCCATCCTGTAATTTCTTTTAGTAAACCTAGTTCTTGAAATTGGTCAACTAATTTATTGGCAGTCACATAAGCACACCCTAAATTTTTTTCAATGAATCGAATATTAACAAGGGGTTGCTCAAATAATAAATCTAATAAACGTACATCGCCACAAATAAATCAGGATTAGGTAAAATCGAAATTACGCCATCAAGACGACCTAAAGCCCTGTCTGCATCAGAAAGCAAGCGTGTAAGCTCAGAATCCATGTTTATAGGGGGATTAGGCGGTAAAGGTGCAGGAATGAAAGCTGTGTAACCTTCAACTTGTTTTATAAATTGACCCGAACGCATAATAAGAACTAACAAGGAGGACTCTTATTTTAGATCACTAAAATATGATCCACAATCAGCAATCTTATTTTATTTTTTGATATTTTTGTAAAATAAGATTTTTTGTAGTAGGATTGGCTCTAGCCAAATGTAGTCATAGTATTGCTCTTGGGCTTTTGACACTCCCCCTCTTGCCTCCCCCCACGAGTGGTCACTGTATCTCGACTTCGCTTGATAACCACAAAGTCATTTGCGTAGCGTGACCCAGCAAAGTCCAGAGTTATTCAGCAAGCCCTAGGTTAGTTCTGACGCAGAGGCAGAATCACTTTAAACGTTGTGCCTACTCCTTGTTCAGAACAACAGATGAGTTGCCCGTTATGCTTATGAACAATGGTTTCATAACTCATATAAAGTCCTAATCCCACGGATTGCCCCACAGGTTTAGTCGTAAAAAAGGGATCAAACATTTTGCGCTGAACTTCCCGAGACATTCCTAAACCATTGTCACTAATGCTAATTTCTAGCCTATCATCCTCTAACAAACTTGTAGTAATTTCAATAATGCCTTCCGCTTGATCTTCCAGTTCTTGTATGGCATCAATAGCATTCATTAATAGTGTCATAAACACCTGATTGATTTCCCCAGCGAGACATTCAATTTCAGGTAAATCGCTGTAATTTTTTATAATTTGAATGGGTGGAAAATTTCGTTCGAGTTCGTCGGAGTAAAAACCCGCCAGACGATGTTGTAAAATCAACAGGGTGCTTTCTATGCCATGATGAATATTAACGCTTTTCATGTCTGCTTCGTCCAGGCGGGAAAAGTTGCGCAAACTCAGCACAATTTGGTGAATCCGATCGGCTCCAGATTTCATGGAATCCAGCAGTTTAAAAAAGTCCTCTTTGATAAACTCTAGATCCATCTCTTCCACTAATTCCTCAATTTCTGGGGAAGGCTCTACAACAATGGTTTCATACAGGGCTAACAAATCTAACAGGTCTGTTGCATATTCTGTAGCAGGTGTCAAGTTGCTATAAATAAAACTAATCGGATTATTAATTTCATGGGCAATTCCGGCGACTAAATGCCCTAAACTGGTCATCTTTTCGTTTTGAATCAGTTGGGCTTGGGTTTGGCGGAGTTCTTGTAGGGTGACGGTGAGGGAGTGGGCTTTTTCTTGCAGGTGGAGTTCTTTGCGTTGGAGTTCTTCGTTGGCTTGGGAGAGTGCGCGGGTACGTTCTAGAACGCGGGATTCTAGGTGTTCGTTGGCTTGTTGGAGGGCGAGTATGGCATAGCGACGTTCTTCAATGACGGCCATGAGGACGAGGGTGGTCACAGAAATGACGCTGATGAAGGATTCTAGGAGGAGGAGGGACTCGGTGAGATTGGGGCGCAGGAAAGAGCTTTTTTCAAGGAGAGTCCCGGTGATGGCCATAGCAGTGGCGAGGGCGATCGCCATGGTGGTGATCCGTTTGGGGAAACGGAAGGCTGCCCAGACGGTGAGGGGAATCATTAAGTATTCCACCGGATAAGCCCGCCAGAAGGCCAACACCACGACACTACTAAACAGAAACAACCAACCACACAGTTCTGGCAGTAAACGGCGTAATCTTAGCAGTAAAGGATGGGGATTTTTTTTTCCGCCCGGAGTCGCCCAGGTGAGAATCAGAGGGGTAATGATTAACACCCCCGTTACGTTGGAAATCCACCAAGTCATCCAGAGGGCGGGAAATAACGACCAGGGCACCCATCCCCCTAAACATAAGGCGCTCACGCCAATTGTGGCACTAATCCCTTGACTGAACACTGCCCCTAATAGGGCAAATTTAAACACTTCACTAGCTTTCTGGAAGGGGTAACGAGTGCCTGTGAAACGATAGATCAGGGCGGCCCCACAGAGGGGGGTTAAGGTGTTGCCAATGGAGGTTACAGCCCCAATGGCGAGACTCATGGGGGTGGGGTTAAATAAGACGGAAATGCCGAAAGATCCCAAGGTAATGGCCGGCCATATTTTCACCCCACCGAGGAGGACAGCCGCTAAACCAATACCAGCCGGAACCCAAATAGGAGTCACTTCTCCGGGTAGGGTGGCTAGATGTAAGCCTAATAGACCCAGACCACAATAGGAAATGGCGACTAGGGCGATCGCGCTTAAATCGTCCCAGCGCCAACGGGTTACAATTTCTTTCATCTTCAACCCCTCCCCTTGATAGATATAAGACATTGACTTCTCCTTGCCCTTAATAAAGTTATTGATACAAGAGTTGAATCGCGAAATGTGGGGTTTCGACTTCTTCAACTATCCTAACGTTACAGGGCTAAAGAGGTATTAAAATCTAACCACAATATTTACTTATATCAGCCCCAAAATTTAGTTATATTAAGGATTCAGGTCGGGAATATTGAGTAAAAAAGGATAAAAAAAAAGGGTTCGCTAAAAAACTCCGGGAGTCGGCAATAGGGGGAGTTGATAATTATTCCCTATTCCCTATTCCCTATTCCCTATTCCCTATTCCCCATTCGCTACTCCCTAATCCCCCACTTCCGACCAAGTAATGGGCAAAATGGGCGCAGAGAAAGAGGTTAAACCATGGGTATGGGTTTCTTGATCTAAAACCGTTTCTACGCGCTCATAAAGGGCTTCGGCCTCTTCAAAAGAATTGCCCACACTGGTTAACCCCAACTTGCCAAACTCGGATAGGGCTCCCATTAAGTGAAACACAGTCCCGGTTTTAGTGCTACTGTCAAAATGCAGATGATGGCGGGCAATAATATCCATCAAATCTCCCGGCAGTAAACCGCGATAACTCTCCTTTTGCAAGTTATCCGAGGCAATGTAATATTTCTCCTGACCGTGAGGACTTAAAAACACCCCCCGATCGGTGTAATACTTCCCATTGGTGAGCAGTTTTAGCGCCATAAACGGATGAGTTGTCCCCCCCTTGCGCAGGTTAATTTCAATGGCTTGGATGTCCCATTCTGGGGTTTTGCCCGGTTGATGAACGGCGATAAAATCTACCCCGAATCGTTCCATTGCCCCTTTTTGGGCTAGGACTTTGCCGATTTTTAGGCCATAGTCCTGTAGGGCTAAACAATAGGCCGGATCCGCCGGAAAACGACAGCCGAGATAGATTTGACCGTCGGGGCCGCCGAGAATTTGGTCATGGGTGGAGAGAATGTCCACCTCCCCTCGGGGGGAAATATACCCCTGAACACTGGGGGAACGTTTAACGCTCCCTTCGACAAACTGTTCTACAATTGCCCCTAATTCCGGGAGACGACTAGAAAAACTCGCCCAAGTTTCATCCTTAGCTTGAAAGCGGAGATGGGGGAGGCGATCGCGCAATATCTTAACCCGGACTTCCCAATTCTCCAAATGGGGGGAATATTCACTCAGGGGACTTAAATCTAAAATGGCGTTGCCTTCCCCAGAAAACCCCTCATTGAGTTTAATCACCATCCGTTGTAACTCCGGGTGTCTCTCCCACAACAGCGCGGCCGCTTCTATCACTTGTTCCTCATTCCACAAGGAGGCAGGACTCCCATCCGGGAAAGGGATCTCCGCTTGAGCAAAAATCGCCCGACTGCCACTTTTTGACCCCCAGTAGAGGAGATCGGGACGACAGGCCAACAGGGGGATTCCCAACTTAAGGGATAATTCCTGTTCTAAGACCGTGGCGTTAAAACAGACAATATAGGACTTTTTCGGCCGGAGGGCTTTACGAATGCGCTCAATGAGGCGAGGCCGTTCTAAAATCTTCTGGGAGAGGGGTTTAAGGGAAGCGTCATAGGTGGATAATAATAATAGGCGATCGCGGGCGTGGGAGAATGGAATCCCCGGCAACAACTGCAAATAATAGTCCACAATCGTATGAGAGAGCGGTTGAGACGTAACATAGATTAAGCGGGTGTGAGGATTGCGCAGGCGAATTAAGGAGAACAATAACCGTTCTTCATAGTGAAGAAAACCTGCAATTTTTTTTAGCTGGCTTTGGTCAATGCTAAAAGATGGGATAACGAGAATATCGAAATCATCCTGATCAAACAAATCCACACTCGGCGCACAATCCCGGAGTTGATTCTGTAGGTGTCGGAATTGCAGTCCGGCTTCAGAGGCGACGTTCAAGGTTGGCATCTTTTTCCCCCAGTTTTGATGAGCAATATTTTGAGTCCATGACACAGCAAACAGGCGATAATCGTCCAGACCAACGATTAAAAAAACAGCACAAATCCCTAGACCCTGAAGGTGAAGCCCTGACCTTTGAATTTGATTCCGTCGATGCTGCCTTAGCTGATTTTAAAGCAGGCCGCGCCATTGTGGTGGTGGATGACGAACACCGAGAAAACGAAGGTGATTTAATTTGCGCAGCCCAATTTGCCACCCCCGACATGATCAATTTTATGGCCGTTGAAGCCCGAGGTCTAATTTGTTTGGCGATGACGGGGGAACGTTTGGATCAGTTGGATTTGCCCCTCATGGTGATGAAAAACACCGATCCTAATCAAACAGCCTTTACGGTGAGTATTGATGCCGGGCCTCATTTGGGGGTGACTACAGGGATTTCGGCGGAGGATCGGGCAAAAACCATTCAGGTGGCAATTAATCCGGCGACCCGGGCGGAGGATTTGCGCCGTCCGGGGCATATTTTCCCCTTGCGGGCGAAGGAGGGGGGAGTATTAAAGCGGGCAGGTCATACGGAGGCGGCGGTGGATTTATCCCGTTTGGCGGGTCTGTATCCGGCCGGGGTGATTTGTGAGATCCAAAATCCTGACGGGTCGATGGCGCGACTCCCCCAATTAGTGGACTATGCGAAAAAATATAATCTCAAGTTAATTACCATTGCGGATTTAATTAGTTATCGTCTCGAACATGATCGTTTTGTCTATCGGGAGTCGGTGTGTAATTTTCCTAGTCAGTTTGGGGATTTTCAACTCTATGCCTACCGCAACAGTTTGGACAATACGGAACATATTGCCATTGTTAAGGGGGATCCGGCACAGTTTGCCCAGCAGCCGATTTTAGTTCGGATGCACTCGGAATGTTTGACCGGGGATGCTTTGGGGTCCTTACGCTGTGATTGTCGGATGCAGTTGAAAACGGCGTTAAAGATGATTGAACACGCGGGCTTAGGGGTGGTGGTTTATTTGCGGCAGGAGGGGCGGGGGATTGGTTTGGTCAATAAGTTAAAGGCCTATTCATTGCAGGATTTGGGGCTGGATACGGTGGAGGCTAATGAGCGGTTAGGGTTTGCGCCGGATTTGCGGGATTATGGTATGGGGGCGCAAATGTTGAACGATTTGGGGGTGAAAAAAATCCGCCTGATTACCAATAATCCGCGCAAGATTGCGGGGTTAAAGGGTTATGGTTTGGAAATGGTGGATCGGGTGCCGTTGTTAATTGAGTCTACGGATTACAATACGGAGTATTTGGCGACCAAGGCGCAAAAGTTGGGGCATTTGCTGTTACAAACCTATCTGGTGATGGTGGGGATTCGTTGGGGGGCCGAGGTTCAAGGGCTGACGGAACGTTATGATTTGTTGGAGAAGTTGCGGGATCTCTGTCAGTCGGTGAATTTGGTGGTCCAGGAGGAGGCGCGACCCATGGCGATCGCTTTATTTACGACTCCTTCTTTAGTGGTGCATTTGGGGCTGGATCAAGCGGGGGTAGCGGCGTTGGATTGGTACAATAATGAGTCTCATCCCTATGTGGAGGCGATCGCCAAAATTCTGGATCATCTCGCTTGTTGGCCTCAAGTGGAGTCTCTAGAATTCCTCATTTCCACGGGGGAAGATCCCCTCAATCGTCTTCAAGTCCAGCTTTCTCGCCAGACTTGCCCCCCCGGAAAACCTCCCTCTAGTATCTGTTCGAGTTGGCAACCTCAGACCATTTATCGGGTGGAGTAAACGGGAGAAAATCTTGGATTCCTTCACAAAATTCTCACAATGTTTCGATATCTTGGGGTTAAAGCGAAAAAATCCCCTGGATAGAAACGGAAACGCCCTCCTCCCTGAACAGAGGAGGCTTTTTTTTGGGCTAGGGAACGGGGAATGGGTAATAGGGAATAGGGAATAGGTAACAGGGAATAGGTAATAGACATCTCCCCTGCTCCCCTGCTCCCCTGCTCCCCTGCTCCCCCTCTCCCCTGCCCCCCTGCTCCCCTGCTCCCCTGCTCCCTAATCCAAAAAAAAAGTCACTTTGCGACCTTGGCTGTCACAAAATTTGCATAATCTTCCAGTAGTTTAAAAGCTGAAGCGAAAAAATCCCTTGGATAGAAACGGAAATGCCCTCCTCTTTTAATGAGGAGGTTTTTTTTAGGGAATAGGGGAGGGGAAACTCCAGAGAGTTAGTAGATACTGTCTCAAGGAATAATCACAGATGATTCAAACCCGCTACCGCTTCTTCTTGATCCGAGTCCGAGAATGTAGTGATTTTAACCCCTGTGTTCCTAGTTTTTCCGATAGATCCCTGCAACCTTACTTAGTTTTCCCATCGAAACTTCCCTGTGGGATGGTCATTCTAACCATCAAGTGTCACTATGAAAAGATAACTAGATTTTTTAGTATCAGAAATATCCAACCCAAGCCGCTATTTCAGGAGTAGTACACTGTGTTGACTTCACTGATGACCTTGTTTAGCCCTCATGGAGACAAGCTGTTATATATTCCCCATGGTCATTGCTTCCTCTGGCAACGATCTTTAGTCAGTCTTCATGTGGTGAGTGATGGCTTAATTGCCGTTGCTTATTTCTCCATTCCCACCATGTTAATTTACTTTATTCACAAACGGCGGGATATTGCCTTTTCGAGTGTCTTCGCCATGTTTGGGGCATTTATTATCCTCTGTGGGGTGGGGCATTTATTAGACATTTGGACTCTTTGGCATCCTGACTATTGGTTATCGGGGATAGAACGGGCTATTACTGCCCTTGTTTCCTGTTATACTGCCCTGCGTTTGGTGGAATTACTGCCCCAATTTTTAGCCCTGCGGACTCCGGAACAACTAGAACAAGTTAATCAGGAATTAGAGCGACAAATTGCCCAACGTCAGAGGACTGAAGCCACCCTCAAAACCGTTGTTTTCAGTACAGCAACCGCGATGGGAGAGGATTTTTTCTGGGCGCTAGCGGAAAATTTAGCCAAAGCGCTGAAGGTTCCCTATGTACTGATTTCTGAATGGGCAGATGAGCAACATAAAAACCTTGAAAGTATTGCCTTTTGGGCGATTGATCATGCTGTAACCAACTTTAACTATCCCATTGCAGATACACCTTGTGAACAAGTTTTACAACGGCAAGAAACCTGCTACTATCCTCAAGGCGTAGGGGAAATTTTTGCTCAAAGTCCTTTGATTCAAGAGATTGAGGCAGAGGCTTATTTTGGTCTGCCATTGTTTGATAGTGACCATCAAGTAATCGGCAATTTGGCTATTGTCAGCACAGACCTTTTAGGGCTAGATGAAAACGAACAAGCTATTGTACAGATATTTGCCAATCGTGCGGCGACAGAACTACAACGCAAATGGGCGGAAGAGGAAAAGAACAAAGCTTATGAACAGTTGGAATTGCGGGTACAAGAACGAACCGCAGAACTGGTGAAAGCGAATGCGGTGTTAGAAGTAGAAGTCCAAGAACGTCGCAGTGCAGAGAAAGCGATTCGCTTAATTGCCCAACGGGAAAAAGCGATTAACTGGATTACCCTGCGAATGCGCCAGAGTTTGGACTTAAACGCCATTCTGGCAACCACAACCGCAGAACTGCGAGAGGCTTTAGAATGCGATCGCGTCCTCATTTATCGCTTCAATCCTGACTGGAGTGGAACCGTCCTTTGTGAGTCCGTCGCCTCCGGTTGGAAGTCTATCCAAGATCCGGAACTCAACCTCCCCCAACTCACCCAAACCGTCACCGGAAATCCCGATTGTGGGGCTACCCAGTTTGATTTTACCAACCTCACCCTAGAAGATACCTATTTACAAAGCCAAGCAGGGGGCAAATATCGCCAACGAGATACTTTCTGTTGTGTACCCGATATCTATCAAGCGGGATTCAATGATTGCTATTTGGAACTACTAGAAACGATTCAAGCCCGTTCCTATATCATATCTCCTATATTTTGTCAACAAGAACTCTGGGGATTAGTCGCCGTTTATGAAAACAAATCTCCTCGGGATTGGCAAAGGGCAGAAGAGCAAATTGTTACCCAAATTAGTAATAAACTAGGTATCACTGTCCATCAGGTTCAACTGTTCAGCCAAACGCAAAAACAAGCCACTGAACTCAAAGAAGCTAAAGAAGCAGCTGAACAAGCTAACCGGGCGAAGAGTCAGTTTTTAGCCAATATGAGCCATGAACTGCGAACGCCCTTGAACGCTATTTTAGGCTTTACCCAACTGATGCAGCAAGAAGCCAAGTTTCAGGCAGGGGAATGCCGCCTTAGCCCTACTTATCAAGAATATGTACGCATCATTAATCAAAGCGGAGAACATTTACTCCAACTGATCAATGATGTCTTAGAAATGTCCAAAATTGAAGCAGGACGGATCACCTTAGAAACGTCCGAGTTTAAACTGCATGAATTAATTTACAATCTAGAGTCTATGTTGCGACTCAAAGCCCATTCTAAAGGGCTTTCTTTTCATTTCGATATTGCCCCTAATGTTCCAAACTTGGTACAAGGAGATGCGAACAAACTCCGTCAAGTATTGTTAAATTTATTAGGCAACGCCCTTAAATTTACCCAAGCGGGTGGCATTAGTTTACGAGTTTTCTTAGCGAACATCCCGGAAACAGCAACAGATCCTGAACAGCCTATGAACGTTGAGTTTCGCGTTGAGGATACTGGTCCAGGGATTGCCCCCGAGGAGTTAAATCACCTCTTCCAAGCCTTTTCCCAAACTCGCACCGGGAAACAGTCTCAAGAAGGGACAGGCTTAGGACTGCGCATTTCTCAGCAATTTGTGCAGTTGATGGGGGGGGAGATTACCGTGGAAAGTGTGGTGGGACAAGGCAGTTGTTTTGCCTTCTCTATTGCGGTGATTCCCTGCCCGGAAGCAACGACAACCTCCTCCACCTCCCAATTTACCCACGCCCTCCGTTTAGCCCCTAATCAGCCCTCTTACCGCTTGCTGGTGGTGGAAGATCATCCGGTGAATCGCTTACTCCTGACTACCGTCCTCCTCAACTTGGGTTTTGAGGTGAAAGAGGCGGAAAATGGTCAGGATGCGATCGCCCTTTGGCAAACTTGGCACCCACATCTGATCTTTATGGATATGTATATGCCAGAGTTAAATGGGTATGAAACCACTCGTTTTATTAAACAACAGCCCTCTCCTACTCTCCCGTTTATCGTGGCCATTACAGCCAGCGCCTTTGCAGAACAGCAACAGGAATGTTTACAAGCCGGGTGTGATAGTTTTGTGGGGAAACCCTTCCGTCGGGAAGAAATTCTAGAAGTTTTAGCGCATCATTTAGGGGTGCAATATTCCTACCGAAATATTGACCCAAAACCCTTTACACCAGCTTCAGAAGCAACACTACCATCTCAGGGCGTCGATATTCAAGTGATGCCCTCCTCGTGGCAAGAAGAACTTTATGCCGCCGCCGCCCAAGGGAATGATCATCTTTGTCTCGAATTACTCAATCAAATTCCTGAGCCTTATTTAGCGTTGCAAAACCATTTGAAGGAATTAGTAGAGGGCTATGAGTTTTACGAAATTGTGCTGTTAATTAAACCGGAAAAAGCCTAATTTTGAATAAACCATGATTGAAACTGTGCCAAACCCAGAGAAATTAGCGGATATCTTGATTGTGGATGATAAGGTAGAAAATATTCGCTTTTTGTCAGAGTTTTTAGCTACTAAAAATTATCAAGTCCGAAAAGCAATTAATGGAAAATCAGCATTAACGGCTATTCGCTTTAATCCTCCTGATTTAGTTTTATTGGATATTAATATGCCAGAAATGGGAGGCTATGAGGTTTGTGAGACGTTAAAAAAAGACCCTCAATATTGTTCTATCCCCATTATTTTCTTAAGTGCAGGCAATAGTACAGAAGATAAAATTAAAGCCTTTGCTGTTGGGGGAGTTGATTATATTACTAAACCCTTTCAACTGGATGAAGTGCTAGCACGAGTCCAGTCTCAACTGATGATTCAAGGCCTCCAGAAGAATCTGGAAGATCGTAATGCAGCACTAGAATCTATCATTCTCGATTTACGCAAAACCCAAGAACGCCTAGAACAATCCGAACGAGAAAATCAGGCATTGTTTAACGCCATGAATGAATTAGTAGTCATTTTAGACCGCCAAGGCAATTGTCAAAAAGTGGCTACCCCTAACAGCTATTTAATGGGGTTAAAAGAGGTGGCTCAAAACGGCAAAAATATTGTTGATATTTTACCCCCCTCCTTCCCTTGGTTAGAAACCTTAGAAAATGGCTTAAAAAATCAATCGAGTTGTGATGTAGAATGTGCTTTAATTCGCAACCAAATTAAACTAAATTTATGTGTTTCCTTTTCTCCCATTTCAACAGAAAAAGCCCTCTGTGTCATTCGAGATATTAGTGAACAAAAGAAACGGGAAGAAGCCTTGCACTTAATCGTTGAAGGAACAGCCGCTAAAACCGGAACTGAATTTTTCCAATCCTGTGTTCGTTACCTTGCTCAAATGCTGAAAGTGCGCTATGCCTTTATTACTAAATGTCTCGATGGAGAAAAAAACCGTGTGCAAACCTTAGCCTTTTGGCATCATGACAATTTTGGGGAAAATTTGGAGTATGACCTAGCCGGAACTCCCTGTCAAGAAGTCGTTCAACAAGGAAAATCCAACTGTTACCCCGATCATCTCATTGCTTGTTTTCCCGACGATGAGGACTTAGCCACCCTTGAAGCGAGAAGTTATCAAGGTCTGCCATTAATTAATTCAATGGGGGAGGTTATTGGTCATCTGGCGGTATTAGATACTTACCCCATGCAGGATGATCCTATTCGGGAGTTAGTCTTGCGGATTTTTGCCGCCAGAGCAGGAGCAGAACTAGAACGGCAGCTTACAGATGCGGCGTTAAAGGAGAGTCAAGAACAATCGGAACAGTTGTTATTAAATATCCTACCCAGTGCGATCGCCCAACAATTGAAAACCAATACAGGGGTAATCGCCCAATCCTACAACGATGTGACCATTCTCTTTGCAGATTTAGTGGGTTTTACTGAGCTTGCTTGTCAAATGAAGCCCATCGAATTAGTAAATTTACTGAATGAACTTTTTTCGAGTTTCGACAGCCTCAGTGAACAATATGGCCTAGAGAAAATTAAGACCATTGGGGATGCTTATATGGTAGTCGGGGGACTTCCGACACCGCGACCCGATCACGCCCAGGCGGTAGCTGAGATGGCGTTAGAGATGCAAAAGGCGATCGCCCAGATTTCCACCCCCTACGAATCCCTACAAATCCGTATCGGCATCAATAGCGGCCCCGTCGTTGCCGGAGTTATTGGCGTGAAAAAATTTATTTATGACCTGTGGGGAGATGCGGTTAATATTGCCTCCCGCATGGAGTCTTCTGGAGAACCGGGTAAAATACAAGTCACAGACACCGTTTATGAACGCTTAAAACATCAATATCATTTTGAACAACGGGGAACCGTGGAAGTCAAAGGACGAGGAGAAATGCTCACCTATTGGCTCAACAGTAAATCGTAACAAGCCAGTTCTAATTCCTTAGCTGTGATAGTTCTATCCCTCCCCTCCATCATCCCCCTGATTCGTTACAAATTTCCTGACGCACCGTTTATCTAAAACCTGCCACAATATAATTATCCTGAACCTGTAGAATGTCAGTATTAACCAGTGTCAACCATCAGATTCATTCGACACCGATAAAGCTAAACATTCCTTTCCTCCCGGTAAATTAGCGCCCACCACATAAAAATCTTGGGGATAAATCCAATGGGTATCTAACGGCCCATGAATCTGAATCCCCGTCATAACCGCATAGTTAAACACCGAACTATCCAAAGAATTTAACAGCAGTTCCACATCCTCAGAAATCAGCCGACTCGCTAACTTCGTCATTTCAATCAGATTCGGTTTGTCCCCATATTTCAAAGCAGAAATAATCTTTTGACGAATAATAGACTGCTCAATATCCTGCATATCTGTCATTAACTTAAGAGAGCCTAATTCTAACTCATGCACAATAGCCTCCAACGCTCCACAAGCATGGGAAGCCTTGTCAATTCCAGAACGATAAACCTTGCCAATTTCTCCATTTTTAGAAATCGCAATATGGGGCATAGCATAAAATGTAAACCGTCGAATTCCATCAATAATGGGAGTATGATCTGTTGCCGCCGCTAATCCCGTTCTGCCCATCATAACAAAGCCCGCCAAACTGCAACAATTAAAGGTTTTTCCCCAATATCTAATCACTTCATCCATTAAAATATCGGTAATTTCATCTCGACAAATAGAAACCATGCCGATGGTTTTTCCTGTATCAAAACCATATTTTTTGAGTTGATTATAGGTCGTTTTAATATAATCTTTCATGGGCAAACTACCCGGGAAATGTTCCCGCATTGCTTCATGAAACCTTGGATTACTGTTGATATCATACCCATCGACCGCCTGTAAAATTTCATCTCGGAGACTGTCAAAATAATTAGGATTCATAATGATTGATGATTGTTTTTAGAACAGTTAATCCCTTGATATTTGCAAATTTCCCTGGATATCATCCCACCTGCGCTCCTCTACGGGCAAATGGACAAACGCAATGACCTTGATAGATTGGTTGCAGCGACAGCAAAACCTAATAACTCACTGTAGCAAGATATTTCCCCAACATCTAGCCGAATCGAGAATTGATTGTAGTAGGGTGGGAAAGGACATCTCAACAGAAACAACCATGACATCCGAACAACTCTCATCCACCGACTGGTCAAATTTACTGCAACAACTCCTTGATCGGCAATCTCTCAGCCAAAACCAAGCGGCTCAACTGATGACAGGATGGCTAGAGGAAGCCATTCCCCCTGTTCTCTCCGGGGCTATTTTAGCTGCTCTGCGAATGAAAGGGGTTTCTGGGTCAGAATTAGCCGGGATGGCCGAAGTTCTCAAGTGCCAATCTTTACAACAAGCCAGCTTAAACTATGAGACTCCTGTCATTGATACCTGTGGCACGGGGGGGGATGGGGCGCAAACCTTTAATATTTCTACAGCCGTGGCTTTTGTCTGTGCGGCGGCTGGGGTGAAGGTGGCGAAACATGGCAACCGTTCAGCTTCGAGTAAAGTAGGATCGGCAGATGTTCTCGAAGGCTTGGGCGTTCATCTCGGAGCCCATCCCGAAAAAGTGCAAGCGGCGCTGTCTGAGGTGGGGATTACGTTCTTGTTTGCCCCCGGTTGGCATCCGGCGATGAAGGCGGTTGTTCCCTTGCGGAAAACGCTCAAGGTGCGGACGGTGTTTAATCTGTTGGGGCCGCTGGTGAATCCTTTACAGCCTACAGGCCAGGTGATTGGGGTATTTAGCAGCGAATTTATCACCACAATGGCAGAGGCGCTGAATCAGTTGGGTGTGGGACGGGCGATGGTGTTACATGGTCGGGAAAAACTAGATGAGGCGGGATTAGGAGATTTAACGGACATTGCGCTGTTACGGGATGGGGTGGTACAGACGACGAGTTTAAATCCCCATAGTTTGGGGTTAACTCACGCGCCTTTAAGTTGGCTCAGAGGGGGGGAATTGGCGGACAATACGGCGATTTTGAGTCAGTTACTCCAAGGGAAGGGAACCCAAGCGCAGCAGGATGTGGTGGCGTTAAATGCGTCTTTGGCTCTACAAGTGGGGGAGGTTGTGCCTTGGGAAGATCATAGCCGAGGTGTTGAGATGGCTAAGGATATCCTACACAGTGGGGCGGCTTGGTCGAAGTTACAGGAGTTAGTGCGGTTTTTGGAAGGGTGAATCGGGGAATAGGGAACGGGGAGGTAATAGGTAGGACTTGCTGAATAAGTCCGAGAGTTGGGGAATCGGGAGTCGGGAGTCGGGAGTCGGGAGTCGGGAATAGGCAATCGTGCCAGTTTTAGATGATCTGTTCCCTGTTAAGAGTTCCCTGTTCCCTTGTTGAGCCTAGCATAGGCGTGTTATTCAGCAGACCCTAGGTAATAAGTCTTAATTCCTTGTCTCCCTCTCTCCCCCTCCCCCCGACTCCCTAGGGCGCAAGCATTGCGCCCCTACACCGATTCCCGACTCCCGATTCCTATTCCTATCAATTTTCAATTTCCCGATCTAAAAATTGCTGAAGGGCTTGGATAACGGGGTGTTGGATTTCATGAGCCATGTTGAATTCATGGTAGTCCAGTTTAACACCGAGTTGGGTGAGGAGGGTGCGGGCTTGTTGGGCTTGTTGGATGGGGACGACTCGATCTAAACGACCATGAGCCATGAAGACGGGGGGGAGGGGTGGGGTGACTTGTGGGGGGGCGTGGAGATAACCACTGAGGCTACAGAGGGCGGCACAGGGCAGGGCTAAACCGACATCTAAGGTCATGGCTCCTCCTTGGGAGAAGCCACAAAGGACGATGCGGGAGGGGGGAATTTGGGTGGTTTGGCTGGTTTCCTGTAACCACTCTAGAAGCTGCTGACGGCTTTCTGGGAGTCCGGTGTAGTCTTCTGCTTCTAGGTCGTACCAAGACCGCCCAGAAGGGCTGTAAGGGTGGGCATAGGGGGCGTTTGGGAAGAACATCCCATAGTGGGGGAGATGGAGGAAGGCGGCGAGGGAAACGAGGTCATGGGCGTTGGCTCCCCAGCCATGAAGGGCGATGAGGAGATGAGTGGGGGGATTGCCACTGTTGGGGGGGAGATATAGGGCTTCTAAAGACAGATTGAGAACTCCTTAAGCGAAAGGGACAGGTTTCTTAAGGATAGTGTATGGCTTGAGCTTACAACAGGGCTTGATCGAAAAATTTGGGCTGGTGAATGACTAAGTGGCGATCGCGATTAAAACAGATTTGCCCTTCTTTTTGCAGTTTGCCCATGAGTCGCGTAATGGTGACGCGGGTAGTCCCCAGAGCATTGGCCATGTTTTGATGGGTTAAACGAATGGGTAGGGTAATCCCTTCAGGGGTGGTTTCTCCCAGTTCGTCTTTAAGCAGTTTGAGGAAATAGTAAAGACGTTCTTCTACCCGTTTTTGTCCGGCAATGGCTAATAAAGCCTCACTTTGGCGGATGCGATGGGTTAATTGCTTAAAGACTAATTGGGCAAGGTGGGGGGATTGCTCAAGTTCCGACAAGAAAAACCAGCGTAAATAGACATCGGATAAAGCCCGCGCTTCACAGACTTGGAGACGACTGAGGGATTGACCAAAAAAACCGTTGGGTTGCACCCAGCCTAACATGACTTCCTCGCCACTCATTTGGGTGGCGCTGAGTTGGACATAACCCCGGTAGACCTGCCATAAACCTTGATTGTTTAGGATAATGCGATCGCCTCGATGATGGAGATGTAGCCGACGCTCTTCGGGGGAAATAATGTGAGGAGATTCGGAACGGGTGGATTGGACTAAATACATAGGAAACCAAGGGAGAGGAGGACTGGATAAACCATTTCTCCTCTAGCCTAGGGGGTGGAGGTAAAGGCGCGGTAAACATTGGGTAAATAGTGAACAGTCACGATGGCCCTAGGGGTAATTCATGAATCACCCCTACACCCCAAACCCCCTTATTCCTCCGTCTGTCCTTCAGGAATCAATAAATTCAACACCACACCCAACACGGCGGATAAACCAATCCCTTCTAAGCCGAAATTCCCGGTTTTCACGGCTAAACCCCCAACCCCTAAGACCAAAATCACCGCCATAATCACTACATTCCGGGACTTTAACAAATCTTGCCCTGACTGGGCTAGGGTATTAATCCCAATCACGACAATAGTTCCAAAAAGAATCACTACAATTCCTCCCATAACAGGGGTGGGAATGGTGCTTAAAAATGCTCCCAATTTGCCCACAAAGGCCAATAAAACCGAGCATAACGCCGCCCAGGTCATAATGGCCGGATTAAAGCTTTTGGTTAGGGCAACAGCCCCCGTCACTTCAGAATAGGTGGTATTGGGCGGCCCCCCGAAAAAGGCGGCCAAACTGGTGGCTAAACCATCTCCCAACAGGGTGCGATGGACACCGGGATCTCGAAAATACTCTTTTTTCGCCACAGCCCCAATGGCCAAGATATCGCCAAAATGTTCAATCGCAGGTGCGATCGCCACAGGGACCAGAAACAAGATGGCCGGCCCATGCACCACGGGAAAAGTAAAATTAGGCATGGCAAACCAAGGCGCCTCGGCCAAGGGGCTAAAATCCACCATACCAAGGGGTAAGGCCACTAAATATCCGGTCAAAATCCCCACCAAAATGGGAACAAGATGTAGCCATCCTCGACTAAATAAGGCCGTGATCATGGTCGCTAACAACGAAGCGGCCGCCACTCCCAAGGCCATGGTTGCCGTATAGCGATCGCCCGCTTCCGAGGCCATATTCACCGCAATGGGAGCCAAAGATAGACCGATCACCATAATCACAGGTCCGGTGACAATGGGAGGCAGTAAGCGCAATAAAAACCCTGGCCCTCGCCAAAAAATTAGCAAACTGAGGACTAAATACAACCCTCCAGCCGCCATTAATCCGGATAGAGTTTGGGGTAAGCCATATTGTTTAACCCCCAGTTGAATCGGTGCAATAAAGGCAAAGGACGAGGCTAAAAAAACGGGGACTTTTCCCCCCGTCACCAATTGAAACACTAAAGTCCCTAACCCGGCTGTAAAGAGAGCCACATTAGGATCCAATCCCGTAAGAATCGGCACTAAAACTAAAGCACCAAAGGCCACAAACAGCATTTGTAGACCTAGGACAATATCCTGCCACCGCCATTGATAGGCTGTCGGATCAGGAGTGACAGCGAGATCCGTTTCTGGATCGAGATGGGGATCTTGAGTCATAGTTTTCTGTCTTGTTTTTGCATCATTGAGGCTAATTGACGGATTATTGCTTCCCAGTTAGTATGGGACAGCGTTAATAAACGAGATGAAAAAGTTCCTAGACTGTGCTAGTGAAACAATCCTAACTCGGTTCTTGCTGTGTTAATGATCTATAGGCTACATCCCATTCAAAAATGAAAGATAATTATAAATGGTATACTCAAGTTGCAACCAATACCCCTTTAAGTTACCGTTTACAAAGAGGGCAGAACGCTGTCATCTCTCTTTACGGTGAAGAAAACGGTAAAAAGTGGCTTCTAAAAACTCCAAGAGTAGGAGAAAATCCTAACATTATTGCTAATGAAATTGAGATTATTCGGCAATTACAAGATTCAAGTATAGTCCCTGAACTGCATCCAGAGTATTTAGATGATAGTTGGGGAGAATCAGAAGAATACGCCATGTTGATGATTAACAATGCCGCTTCTCTTGGGGATTATGCTGAAGCCGCTTTGGCTGGAGAAATTCCCCTAGAAACCTTGGGAGAAATATTAAAGGTCAGTTTGGAATCTATCGACCAGCTACATAGATATAACATCATTCATAATGACCTACATGGAAATAACCTTGTTATTTCTATTAATACCCAAGGCGAATGGCAGGTTTACATCATTGACTTCGGATGGAGTTATACCCAGAATGATCTACCGAACTGGATAGCCTATGAAAGAGCTTGGATTGCCCAAGAACCAGAAGATGATATGAACTATCTAGCCAACGACCTAGAAGGTCGCAGTCAAGACGAAGCATACATCTCGTTAATCGGTAAATTCTTAAGACCTTAAATTATTCAGATGTCCTTCATGAAACTCTGCCGAAAGAAGGGGTTGCAGACTTAAAATATTCCTGCGGACTTCAATTTTCCATGATCAATTCCCCCATCTGACCACGGCTGACACGTTGGAGATAAAACTGGACTAAACCATCCTCTGGATTAATCTCTGCAATGTCTTGTAACAAAGATTCTGCTTCCGTCAAATGGCCTTGATAGAACAAAACAACGGCTTGTTCAAACTGGGTTTTGGTTTGTTTCTTCAAGTTACGCTGGGGGGGATCATCCCCATTAAACACCTCAAACACAGCGACCGGGGCATTTTTCCCTTTCACCCGCACCCGATCAACAAAACGATAATCATATTGACCAATATCCGTCAATTGACTAAAGACTGTCCCACTGATCAAAATACTGGCGTGATAGAGTTTGGTGAGTCCCTCCAAACGAGAGGCTAAATTAACGGCATCGGCGATTACCGTGCTTTCCATCCGTTGCTTTTCCCCAATTGTCCCTAACATCAATGTCCCGGTATGGACACCGACACCGATAGTAATGGGGGGGTATCCGCGATCGCACTGTTCTTGATTAAATACCTTCACTCGTCCCTGTAAGGCGATCGCACCCTGCACCGCATCATTCACCGACTGGGTAAACAGTGCCATAATTGCATCCCCAATATACTTATCAATAAACCCATTGTTATCCCGAATTGCTGGACTCACTAGACTCAAATAACGGTTAATAAAGTTAAAATTCTCCTCGGGAGACATCCCCTCAGAAAGGGTCGTAAAGGAACGAATATCCGTAAACAAAATACTCATTTCTTTTTGAATATGATCCCCTAATTTTACATCTATAATGCTTTCATACCCCAAAAAATGTAAGAAGTCATGGGGAACAAAACGACCATAAGCTGCCGTAATTTTGGCTAACTTAATATGGGTTTTAATCCGGGCGAGTAACTCATTTTTAGAAAAGGGTTTAGTCAAATAATCATTAGCACCTGCCCCAAATCCTTCCACCAAATCCGTTACTTGATTTTTGGCTGTTAACATCACGATCGGTAACTCACTAGCAGAAAACTTTTCTCGTATCTTTTGACTGACTTCATATCCCGTCATACGCGGCATCATCACATCCAATAACATTAAATCCGGCACAAAGCCATTTTCAATAATTCTTAAAGCCTCTAAACCATCCGTTGCTTGAGTAATCGAGTAACTTTGCAAGGAAAGATTATTTTTTAAAACCTGTAAATTAACTGGCTCATCATCAACAATTAAAATTTTTAGTTCTTCCTCCATTTCTTCTCTTTCATTGGTCGTGATAGATTGAATTTCAGAAACTAATAAGGACAGTTCAGAGGCCGTAACTTCTGATGATTCATTTTCCGTCAACTTAGATAAAATATTTCCCTGAGTTTTGGAAAAATTTTCACCACTGGAAGACAGTTTTTGATCCAGCGCAATAGGTAAAGTAAAGGTGAACTTTGATCCCACATTGACTTGAGAAGTAACCGTAATTTTACCCCCATGTAATTCGACTAACTGTTGCGTCACTGCTAACCCCAAACCCGTCCCCCCATAAGCCCGCGCTGTTGAACCATCCCCCTGTTCAAAGGCCTCAAAAATGCGCTCAACTTTATCCGTAGGAATACCAATCCCAGTATCAGAAATCGTAATCGCTAAACAAGAATCTGGCTGAATTAAATCAGCTAAATAGTCTTGATACTCAATGGCAATTGCTTCATCCGTCGTTAATACTTTTGCCGAAATACAGACCTCCCCTTTTTTAGTAAACTTAATAGCATTGCCGATTAAGTTATATAAAATCTGCTGTAATCGGTTCTCATCAGCCGCCGCTAAAGGCAAGTCATCTGTAATCTTATTTTGTAACTCAAGGGGCTTGCCTTGCACCAAAGGACGGGATAAATTCAAGACCATTTGAGCAATTGATTTAAGATTCACCGACCTAACTTGTAACTCAAGGCGATGATGGCGTAACTTAGAAAAATCTAACAAATCATTAACTAAATTAGACAACCGTTGACCACTGGCTGAAATCATCGCTAAATTGGTTTTAGTTTCCTCGGGTAACTCTCCCGTTGCCCCATCAATAAGGGATTCTGCCAAGCCAATAATTCCATTTAAAGGGGTGCGTAACTCATGGGATGTATTGGCTAAAAATTCATCTTTTAAACGATTTAATTGTTGTAATTCTGTGTTCTTTTCTTCCAGGACATGAAACGATTCTTGCAGTTGATGCGCCATCCGATTAAAAGCGGCGGCCAATACCCCTAATTCATCAGTACGATCTAACTCTACCGTTGGGCTAAAATCTCCCTCCGAAAGACTCGAAGCCGCTTGTTTTAAGTCTAAAATCGGTTGAGTAATCCAACGAGTGGTAATAATGCCCAAAATGACCGCAACGATTAACGCCCCCAAAGAGAGTAAAATTGTGGTGCGTCGATTGGCATTAATTTCCGCCATAAAATCGGATTCTGGTACTACTACCACAATAATCCAATTAATTCCCCGAGGATCAGAAAAGGGGACGACTTGGATATATTGGGTTTCTTGGTTTAAGGTAAAATCCAGATTTTGACTAGCTTTGATATAGCGAAGATTGCCAAAGTATTGGCTTAAAAATTCACTGGTTTTCTGGGTAACTAAATCTTGGCTTGCTTTGGCATCAAGACGTTGTGGATTTTGTTGTTCATCAATCAAAAAAGGCAATTCCTCTGTAGAAGTGGCTACTAACTCTCCCGAGGTTTCTAGGATAAAGGTTTTTCCCGATGGGGTAAGGGTTAAACTTCGTAAAAAATCACTAATATCCGCGAGGACTAAATCTGCCCCTAAAACCCCTTTTAATTCCCCTTCTGGGTTGAAATAAGGACGATTGGCACTAATGGTTAGTTTTGGCTCGGAATAATAGGCATAAATTTCACTCCAGCGCGATTGTCCGGTACTACGAGGAACTGTATACCAAGGTCGCTTTCTGGGGTCATAACTAGGGGTAATTTTAACTAATTCTTGTCGGTTTCCTTGTTCATCTGCTAGGTAAGTGTAGCCATCCCTGTTGGTGTTTTCGTCGGTCACTTCTACGCGAAAAACGCCGTCCTCCCAGCGTTCAATGCCGATATATTCCCCTTGTTCATTGCCGAAATAAATATAACTAATCTGGTCAAACTTCTGCATTTGTCGCCAAAAATGCAGTTGAAGCCCTGTTAAGTCGTTAACTTCTAATAAACCCAGATCCAAAATATCTTGATTCAGGTGATTAATGGTGTGGGGAAGTTCTAAATAATGGGTTAAGGTTTGGGCAATTTGACCACTAATTTGATTACGCAGTTGATCGGCTAAACTGGTGACAGCACTTTGTCCGTTGCGATAGGACAACCAGCCAATTAAGCCCACCGTACCAAAAATTTGGACGGTGAAGGGGACAATCAAGATCACTCGTAGGGGAATGCGACCTAGGAGGTGAGTCAGCCAACGAACGGATAACTTAACTGACATATATTTTGGGAGTCAAAGTAGAGGAGGATATTAAGGGACTGCTAATCCAGATTAACCGCTAACCACGAAAAAGGACACCTGTCAAGCAGATGCCCTTTTGCTTATTTGGTTTTTCAGGGTGGAGTTTATTTGAAACCCACGGCAGCCTGCCACACAAAGGCGAGTAACAGGAAAAACAAGGGAATCAGGGGGAGAACATCCACGAGGGGGTCGAAAATCCGGTAAGCTTCGGGTAGTTCAGCCAACAGCATTGCTATGTTCATTGATTAATTGACCTTTCCAATACAGCGTTTTCAGAATTGACAAGAATTTTAACATAACTCGTGATCCGTCTTGGCAATCCCAAAAGAGAGATAGGGTTGTGCGGGAAGGATACGTGATAATAATTGTCTATTCGCGACGGCCTATCTCCTATTCCCCATGTCTAAACGAAAACCTGATATTGCCTACATTCCCACCCCCTATGATGCGCTGGAAGTTATGCTAGAACTGGCTCAACTGAGGGGGGAAGATGTGGTTTATGATTTGGGCTGTGGGGATGGGCGCTTTTTGATTACGGCTGCCCAGCGCTATGGTTGTTCTGGGGTGGGAATTGATCTAGATGGCGATCGCATTGCCCAAGCCCAAACCCGCGCAAACCAAGCCGGAGTAGGGAATCGCGTCACTTTTATTCAACAGGATTTATTCGAGACAGATTTTCGCCAGGCCACTGTTGTAATTCTCTATTTACTCCCCCACCTCAACCTAAAACTCCGCCCCCAACTGTTCCAACAATTACAAAAAGGCGATCGCATCCTCTCCCATCAATTCGACATGGACGACTGGCCCCCCGATCAAGTGATCCATCTCCCCCACTCCGAAGAAGAATCTACTGTTTATCTCTGGGTTATCACTTAACCCCCACACCCTCCGCCCAATTCGGTACAATTGTTTTAAGCTAGTGAGAGAACAATAGCGCTTTCGTCTATGGATACCACCCGCGAAATCAGTTCACCCCCAGAAACCCTTGAATTCAAAGAATCTGAGGCTTGGAGTCCTCCCCCTCCCCCCACTGATTTAATTTTTGACGACGGAGAACCCTTGGAAAGTAATCGCCATCGCATCGCCATGAACGTCCTGATTGAAGCCGTTCACCAAGCTTATCGAGGACGAGAGGATTATTTTGTCGGTGGGAATATGTTCGTTTACTACAGTAGCGAACAAGCCCGCAACCGAGACTTTAAAGGCCCTGATTTTTTTGTCACCTTAAATGTAGACAGTACCCGAGAACGTCAAGGCTGGGTCGTTTGGGAAGAAGCGGGACGTTATCCTGATGTGATTGTTGAGTTAATGTCTCCCTCCACAGCACGCCAAGACAGAGGGGAGAAAAAACAACTCTACGAACAAACCTTTAGAACGTCTGATTATTTCATTTATGACCCTTTCACCCCCCAATCCTTGCAAGGTTGGCATTTAGGAGAAGATGGCAGCTATCACGACATTTTACCCAACCCACAAGGCCATCTGTGGTGTGCCAGATTAGGGTTATGGTTAGGACTCTGGCAGGGAAAGATTTTAAAGGAAACAGCCCCCTGGTTACGCTTTTATGATGCACAGGGTCATTTAATCCTGTTAGGGGAGGAATTAGCGCAACAAGAGCGAGAACGTGCCGAACAGGAACGGGAACGGGCCGAACAGGAACGGGAACGTGCCGAACAGGAGCGAGAACGGGCCGAACAAGAGCGAGAACGGGCCGAACAGGCCGAACGGGCATTACAGCAACTGCAAGCCCGTTTACAAGCCCTTGGGATTGACCCAGAGCAACTCTCCCCAGATTAGGGCTTTTTGCCCTACCACTCACCCTTAAAGAGTATGATTGCAACCCCCTATAAATGGACTCTAGACCACTATCATCAAGCCGTTACCGCCGGAATCTTCAACAACCAGCCCCTTGAACTGTTAAAAGGTGAACTGATCGTTATGTCGCCAGAACGTGAACCCCATGCCTACGTTAACAGCGAGATAGGGGATTTCCTGCGTCGTTGTTTAGGAGATCAGGCCAAAATCAGAGAAGCACATCCCATCACCCTCCCTAACGATTCTGAACCTATTCCCGATCTGGCTATTGTACGCCCCTTGGGGAGAACCTACTCCTCCCGCCATCCCTACCCCTCGGATATTTTCTGGCTGATTGAAATTACCTATAGCAGCCTGAATCAAGACCTGACCACAAAAGCCGCTATTTACGCCGAGGCAGGCATTGGAGAATATTGGGTAGTGGATCTCAACAGTCTGCAACTCATTGTGATGCAGCAGCCTGTAAACGGACAATACAGCCAGCCAGCAACTTATACTAAGGGAACAATCTCCCCTCTGACCTTCCCACATCTCGAAATTCCTGTTTCACAACTGCTCATCCTGTAATGGGGGTTAGGAGAGCAGGGGAGGATGTCAGTATAAGACGGGGGCAGAGATTCTAAAATAGTCCTGAATGCTTGTTCACCTTTGTTCTAAATCCATGACCTTAAAAAACATTGGGGTAAAGTTGCCAGAGGACTGGCTGGCGGAAGTGGATGATTTTGCCCAACGCCACGGACTCACCCGGAATGATGTGATGAAAATGGCGATCGCGCAGTTTTTGGGCAAAACTAAAAAATCATCCACCGACGAGAAACTGGAAAAACTAGCGAGGGCCCTCACTAAACTCAATGGTAAAATCACCTCCCTTAACGACAAAGTGAACGATTTAGAGCAACAAACCGTTGTTCATGTCCTCCCCCCGGAACCCATCTCCCCCCCCAAACAAATCCCCCCAGCCTCCAATCGTCGCCTTCCCTCCATCCCCCTAGATGCCCGGGCGCAACAAATCGGTTTAAGTCCCCAAGAGTTATTAGAACTCTGTCCTTGGTTGTCACCTTGGGAGGATCGTTAATGGGGCGCAAAAGATTTACCCGATGGGGACAAGCGTTAAAAGGCGATTTAGGCTGGGTTCTCTGTGGGGGCTTATTAATGGGCTTCACCCCCGCCCCCCTCGAAGCCTTTCCCTTCGCTTGGATTGCCCTTGCTCCCCTGTGGTGGGCGGTGGTGCGAGGAACCCCCCGACAAGCCCTCCTTTATGGTCTGGTTTGGGGCTGTGGTTATCACGGTTTAGCCCTATTTTGGATCACCGGAATCCACCCCATGACTTGGATGGGAGTCCCTTGGTTGGCCAGTTTGCTCATTGCCCTGTTTTGTTGGCTGTTTATCACCGCTTGGGGGGCTGCCCTTGTGGGGAGTTGGGCTTTCGGGATGGCGTGGTTAGACCGGGTGCATCCCTCCCCCAAAATGAGCCGATTTGCCGCAATTTTGCCCCGTTTAGCCTCGTTTAGCCGTATTTTGACCGGAATTGCCCTCTGGTGTGGTTTAGAGGCGCTCTGGCGTTCCGGGGATTTGTGGTGGTCGTCCTTAGCCTATACCCAAAGCCCCCATAATCTATTGATCCTGCATCTGGGGCAACTGTCGGGATCGGGCATGGTGACGGCGGCCATTGTTTTAGTGAATGGAATCCTCGGCGAGGGTTTACTCTCTCGTCGTTGGCAAGCCTTGGGCTGGGCGCTCAGTGCTTGTCTGTTGCTGCATGGGGTAGGATTGACGCTTTACAGTCGCCCTCTGAATAACCAAAATCCGCTCACCCTTGGCATTATTCAGGGCAATGTTCCCAACGAGATTAAACTCTATCCGGCGGGCTGGCAAAAGGCCATTGAAGGCTACACCCAAGGCTATTTAGATTTAACTCGTCAGGGGGTGGACGCGGTGTTAACCCCAGAAACGGCCTTACCCTTTATTTGGAATGAGTCCTTTCGCCAGACTCGTTCCTTTTATCAAGCGGTCTTAAACCAAGGGGTGTTAGTGTGGATGGGGGGATTTGGTCAAAACGGCGATCGCCTCACCAACAGCCTATTCACCCTCAGCGGCACAGGAGAAATCTTACACCGCTACGACAAAGTGAAATTAGTCCCCCTGGGTGAATATATCCCCTTTGAGTCCCTCTTAAGTCCCTTTATCAACCGTCTTTCCCCCCTCGACGCTCATTTAGCCTTTGGGGAACCCGATCAAATTGTCCAGACTCCTTTCGGTCAAGCCATTGTCGGTATTTGCTACGAATCCGCCTTTGCTGACCATTTCCGCCGCCAAACGCGACAAGGGGGAGAATTCATCCTCACCGCCTCCAACAACGCCCATTACAGCGAAGTCATGCCCGCCCAGCACCACGCCCAGGACGTAATGCGCGCCATTGAGAATGATCGTTGGGCAGCCCGTGCCACCAATACGGGATATTCCGCTTGGGTTGATCCCCACGGCCGCACCCTCTGGATTTCCGGCATTAACCGCTATGAAACCTACATCGGCACCTTATACCGTCGGCAAACTCAAACCCTTTATGTCCGTTGGGGGGATTGGTTAACTCCAGTGTTATTAGTTTTGATGGTTGCGTTTCAAGGGGGAAGATGGGGAATAGGGAATAGGTAGGGCTTGCTGAATAAGTCCGAGAGTTGGGGAATCGGGAGTCGGGAGTCGGGAGTCGGGAGTCGGGAATAGGCAATTGTGCCAGTTTTAGATGATCTGTTCCCTGTTAAGAGTTCCCTGTTCCCTTGTTGAGCCTAGCATAGGCGTGTTATTCAGCAGACCCTAGGTAATAGGGAATAATTCTCCCCTGCTCCCCTGCTCCCCGTTCCCCAACAAGCCCGAGGGAATAGTGACACAGATCGCCTAAAACCCTAATCTAGATCGCAGAAATCCCCAAACCTGCATCACTCCTGACGTTGATCAAGTTTACAAACCTTGACAGAAGCATATCACTGGAGAAACCGGGAAAAAAAGAGATAGTAGGAACATAGCAAACCAAGACCTCCTAAAAACAATGTTTCCCCAACTTCAACTTATCCCCGGTGCCATCTCTGAAATCCTCGCCGCTAGTGCAGAAACCAAAACTTTAACATTAGGCGATCGCTACGGCCTCCTCGCCGCCGTCACTAACGAAGAACTCGACGAAGAAGAAAGACGCGCCGTAGACCGCCTCCTGAGAGCCTACCAACGCGGACGAATTCACCTCGCCGCCTAACCCCCCCTCTTCCTTGCTCGACACATTTTAGGAGGACAAGCAAGGTTAACTTAGTTCTGAAGTTATGAAAACATATTGCTAGTAAAACAAGGGATAAAACGCCCTTGTTTTTTCTTTAGCCCTTAAATTTTCTAATTATATAAAATCCCTGTGATTCTTATCACAGCTTAATTCTATTTCAGGTCACAACAAAACTGTGTGTTAATTCACGCCTCAATAGAGATAGAGATCAATGTAAAACCCGATTATTTTTAGCATCATATTTATAGAACAAGACGATAACTCCCGACAGAGTTTCAACATCATTAAGACCTCTTTACCTCAGTTGACCCACTGAGGTTTTTTATTGGCTTGGTTGACAGTCCCCGCGAAGTAAACTCCCCCAAGGGATGGGGAATTCTCGACAATCTTGTTAAAATTTAGGGCAATTTCCACACCAACCCTGAGCCACCATGCCAGAATATCCCATCCCCTCCTTCTTCAACCCCCAAACAGTGGGCGAAGTGTGGCGCGTCCCTTACCAACAACGCGCCCTTGAAGCCCAACAGTGGGCGAAAGCCCATCAAATCACCCCCGCTCACACCGATCAAACCCGCATTTGTTTACTAATCATTGATGCACAAAATACCTTCTGTTTACCCGATTTTGAACTATTTGTCGGAGGGGCTTCCGGTCGAGGGGCGATTGAAGATAATACCCGCCTCTCTGCCTTTATTTATCGCAATTTAGGCATCATTACCAACATTACCCCCACCTTAGACACCCATAGCGCCATGCAGATTTTTCACCCTGTATTCTGGGTGAATCAGCAGGGGGAACACCCCACACCCGCCGCCACTCAGATCACCCCCTCAGACCTAGAACAAGGGATCTGGCAAGTCAACCCCGCCATTGCCCCCAGTCTGGGGTACAATCTCCTAGACTTAGAACGCTATGCCCGCCACTACGTCCAACAACTCACCGCCGATGGCAAATATCCCCTCACCATTTGGCCCTATCACTCCATGTTAGGGGGCATTGGTCACGCCCTCGTTGCCGCCATTGAAGAGGCCTGTTTTTTCCACAATATCGCCCGCCAGAGTCAGACCCATTTTGAACTGAAAGGGGGAAATCCCCTCACGGAAAATTACTCAGTCTTACGGCCGGAAGTCCTAACGGGAGCCGACGGTCAACCTATCGCCGAGAAAAACAAGGCGTTAATGCAAAGACTACTTGAATTCGATGCCGTGATTATTGCCGGACAAGCTAAGAGTCACTGTGTCGCTTGGACGATTGATGACCTATTGACGGAAATTCAAGCCCAAGACCCGAAACTTGCTCAAAAGGTCTATTTATTGGAAGACTGTACCTCTCCCGTCGTGGTGCCGGGGGTGGTAGACTTCACCGAGGCCGCGAATCAAGCCTTTAATCGGTTTGCAGGGGCTGGGATGCACCTAGTCCAATCCACTACCCCCTTGGAGACTTGGCCGGGAATTCTCTATTTGTTTTAGAAATACCTGTAGCCATTTTCTGACCTCACGGTTGAAACCGGGTTTCTGTCGAGGAAACCCGGTTATTGACATCCAAAACCGTGGAACATTCAGGACTTAATGACCAATCCCGACATAGCGGAAACCAGCCGCTTCTGCGGCCTCGCGGTCTAAATAATTCCGACCGTCGATGATGATTTTAGTGTTGACTAAACTGGCTAATTTCCCATAGTCGAGATGGGCGAATTGTTTCCAATCTGTCACCAAGACTAGCGCATCACAACCATCAGCCAAGCGTTCGGGGTCAGTTTCTACAATTACATGGGATAACCCGCTACTCATGCCAGATTGAGACACAATGGGGTCGTAGGCCTTCACTTTCGCCCCCAAACGGTTCAACTGTTCAATTAAGTCTAAAGCGGGTGCGTCGCGCATATCGTCGGTGTCGGGTTTAAAGGTTAACCCCAAGAGTCCTACGACTTTTCCTTTGAGGATTTTTAACTCATGTTGCAGTTTCTCAATGATAATCAGCCGTTGCCGTTGGTTCACACTCACGGCCGCTTTGAGTAATTCGGCATCATAACCGTAGTCGTCGGCCGTATGAATGAGGGCGGAAACGTCTTTGGGGAAACAAGATCCCCCCCAACCTAACCCCGCTTGGAGGAATTTTGTCCCAATGCGGGAGTCTAAACCAATGCCTTGGGCAACTTGGGTTACATCGGCACCGACGCGATCGCAAATATTGGCAATCTCATTGACAAAACTAATCTTAGTCGCCAGGAAGGAATTCGCCGCGTACTTAATCATCTCGGCTGAATTCAAATCCGTTAACACCACCGGAACCGGGGGTAAACTCTTATCCTCAGCAAAGCTGCGGTCTACCAAAGGCTGATAGAGTTCCTGCATCATTTCTAGGGCTTTTTGGCTATTACTGCCCAAAACAATGCGGTCGGGGTTAAATGTATCATAAACCGCCGAACCTTCCCGCAGGAATTCCGGGTTACTCACCACATCAAACTGGGCTGTAATTTCCGTGGTTTCATCCCCACCTCCCCCAGCGCCAACAAGGGTTTTCTGGCGTTCAGCCACCCCATCTAAAACAATCATCCGCACCCAGTCCCCCGACCCAATGGGAACCGTGGACTTGTTGACAATCACCTTATAACCGTCGTTGAGATGGGTTCCAATGCCCCGCGCTACCGCTTCCACATAGCGGGTGTCACTTTCCCCATTCGGTAAAGCGGGAGTTCCCACAGCGATAAAGAGAATATCGCTATTTTGTACCCCACGCTCTAAATCTACAGTAAATTCCAAACGACCCGCCGCCATACAGGACTGCATTAACTCCGAAAGTCCGGGTTCATAGATGGGGGTTTGCCCCGCTTTCATGAGTTTGACTTTATCTTCATTGTTATCTATACAAATCACATTATGGCCAATTTGAGAGAGACAGACTCCCGTCACTAAACCGACATAGCCCGTACCGATGACACAAACGCGCATAAGATTAATCCTCAAAAAAAGTGGGTAGATTTGTAAGGTTGAGTCCCCTAGAAGTGGGGCGAAAGCTCGTTTTTGGGTTAAAGGTCTTGGTTTAGGCGATCGCGGAAATAATCAATCGTCTGTTTTAAGCCCTCTTGTAGATGCACCGTCGGCTCCCAGCCCAATAAATTTTTAGCACGAGTAATATCCGGCTGACGTTGTTTAGGATCATCTTGGGGCAACGGTTCATAAATCAATTCCGCCTCCGGATTAATCATGCCCTGAATCGCTTGGGCTAACTCCAAAATGGTATACTCCCCCGGATTACCGATATTCACCGGATCCGTATAATCACTATTCATCAGTCGGATAAACCCTTCAATCAAATCCGACACATAACAAAAACTGCGAGTTTGGGAACCATCCCCATACACCGTCAGAGGTTTACCCTGTAGCGCCTGCACAATAAAATTACTCACCACCCGCCCATCATTGGGCAACATTCGCGGGCCATAGGTGTTGAAAATCCGCACCACCCGCACATCTACCCCATTTTGCCGATGATAGTCATAGGTCAGGGTTTCCGCTACCCGTTTCCCCTCATCATAACAAGCCCGGATTCCGTTACAGTTCACATTCCCCCGATAGTCCTCCGTTTGGGGGTGGACTGTGGGATCTCCGTACACTTCCGAAGTTGAAGCCAAGAAAAAGCGCGCTTTCACCCGTTTAGCCAGTCCCAACATATTCAAAGTCCCCATGACATTGGTTTTAATCGTCTTGACGGGGTTGTATTGATAATGGACTGGAGAGGCCGGACAAGCTAAGTGGTAAATCTGATCTACCTCTAACCGAATCGGTTCTGTAATATCATGGCGCACCAACTCAAAATAGGGATTGTCTAGCCAGTGCAAGATATTCCGTTTCCGCCCGGTGTAAAAATTGTCCAAGCAAATGACTTCATGACCTGCTGCCATCAGACGGTCAATGAGGTGGGATCCTAAAAAGCCAGCACCACCTGTAACAAGGATTCTCATAAGGTTGATTTTTGGGACTTTGAGTTTAATCTTAAGGCAATTTTGCCCCGGTCTACTATTTAGATTCTCTACAACGATGTAAAGTTTTTGTTAAGAATGGATGAGAAATCTAAGAAGCAGTCCTCAAGGGTCAAGACTCCAAGATAATTGATGAAGAGCTAAGGCAAGGGGAAAAGCCTTAGCCCTTGATTGATGATTGATTCTTCGCCCTACAATAACGCCCCCCCACAACTGGAACCAGATCCGGCTGTACAACCATAACAATAGGCGGCGGTTTGAATCGTTTTAATTAGGTCTAGGTTGTTCAATTCGAGAAGCTTTTGAACCGTTAATTTTTGACCGTTGCTATCCCGTGCAGGTAAATTTTCCATCTGATTAAAGTCACAGTCATAAATATTGCCCAAATAATCGATCGACAATTCATTCCGACACATCAAATTGCTAACAGTGTCTGGGTTATAATTATCCTCTAAGAATTGCACATAATCGGGGGCTAATTTACGCCGTTCTAAATATTGCTTTGTGCGACCAATCGGCAAGTTGGTAATAGTCAAAAGCTGATTAAAGTCAATAGCAAAATGTTCCTTTAAATAGGCTTTGTAATCCCGTTCTAACTTTTTTTGTTCTGGGGGTAATGTAAAGTGATTTGATTTGGGTAGGGGAGGATTATAGACTAAATCAAGGATCAGATTGGGATGAGTGCCATAGCCTTGTTCATTCAAGCGTTTTAGTGCCTCAATCGACTTTTGATAAACCCCTGCTCCCCTTTGCCCGTCTACATTGGCTTCTAAATAACAAGGCAGAGAAGCCACCACTCGCACCTGATTCTCCGCAAAATATTCTGGCAGGTCTGTAAATTCCGGTTCAAAGAAAATTGTTAAATTCGACCGTACAATAATTTCTTTCTCATATCGTCTTGCTTGTTCCACTAGAGGGCGAAAACCATAGTTCATTTCCGGTGCGCCCCCGGTTAAATCAACGGTTTGAATTTGGGGGAAGCGGGCAATGAGTTCTAGGAGTTGTTGACAAATTTCTGGGCTAAGTTCTTCTGTGCGTTGAGGCCCTGCTTCCACATGGCAATGAGTACAGGCTAAATTGCAGCGTTTGCCGAGGTTAATTTGTAAAACGGTGATGGTAGATTTTGTCAGGGGCGAGCAGAGTTTTTGCTGAAAGGGGGTAAGGGTTTTGAGAGATTGAATCATGGAGGTTTCGGTCTGTAATTTCTGGATTAGAAACGGTGATAACTTATTTTAACAAACCCAAAATATCTGAATTTTTTCTGAGTGAAAAGTAAACTGTTCCTGAACTCACTCTAGCGTAGTGCTAGACGGCGGAGGGCGAGATAACTACTGATTAAGCCAATTCCGCCCCCTAAGCTTAACAAAATGAGGGGGAGGATGGACATTTGTAGGGAGGTCAGGGTGAGTTGTTCGGTGAGAAACCGTAAAAATTCTTGGTCTGTAAAGAGAAATTGAGCGATTAATGTTCTTAAGGTTGTGATAAGGATGAGAGATAGAGTCCCCCCGGCTAATCCGAATAAAATACCTTGACAAATAAAGGGGATTATGATCCAAACTTTGGTCGCTCCAACCAGTTGCATAATTTCTAGTTCATTGCGTCGAGCAACGGCGATGAGGTGGAGGGTGGTGGTGACAACGGCGATCGCCGTAATTGATAAAATACTAATCAAAGACAGGCTGACCCAGCTTAGACCCGCTTGTAATTGTTCAAACTGTTCTCGCGCTTCATTGACATAGACACAATAATCCACTTGAGGTAATGTCGTTAAGCGTTCGACGAGATTCGGCACGGCTTGGGGGGAAAAGGCCATCACTTTTAATTCATCCACTAAGGGATTTCCTTCTAATTGTTGGGTGGCCTGTTCTGGGTCTGAGACGCGCAATTCGTAGAGTAGAGACTGCCAAGCTTCCTCCTTCGACACCACACGCACCTGTTGCACCGTGGGAAGAGCTTGGACTTGTTCTAGCACATCTTGACCGGATACATCGGGCTGAAGATAGACCGAAATCTCTAACTGACTGCCAAAATGGGCTAGGAGGGCATCCAGTTGCCAACTGGTTTGGAGGGAAAGACCAAACAGGAATAACGAGACGGTGACGGTACTAATGGCCGCCCAATTCATCCATCCCCCTCGTTTTAGACCCGAGAGGGTTTCTCGGCAAAGATAACGGAGTTTCGTGAGAAGTTGCAACATGAATGGTGGAACGCGATGGGCTAATCGTACAAGACAAGGGCGAGAAATGACCAAAATTTTAGGCCAATTGCTCCCACTGAACCGACCTCTCTCGCGAAGTAGCTGTTAAGATCGGAGAAGTTCTTAAAATACTGTCCCTGTCTGATAATTCTATGACTTCTGCTGTTCTGGTTGAAAAGAAAAAGTTAAAAAAACCCCCTTTAGAGATTCACTATCTTGGCGATCGCGTTTTACGTCAACCCGCCAAACGCATTAATCGGGTCGATGAAACAATACGACAAACGGCGCGGGAAATGCTGCAAACCATGTATAGTTCCGATGGCATTGGTTTAGCGGCCCCCCAAGTGGCGATTCACAAACAGTTAATTGTCATTGACTGTGAACCTGACAATGCCGCCACCCCTCCCCTCGTTCTCATTAATCCCCAAATTGTCGGCGCTAGTCCAGAACTCTGTACGGCGGAAGAAGGGTGTTTGAGTATTCCGGGGGTGTATTTAGAAGTGGTGCGGCCTCAAGTGATTGAAGTGAGTTATAAAGATCAACAAGGTCGCCCCCAACGGATGAAGGCCAAGGGATTGCTCTCTCGGGCGATTCAACACGAAATGGATCACCTAACAGGGGTTTTGTTCGTGGATCGAGTCCAAAATGGGTTAGTCTTAGCAGAAGCATTGAACAAGCACCATTTTTCAATGCAAGCTGTTCGTCCCATTTAGTGAGGGGAAGAGAAATTAACATGGGCATGACACCGAAAAGCGGCGTTTTTTTGATGGGGTCTTGTATTTGTGCGATCGCCGCCGTAGGTTCTATCTTTGAACTAGCCTACGGACACCCCACCTATGGCGTGGCCGCCACCACCGCCATTTTAATCGCCAGCATTCCCCTAACCGCACTCTTTTTCTGGGTCGCGGTACAAGACACCAAAGCCAATCAAAATCAATAATCAGCCTTGTTGTTCACTCTCCAATCAAAAGTGAGTCGTTAGATTGCGCTGGCACTGCACCCAACCGACAGATAACAATAGAAAGGGGTAAGGTTGAACCTTACCCCTTTTTCTACTCAACTAAATCTAGAACCTATTCAACCGAGTCTAACTTTTTCTCCCGGTCTAACTTCAGGACTAACACACCCAAAGGAGGCAGACATAAATCCAGAGAATAAGGACGGTTATGGAAAGACCAATCCTCCGACCATTTACCGCCTAAATTCCCCATATTACTGCCGCCAAATTCTCCCGAGTCACTGTTGAATAACTCCGCGTAGAAACCGGGTTCCGGGACTCCAACGCGATAGTGGCTGTGGGGTTGGGGCGTGAAGTTACAAACAGTGATTAACCAGTCACTGTCATCCTTACTGCGACGCATAAAGGACACCACACTATGGCGGTTATCGCTACAGTCAATCCACTCAAACCCAGACTCTTCATAGTCTTTTTCGTATAAAGCAGGCTGGCTCTTATACAAGGCATTTAAGGACGAGAAGAAGTGTTTCAACTGTTGGTGAGCGTCATATTGCAGTAAATGCCATTCTAAATCCGCCCAGACGTTCCATTCATTCCACTGACCAATTTCCATGCTCATGAACATGGTTTTCTTGCCGGGGTGACAGAACATATAGGTAAAGAGGGCGCGGACATTGGCATATTTTTGCCACTCGTCACCGGGCATTTTACCCAACATACTGCTCTTACAGTGAACCACTTCATCATGAGACAACGCCAACATATAGTTTTCGCTGTGGTTGTACCACATACTAAAGGTGACGTTGTTTTGATGGAACTGCCGGAACCAGGGGTCCATGTGGAAATAGTCCAGCATATCGTGCATCCAGCCCATGTTCCATTTCAGGTTAAAGCCTAACCCGCCTACATAGGTCGGCCAGGATACCATCGGCCAGTCGGTAGACTCTTCAGCAATGGAAAGGATACCCGGATAGTAGCTAAACAGAACACTGTTCACCTGACAGATAAAATCACGGGCGGCGAGGTGTTCCCGGCCGCCGTATTCGTTGGGAAGCCATTCTTCCCGGAAATAGTCGAGGTAGAGCATGGAGGCCACCGCGTCCACGCGCATTCCGTCGATGTGGTATTTATCAAACCAGAACAGGGCGTTGGCTACGAGGAAGTTCCGAACTTCGTTCCGGGCATAGTTAAAGACGAGGGTTCCCCATTCTTTGTGTTCTCCAATGCGCGGGTCGGCGTATTCGTAAAGATGGCTGCCATCAAAGAAGGCGAGGCCGTGACCATCTTTGGGGAAGTGACCGGGTACCCAGTCAATTAAAACACCAATGCCGTTCTGGTGACATTGGTCTACAAAATACATGAAGTCTTCGGGGGAACCGAAACGGGAGGTTGGGGCGTAGTACCCTGTGACTTGATAGCCCCAAGAGCCATCAAAGGGGTGTTCGGCGACAGGCAAGAGTTCAATGTGGGTGTAGCCGAGTTCTTTAACGTAGGGAATCAGTTCTTCTGCCAGTTCGTAGTAGGTCAGGAAACGCGCACCGGGTCGCAGTTCTGCGACTTGTACGGGGTCGCCTTCTCCCCGTAGATAACGGGCGGGTTCTTCATAGGCACGATGAAGCCAAGAGCCAAGATGCACCTCGTAGACGGAGATGGGTTCTTTGAGGGTTTCGGTCATGCGCCGTTTTTCCATCCAGGCTTCATCGTTCCATTGGTAGGAGTCGAGGTCAGCGACGATGGAGGCGGTTTGGGGACGGACTTCATGCTGGAAACCGTAGGGATCGGCTTTTTCGTAGATATGTCCTTCCCAGTTTTTGACTTCGTATTTATAGATGGTGCCGGGTTTGACTTCCGGGATAAAGAGTTCCCAGGTGCCGTTTTCCCGTTTGCGCATTTGGTGCTGACGACCATCCCAATCGTTAAATTGTCCAATGACGGAAACGTTGCGGGCATTGGGAGCCCAAACGGCGAAGTAAACCCCTTGAACGCCGTTCATTTCCATGGGGTGGGCGCCCATTTTCTCATAGATCCGATGGTGGTTGCCTTCGGAGAAGAGATGGAGGTCAAAATCAGTCAGGACGGGGGAACGGAAGGCGTAGGGGTCATACATGACGCGATCATGCCCTTCTCCTCGAATGCGCAGTTGATAGTTGGCGAGTTCATCGACCTCAATTTTGCACTCGAAGAAGTTGGGATGATGCACGGATTGCATGGGGTATTCTTTCCGGTTGGTGGGACAGATTACCCAAGCTTTTTCCGCTTGAGGCAGGTAAGCGCGAACAATCCAACTTTTGACTTTACCATTTTCCTCTAAAGGGTGGGGGCCTAGCACTTCAAAGGGGTCATGGTGCTGATTCCAAACGATTTTGTTAACTTGTTCAGGGGCTATCATCGTTGACTTCACTCTATAAGCTGTGCCTATTCCAACCAACTAACGACTGGCATATTTTGTTAGTCTCATTGGTAATGCCATATATTTTGACATACTCCCTCCTTTACACAACGTAACGGGCGGAAATAACTGGGATTTATTGTTTTTGGGCGCGTAGTTCCTCTACTGTGCAACGGCCTAGGACATCGGAAGACCAGGCTGTACCAACGGTTAGCGCTGGCTAGTTCGCCTACTGTTTAGCGTCTTGGGTGGGCAGGGGTTCTAGGTGCAGGTCATAACGATAGAGGGCGACGGGACGGCCTAGGGCTTCAAAGTAGTTGGGATCTTGGGGGGAGAGGTAGATGGCGGTGATTTGGGTGGCGAGGATGTCTCCGGTGGGTTGGAGGCTGTAGGCGGTGGTGGTTTCTACGTCGTTGATATAGACTTGGGAGTTGGTGCGGAAGACTTGATTGGTGAGTTCTGTGGTGACGAATTCTTGGGAGGAGGGGTGTTCGGTTGTGCGTCCGGTGACGGTGGAAATGAGTTCTCGTTCTCCTCGCAGTTGGGTAATTTGGCGGTTGGGGTTGTCGGGATCAATGTGAACGGCGAGGACGGCGCGATCGCCTAAATAAGCCTTGGCAATCTCCCAACCATTAAAGGCACGGTCGGCAATAATATTAGGAGAGGCTTGGGTGGAGAGGGGAAGGGGAGGACGGGTGAGATTGAGGGCGACGGGAATTTTGGGGGTTTGGGGAATAAAACGCACGCGGAAATAAATCGGTTCGTTGAGATATTTGCGATTGCCTTCAAATCCGGGGGTGACGATTTCGGGGGAGAGGGGGGCGACTAAATCAGTGAGGGGACTATTAACTTGCCAGAGTCCGGCCATCCAGTCGGGATAAATTAAGTCTCCTTGGGCGGTTTGGACGGGGGGTTTTCCTAACCAATTGGGATATTGGTTGATGCGATCGCGCAGCGTTCCGTGAGAACCGCGCCATTCTCCCGCTACGGCACGATCTCCCCAGCACAACCACAATAAAATCAACAAACCAACACAAAGGCAAATTTTCACCACGCCGGATCTGAGTAAAGATTGATCTTCAGGTGTTTTTGACCCGCCGGAATCGATGTGATACAAGCACAAATGGGAGTCCCATCTTCTAACTCCACCTCGCAGGCATGACACGACCCCATTAAACACCCTGTCGGTATAGTAATTCCCGCCCGCTTGGCTACTTGCAGCATCGGTTCTCCAACTGCTGCTTCTACTGTAACACCGTTGGGCAAAAACTCGACTTGTACACTCATATTGCTCAATTGAAAATTAGGGAACGGGGAACGGAGAGGGGGGGAGGGGGAGAGGGGGAGAGGGGGGGAGGGGGGGAGGGGGAGAGGCAATCTCCTGACTCCTGACTAGATTGCTTCGTACCTCGCAATGACATTACTTCCGATTCCCGACTCCCGACTCCCGACTCCCGACTCCCGATTCCCGACTCCCGACTCCCGATGCTTTGACTTCTAACTTGTTAAGGTTGGACTTTGGCTAGGGCGGCCTCTACCACATCCACCCCAGCGCCGGGGAGGTGGGCATTTTCGCTTAAATGACGTTTCCAAGCTTTGGTTCCCGGTTGTCCGGCAAAGAGTTGTAACATGGGACGGATTAGGCTATTTAATTTAACCCCTTGTCTGACCCAAGTTGCCAAATAGGGTAACATCCTTTGCACGATTTCCGAACGGGAGGGGAAAGGGTCTAGTTGTCCATAAAACATCTGATCTACTTTAGCAAATAAATAGGGGGTGTCGTAGGCGGCGCGTCCAATCATTACACCATCTACGGCTTGCAGTTGGCTTTGAACTTCGGCTAGGGTTTTGATGCCTCCGTTAATTTCAATAAACAGGTGGGGGAATTCTTGTTTTAAACGGTGAACGGTTTCGTATTGTAGGGGGGGGACTTCCCGGTTTTCTTTGGGGCTTAAACCTTGTAACCAAGCTTTGCGAGCATGGACGCTAAACTGTTGACATCCAGCCTCGGAGACGATTTGCACAAAGCGGCGGAGGTCTTGGTAGCGATCGCACTCATCCACCCCAATCCGATGTTTCACAGACACCGGAATCTGTACGGCTTCAATCATGGCCGCTACAGCGCGGGCGACTTTTTCCGGTTGCAACATCAAACAGGCCCCAAAATTGCCATCTTGCACCCGACTACTGGGACATCCCACATTGAGATTCACGCCATCATAGCCCCAATCTTGGGCAATTTGGGCGCAGGTGGCGAGGTCTTGGGGATGATCCCCCCCTAACTGCAACACGAGGGGATGTTCTTCCGGCGAGAAATCTAACAGTTTCCCCTTGTCCCCGTGCAGAATCGCCTGGGTGGTGATCATTTCCGTATAGAGCAAGGTATGGCGCGTAATTTGGCGCATAAAATAACGGAAATGGCGGTCAGTGCGTTCCATCATGGGAGCAACACTGACCGGGTGTTCTAGGCGCGTTTGGGGGACTGGGGAAAGCAACATGGGCTAGGTTTAAAGTAAACCAACGAAATGTAACGGACCATTGCCACTAATTAATTCTAACAACAGGGCTAAAAAGCCCAACATGGCCAAGCGTCCGTTCCAGACTTCGGCGGTGGTGGTGAGGCCCCATTCCCAACGTTCTTGGGGGTACATTTTGACCCCTTTTTCTAGGTGCGTGACTTCGGCGAACTGTTTTGGGGTGCTGTGTAAACTTTCAATGACTAACTCTTTCAAAGACTGAATAAAGAGGGGATGGGTATTGAGGGCTGGAACTCGTCCAAAGTGGTGGATTCCCGCTTCCTCGGCAATTTCTCGATATTCAATATCAATTTCTTGTAGGGTTTCGATGTGTTCGGAGACAAAACTAATGGGAACGACGACAATTTCCTGTATCCCTTGCTGTCCGAGTTCCTGTAAAGCGTCCTCAGTATAGGGTTTGAGCCACTCCACCGGACCGACACGGCTTTGATAGGCGAGGGTGTGGGGATTGGGACGGTTTAAGGTGCGCATAATTAAGCGGGTACAGTCTTCTATTTCCCGTTGGTAGGGGTCCCCGGCTTCGGCGACGTAGCTTAAGGGTACGCCGTGGGCGCTGAAGAAGACATGAACTTGATCGGGATGTTCAAATTTATCTAATTCCCCCGCAATTAAATCCGCCATAGCGCGGAGATAGTTGGGGTGTTGGTACCAGGAGGGAATAACGGTATATTGTAGGTTTTCTAGGCTTGGGTCTTGTTGCCAGAGACGTTCTAGGAGACGGAAGGAGGAGCCACTGGTACTAATGGAAAATTGGGGATACAGGGGGAGAATAACCAATTTTTCCACGCCATCTTGTTTGATGCGGGCGATCGCTTCTTCGGTGAAGGGGTGCCAATAACGCATCCCCACATAGACGGAGACTTGATCGAGTTCCTTCTGAAGTGCTGTTTCGAGGACTTCCGCTTGCGCTTCGGTAATCTGACGCAGAGGAGAACCTCCCCCAATTTGGCGGTAATTGTTTTGGGATGTTTTAGCGCGGCGGGTGGAAATCAGCCAAGCTAAAGGCTTTTGCAGCCAAGGGAAGGGAATACGAATAATTTCGGGATCAGCAAAAAGATTAAATAAAAAAGGACGAACATCCTCTAGGCTGTCTGGTCCCCCCAGATTGAGTAATAATACTCCTACGCGACCCATAGTGCTTTAATAGTTTCTAAATTGTTCAGATTCTTTAACTTAGTTTAACAATTAATTCGGTTAAAACAACGGGGGTTTTGCTAGTGGCTACAATTCTCAGGGACTGGAGTTATCGCTATCAGTGGCTTTATGACAGTATTTCATGGCTGGCTGCGATCGCCGTGGGGGGAGAAACTCGCTTTCGACAGTTGGCGCTCCAAGGTTTAACCCTAGAGAAGAATACAAAAGTATTGGATCTCTGTTGTGGGGCGGGGCCGGTGACGGAATATTTAGTGCGTTTTTCCGATCAGGTGACGGGATTGGATGCTTCCCCCAATGCAATTAAACGGGCGAGTCAACGAGTTCCCCAAGCGCAGTATGTGGAAGCCTTTGCGGAACGGATGCCTTTTGAGGATCAGACCTTTGATGTGGTACATACTAGCGCCGCCCTCCATGAGATGAAACCGGAGCAATTGCGGGCGATTTTAGGGGAAGTGTACCGCGTTCTGAAGCCTAACGGGGTGTTTACGTTGGTAGATTTTCACCAACCGACAAATCCGTTATTTTTCCCCGGTGTGGCGTTGTTTTTGGGCTTATTTGAAACGGAAACGGCTTGGCAATTGCTGAAAACGGACTTGGTAGGGGAGTTAAAGCAGGTGGGATTTCGTAAATGCGATCGCACGCTACACGCTGGGGGGAGTTTACAAGTCATTCAGAGTTATGTTTAGGGTGAATTGTTGGGTTGCGCTGTCGCTTCACCCAACCTACAGCTAGCGTTCTTTTTTGTGGTTTAATTCTCCAACGGTAAAAGTCCTGCACTTCATCAAGTTGGACATTGTTCGGGGTCGCAGCACACTATCATCTTCAATAATATTCGTCATCTTGCTCCTGTCTTGTTGAGGCTCTAGATCAAGTGGAAAACGATCTGATTCCGGTTTACTGATCCTTTTCGATTCTAAGGGTTTTTGGGTCTAGAATCCCCACAGGAGCCATCCAGACACCGGGTTTTCGGGCGTGTTGGGTTGCGCTTTTCCTATGCCTAACCTACGGGGGGTTGGTTTGTAGGTTGGGTGGAACGAAGTGTAACCCAACATTGGGAGGATGTAGGTAACTAAACTCCTGCTTTTTCTCGCTTTTGCTACAATATAGGCTAGTCGCCGGAAGGCATGAGGAGACTTTAAGTGACGTGAAGGCATTGTAAGACGGCTTAGGGGGAATCTACCTAGGAATCAAGACCCTAGGAATTAAGACTCTAGGGGTTAATGGTGCAGCGTCAAAACGTCCTCACACCCTGAAGACGAGCAAAACAGTTAATCGAACAACAGACACAACTTTTCCGTTTATTCATTTTGATTGATGGCCTATGAATACCGAGCAAGACCGCATCATAATTTTTGACACCACGCTGCGTGATGGGGAACAGTCCCCCGGTGCTACCCTGAATGTCGATGAAAAACTGACCATTGCTCGTTCCCTAGCTAAACTGGGTGTCGATGTTATTGAAGCGGGTTTTCCTCGGGCCAGCGCCGGGGATTTTGAAGCGGTGCAAAAAATCGCGGCGACTGTGGGCACCGAAGAGGGGCCCGTGATTTGTGGTTTAGCCCGTGCAACGCACGAAGACATCCGCCAAGCGGCCGAAGCGCTCAAACCTGCGGCGAAATGGCGCATTCACACTTTTATTGCGACTTCGGATATTCACCTAGAGTATAAGCTGAAAAAAAGCCGTAAAGAGGTGTTGGAGATTATTCCGGAGATGGTGGGATATGCCAAATCCCTCACCCCGGATGTGGAGTTTTCCCCGGAAGATGCCGGACGCAGTGACCCGGAATTTTTGTATGAGGTGTTACAAACGGCGATCGCAGCCGGAGCTACAACGGTTAATATTCCCGACACCGTGGGCTATACAACCCCCCGAGAATTCGGCGCTTTGATTCGCGGCATTAAAGAAAATGTCCCCAATATTGACCAGGCCATTATTTCGGTTCATGGTCACAATGATTTAGGGTTGGCTGTGGCGAACTTCCTCGAAGCGGTTCAAAATGGGGCAAGACAGTTAGAATGTACCATTAACGGCATTGGAGAACGGGCTGGAAATGCGGCGCTGGAAGAATTGGTGATGGCGCTTTATGTCCGTCGTCAATACTACAATCCCTTCCTTGGTCGTCCTCGGGAGTCTGATGCGCCTTTGTGCAATATTGACACCACCCAAATCTATAAAACCTCCCGCTTGGTGTCTAATCTCACAGGGATGATGGTACAACCCAATAAAGCCATTGTGGGAACCAATGCTTTTGCTCATGAATCGGGGATTCATCAGGATGGGGTGTTAAAACATCGCCTGACCTATGAAATCATGGATGCGCAGTCTATTGGATTGACCAAAAACCAGATTATTCTAGGGAAACACTCCGGCCGTCATGCGTTTCGCGATCGCCTGCAAACGTTGGGTTATGATTTATCCGAAACTGAGTTAAATAAAGCCTTCTTGCGCTTTAAAGAAGTCGCCGACAAGAAAAAAGTAATCAGCGACTTAGACTTAGAGGCCATCGTTAACGACGAAATGCAGCAAGTCCCCGAACTCTTCCACTTAGAATTAGTTCAAGTGTCCTGTGGAGATCATGCCCGTCCCACGGCTACGGTGGTGTTGCGCACTCCCGACGGCACCGAATTAACCGACGCGGCCATTGGTACCGGTCCAGTGGATGCGGTCTATAAGGCGATTAACCGGGTGGTGAATATTCCCAACGAACTCATCGAATATTCCGTTAAATCGGTGACAGAAGGCATTGATGCCATGGGAGAGGTAACAATTCGCTTACGTCATGAAGGGAAAACCTATTCCGGTCATGCGGCCAATACCGATATCATTGTGGCTTCCACTCGTGCCTATGTGAGCGCCTTAAATCGTCTGTATGCGGCGTTAGAACAGGGGAAACGGGTGCATCCTCAGCAAACGGTAGCTACCCATTAAATGGGGAATTGACCATTAATTATTGGTTGATTATTAGCAAGTAGGGGCGAAAAGTTTTCGCCCCTATCTGTTACAATACCTTTGGCTTAGTAATAGGTTATAGTTGTTTTCTGCCCGTTTGAGCAAAATTTCAGCTTGCTACTCTTTGATGAAAGAGAAATGTCAAAATACCAAAAAGATGACCATACCATTTATCATGGTGATGCGCTTGAAATATTGCGGAAGGAAATATCAGATGAATCTATAGATTTGGTATTTGTTGACCCTCCTTACAACATTGGTAAGAAGTTCGGAGATTTTCATGATAAGTGGTCATCAGATCAGGAATACGCCCAATGGTCTTATCAGTGGATTGATGAGTGCATACGAGTCCTAAAACCTACAGGGACATTGTATTTAATGAGTAGCACTCAAGCCATGCCCTACCTTGATTTGTATGTACGAGAAAGACTGGAGATTCTAAGTCGTATTATCTGGTCATACGATAGCTCAGGTGTTCAGGCTAAAAAACATTTTGGTTCAAGATATGAGCCGATTTTATATTGTGTGAAAGACGCTAAAGCCTATTGTTTTAATGCAGAAGATATTTTAGTTGAGGCTAAGACGGGCGCACAACGAAAATTAATTGACTATAGGGGCAAAGTTCCTAAGCCTTATAATACGCAAAAAGTGCCGGGAAATGTTTGGGAATTTCCGAGAGTTCGATATCGCATGAATGAGTATGAAAACCATCCATCGCAAAAGCCAGAAGCTTTGTTAGAGCGGATTATTCGTGCCAGCAGTAATGAAGGGGATATAATACTAGATCCTTTCTCAGGAACATTTACAACGGCAGCAGTGGCTAGGAATACAAAGCGGAAAAGTATTAGTATTGAGTCACAATTGGAGTATGTCAAAATTGGATTACGTCGCGTGTTAAACATGAGGGAATATTTAGGAGAAACGTTAGAAGTTATCCCTAAAAATACCAAAATCAAAAATGGTCGCGGTGTAAAGCAGAAAAATAATGTAGGAGATCGTAGTATTGTCAATTCTTAAGCATGATTTTACTGCTGAAATTATTGCTATCCTTGATCGCAATACTAATGGTCAGGGAGAAGTCCTGCTGAATACCAATGAGATTCTTCAATAGCTGACCAAAGGATATATTGGGGTTGGTCGCCTGAAGAGATTATTGAGGAGTCATTAGTTCTTTATAAAACTGGTAAAACGAATGCTAATGATGGTGGGATTGATTTTGTGATGAAACCCCTTGGGCGTTTTTTTCAAGTTACGGAAACAGTGGATGCTACGAAATATTTTCTAGATATTGAAAAAGTGCAGAGATACCCCATTACATTTGTGGTAAAAACGAATAAATCCAGCGAAGAGATACTGCATGAAATTGAACGTCAGGCTGAGGCAAAGTATCCGATTAAATCGATTGCTAATAAATATCTGGAGTCTGTAGAAGAAGTGATCAATATTCCCAGACTGCTGGAGATTTTTGAGCAAGTCCTATTATCGGGAAAAGCTGGGTCTGTGATTGAAGAAATTGTGCTGCAAAGTCGGGTTGAATTTAATGTGGAAGAATAACAGCACTAGGACAAATCGCCTAACTGGTCAGTAATGCCTATTCCCTGTCCCTACCCCCAGCCATTTTTCACCATTCCCTCATCTGGATTTCAGTCCAACGCAGTACCGTGACATCCTACCGACACCGACCCTACGGGTACGGTGCGGGCTTCCCCATATCACTATGAGGCTTTCCTGCTTCTACGGGAGGCTCTAGATGTCTTTTTAGGGACATCCCTGATAACCTCTTCCTCTACAGGCAGCTTGACCCCCAGTCCAAGGGCTGCAAGTCCACGTTGCTCAACAACCATCGCCGCAGCAACGTCCCTATCCGTTACAAACCCACAATGAGAACATTTATGCACTCGTTGAGACAAGTCTTTCTTACCAGTCACTACACCACAATTCGGACAAATTTGGCTAGTGAAATTAGCATCAACTTTCTCAAAATAAACATCTCGTTTCCAAGCCACGTGCTTTAATACCTCTAGAAAACCCCCAAAGCCAGCATCAAGGGTAGGTTTACACAACATTCCCCTAGACATGGCTTTGACGTTTAAATCTTCGGCAAAAATGATATTGGCTTGGTCACAAAGATGATGAGCGACTTGATAATGAAAGTTCTTGCGAGTGTTATAAATGTGTTCATGAAGTTTAGCTACTTTTTCCCGAGCTTTATGCCAGTTTTTTGACCCTTTCTGTTTCTTCGACAATCTCCTTTGTAGCCATTTAAGCTGACTTTGAAGTTCCAAGAAAAACTTAGGTCTAGCTATTAATTCCCCCTGAGATGTTGCCATAAACTTCTCAAGTCCCAAATCAATCCCTAGAGATTTTCCTTGAGGTTTTGGAGAAGGAATATTAACATCTGATTGAATACAGATAACAGCATACCAACCCGAAGCTTTTTTAACGATCTGAACTTGTTTAACTACAAATCCATCAGGTATAGGTCTGTGTAGATTAATGACCACAGAGCCTAGCTTAGGGAGTCTCAATTGATATCCAGTTACGGGGTTTTCCCTGAATTGAGGAAAGTTAATCGACCGAAACTGACCATATTTCTTAAACCGGGGAAAACCAAAACTTCTTTTCCAGAAAAAGTTAAACGCTTTGTCTAAACGCCCCATAACCTCTTGCAAGACCTGAGACTGAACTCGTTTTAGTTCTGGGTATTGCTGTTTGGCTTGAGTTAAAGCTTTTTTCTGTTTATAGTAGTCGGGAAAAGGTTGATCCGCAGGTATAATGTACTCAGAATGAAGGCGACAAGCGTTAACCTGACACTTGCGAGAATTTATCCACTCTTTTCGTTCTGCCAAGGCATAATTATATACCCCTCGACAGATTTCTAGCCAGTCAAGTAATTCTTTTTCTTGACTGGCATCTGGATAAATTCTGTAGCAATAGTTGAGGTTTAACACGAATAGTAGCTTATTGACATGAACCGATTATACAATATCTAGGGATAAATCGTCACTCGCTAGTAAATGATTGTTGGTTAATTTTCGGGGCATCGAACCCCTCAATTAACCGTCTTTCCTCCCGACACTGACATTTGCTACGCAACGCTTTGCGTACAGTGCGGGGCTTCCCGACGATGAGCTAACAAGAAAGATGCAATAGGAGTTAGGACAATGGCTGTAGAATATGACCTCGTGATTATTGGGGGAGGCTCCGGGGGGTTAGTGGTAGCCAGTGCGGCCGCCCAACTGAAAGCGAAAGTAGCCCTTGTGGAAAAAGACAAACTAGGCGGAGATTGTCTCTGGTATGGGTGTGTTCCGAGTAAATCTTTCATTCATGCCTCTAGAATCGCCTATGAGGTCAAGCACAGTTCACGTTTTGGGGTCTATACCCCCCCACCCCAGATCCACTTTTCCGAGGCGATGGGTCATGTGGAACGTGCGATCGCCGCCATTGAACCCCACGACTCACCGGAACGATTTCGCCGCCTCGGAGTAGAGGTCATATTCGGTTCAGGACAATTCACCAATCCCCGCACCTTCACCGTCAACGGTCGCCATCTAACCGCCCGGGCTTTTGTCATTTCCACCGGCTCCCGCCCCGCCATCCCCCCCATCCCCGGCCTCCGAGAAGCAGGTTTTCTCACCAACGAGCAGGTTTTCTCCCTGACGAAACAACCCCCATCTCTTGCCATTATCGGAGCCGGCCCCATTGGTTGTGAACTCGGCCAAGCCTTCCACCGTTTAGGAACCAATGTCACGATTTTGGCCAGTCGGGAGCATATTTTACCCAAAGAAGACCCAGAGGCGGCCGAAGTGGTGGAACAGCAATTCGAGTCTGAGGGGATTCGCATTTTAAAGAAAACTCGGGCGGAACGAGTAGAAGTGGTGGGGGGGAAAAAATGCCTCTGGTTTGGGGAAGATAAAATCATAACCGATGAAATTCTAGTTTCTGCCGGACGACAGCCCAATGTGGACAGCCTAAATCTAGAAGCGGCAGGGGTGGTCTATGATGCCAAAGGGGTCAAAGTCGATGCCAGCTTACGCACCACAAACCCCCGCATCTATGCCTGTGGGGATGTGATTGGCGGATACCAATTCACCCACGTTGCGGGCTATGAGGCCGTTTATGTCCTCACCAATGCCCTGTTTTCCCCCATTAAGCGCTTTTTCCCCAGTAAGGTGGATTATCGCGTGATTCCTTGGGCAACTTTCACAGATCCGGAATTGGCACGGGTCGGATTAACGGAGGAACAAGCCAGAAAACACTACGGGGAGGAGGTTTATGTGTTGAAACAACCTTTTGCCGGGGTAGATCGCGCCCAAGCTGAAGGCACTACGGCAGGTTTCGGCAAAATTATCACCCGCAAAAATGGACAGATTTTAGGGGCGCATTTGGTGGGGCCTCATGCTGGGGAGTTAATCCATGAGGTGGTGTTAGCGATGAATCATCACCTGCCTGTGTCTAAACTAACGGGGATTCATATTTATCCCACGTTGGCGGAGGTGAATAGTAAGGCGGGGTTATTGTTGAGTAAGCAGAAATACGCTAAAAATCAGCGTCTACAGGGCTTTCTGGGTCAGTTTTTCCGGTGGTTGCGGTCTTGGTGATTACCGCTGTTCTGCACTGTACAGAATAAAATACTGTAACACCCCAATGGTGGCGAACTCATAGGTGGGTAAGTCACTATGGATGGCTAAGTTGGTGCGATAGACACTAAAAAATAAGTAGTTTTCCCGTTCGGTCTGTTCTCCGATTAGTTCTTGCAGTTGTGGCCGCCCGATATCCACTAAAACCCCCCCCAGAAACTGACATTGACTAGCGAATTGCTGGAATTGGGCGGGCAATTGATTACACATATTTTCTTTGAGGTATTCGCTGAGGCGTAGTGTGGCGTAGCGTTCATAGTCTATCGGGGAAGGATTGGTGACCAACATTGCCCCCCCTAATAAGCTTGCTGCGATCGCACTCCCTCCTACCACTTGTTGCCAGATTTTCATTGCTAATTGAAATAAGAATAAAGATTATTTTTTTTTATTGGACTAAGACATTTTCTGCTGGATCAATTCCTGATTACAATGCTATAATAACCAAGGACAAGGCGGGCGTAGCCAAGTGGTTAAGGCAGTGGATTGTGGTTCCACCATTCGTGGGTTCAAGTCCCATCGTTCGCCCTTTTTTCTGTAAATAAAGAAGCTGATCTTCTATTGCTTGCAATCCGTATCGGGTGATTGCTTTATGTTATCGGCTTCTTAGCGCAACCCTGACCACACACAGGTTTAAGTTATCAGGGTTGGGCCTAGGGGTATTAATCAGGGCTGGCTGAATAACTCGGAGAGTCGGGAATCAGGAATTGGTCTGGTGTTGTTCAGCAGACCCTAATTAGGGTCTGCTGAATATCCCTCTAATCACTTTTAATAGGGCTTTCGATTGGGAGCGAAAAACTGCAAGGTTTTAGTGATAAAGAATCAAAAAGGCTTGCCTTTTTCCGACTCCCCCTGTTCCCAGATCCGGTGTTCCCCGTTTCCCACTCGGAGCAAAGTTATTCAGCAAGCCCTAATTCGTTGGTCTGCCAGAATTTTGGTCAATCCACATCGGCTAAGGTAGCATCATAATCTTGATCATCCATATCGTTCATGGAGGCTGCCCAAGTTTCATCATCACTACTGATAGGAGGACGACCGAGAGGGGCAGGGAGAGTGGCATCATTGGAGGGGGGGGCAGCGATAGTTTCATTATCACTGCTAGCCGCCGGAGCATAAACTTCTAAATCCGGAGAGTAGACATCTTGGGACGTGTACCAAGCATCGGGCATGAACGGTTCTCCTTCGGCAATTTCGATTTGAATTTCCCCGTCGAAGAAATCACTATCTACTAAGTCCCCTAGCTGCATTTTCGGTGCTAACGATTGACTATAATCTTGGAACTCTTCCCAAGTAAAGAACGCCCCACTAGAACGGGCTTTTTGTTCATTGTCTGGGTCAAGTTTAGCCTCAAATAAACAGGCATTATGGAGATTAGCACTGCTTAAATTAACCCCCACTAAGTTGGCACGGGAGAGGTCAGCCCCTTCTAAATTGGCTTGATTCAAATTGCTATTGACTAAATTAGCACTAGCTAAAGTCGCCCAAGATAAATTAACCCCAGTGAGATTAGCCCCCACTAAGTTGGCTCGACTTAATTCGGCGATCGCCAAATTGGTCCCCTCTAGATTGGCATTGGTCAACATCGCCCGACTCAAACAAGCTCCCGGCAATTGTAAATGATGCAAACTGTGACGCGCCCGAACAAAAAAACTGGTCGGCGATAATACCGTTGTCCGGGACATCAAAATTAAGAACCGATCGGCATCAAAATCTTGAGGTTGATTAGGATCTCCACAGGGATAAAACGGAATATTCGCCCGTTGGGAAATCCCACAGAGTAGGAGAAACACATTTAACCCCACCGCCCCATCAACTTGTAGGGCATTGAGGGGATTTTTTAACTGTTGAAGTTGAGCATGAGCTTGATGGGTTAACCCTTCATCAAACCACCGTCCTTGACAGTAGGAGCGATAAAACTTGTAGAGGCGTTTAAATAAAAGGGGAAAAGAAAACTGATGGGGGTTGCGTTCTTCGGCTTGTTGGAGATTTTCCATCAAAAATTCCTCCATCTCCAACGACAAAAATCCATAGCCCAAAAAAGAATAGAGATGCTGGGCTACTGCCCAATCTGAGGCCACCCTAAAACTCATATCCCCATAACGATCATGGACTTGCTGGGTTAAGAGTTGCAATTGTTTCGAGATTTCCGTAGCCGCTAGATAAGACCCTAAATTAGGGTGAGAAAAGGTTAACTGTTCCAACCCATTTTTCTGAGCCACTTGTAGGGTAGAGAGGGAAGAACAGAGTACAGGAGACGGCACAGAGAAAAAGAGGGCGGCCGTGCGAATTTGCCGATTAAAGTGTTGTTGCCAGGGGTTGAGTAGCTCAGGAGTCGGTTCTGAGGCGGGGGAATTCTCCGGGGGAGGGGTTGGTTGAGGGGGATTCGTGCCGCGCTCTGTACGGCTGAGAGCCTCCCAAGGGGGCGTTTTCAAGACCCAGCTTCCCGTTTGAAAGACCCGCAGGGCGATTTCCTGCATAAAACGGCGAGGTTCTTGGGGGGCTTGTCCGGCTAATAAATTGGCGATCGCCTCCGTGGAACGACTGGCATGAGCCATGCCCTCCTTAACCATTTCCGGCAAATGGGAATAGCCTTGATGTTCCCCCAATAACCAGCGCGTCATCCGTTCGTAAATCTCATAACGGGCTTGGGGGGATTCCAGTTGAAATAAACCCCGATCTACTAGGCCATCCCGGTGGAGAATCCCCAATAAATACAACATCAAGGGCTGATGAACCAAATCCGCCACCGGGAGATGGCGCTTGCGGGTAAATAACCCCTCCTCCTTGAGGAACGTAAAGTAACGGTAAGAGATATTTTTCGATTGCAGTTTTCCCCACTGTTTGAACCATTGGCGCAGGGAGTCCTGATCCATCGGTTGCAAGCGGATTTGTTTCATTTGGGTTTGTAGGGGGAAAATACTGCCCACCCGATAGGTGCGGATCACCCCTTCAAACATTCCCTGACGACAGGTTAAAACAATTTTGTGACGGTGGGCTTTTTTGCGACTGAGTTGTTGGGCGTGAAACTGCATCACTTGGTCGAGAAAGGCTCGAATGTGACGTAATTTATAGGGCGATCGCGGCAACTCGTCCAAACCATCCAAAATCAACAAAGACGGCGGCGCATTATGAGATAACCAACCATCGGCATCACTAAACCGTCCCAGAGGGAAAGCACTATCTAAAGTTTCCTCTAAATTTTGTCCTAAATGGGCATCCCGTAGACGAATCCAAATCGGCATCCAAGTCGGATATACTCTCCGGGCAATCTGAGCCGCCCACATTTGACAAAAACTGGTTTTCCCGAAACCCGCCTCACCTTCAATCACACTAATACTGGTCCAATCGTCCAACTGCCCGGCCGCCCAAGTCGCCAAATCCACCGACTGCTCCGCAGAAGTGTTCATGGGGGGGTGGGGGTTCGACTCATGATTAGGCATGGGTCGAATATTCGCATCGGAAATGGGAACCCCCCGAGGCGGCACATAAATATCTTGTAGGGAAAAGGTTTCCCCAAAAATTGGCTCACCCAAGGTTTTTAATAACTGCGCCCGGTAATGTTCCCGCCCCAAATCAATCACATAATCATTTTCAATTTCCGTCACCGTGCCACTGGTGCCTTCTGTGAGTGTTGTCGAGCGTGCGGTGAGGCCGCCTAAACGGACAAATTTCTGTAATTGGGCTAAGGGCAGGGCATTATCAACAATTACCTCTAATAAATGTCCCGGCAGGCCATTCACCAAGCGTTGAATGAGTAACCCAGCCTCCGTTTCCTCCGCCCCATTGGCCACTAACCAGGCTAAGGCCAGATTGTTCATCTGTTGGACTAAGAGGGACTCCCCAACCAAAGTTAGGGCTTGTTCGGCTTGGGAATCACTTAATTTTCCCGGTCGTAGGGTGCGCAGAAAGCCATGAAGACGAGCATCCACAATGCCTTCCTGTACCATTTCTCCTACTGGAACCATCGCCCGATTAATCCAAGGGCGACGCAGTTCTAGTTCTTGGTCTAAAACCGTTTCGAGGGCTTTGAGGTAGGCAATTTGAAACGTTAACCAAGTCCCCTCGGCTCGTTTGAGGGGCTTTTTGCGACTGAGGAGACGCAGGAGAGCCGTGGTCAATTGGGCAATGGGTTTAGCCACTTGCCGACTGGCCACTAAGGGCGACTCTAGGACATCTGCTAAGGAACAGACATCAAAGGGGGTAAGGCTCTTAACCTCCATATCTTGGGCGAGTCGAAAGGCCACACCGGACACTTCCGCTCCCAAGGTCTGAAGTTGTTCAAGCTCAATTTTTCGTTCTATCAGCCACTGCCGGATGCTCAGGCTCATTTGGGATTTATCTTAAGGTCGCACTGCTCTTTTCTACCAATGGTTTGCTACTCTTAGGGGGTATCTATCAAGTCTAACAACCACTGGAAAACTCGATTGCCAGTTGGACATGACAATGGGTCTTAATACTATTTTCCCAGAAATTGCTAGAGAATCAGGGGTAAACTCACAATTGGTTAAGCGATTAGACTACAAAACAGCTATTCTAACGAAGCCCCCGCGGGATCGGCAAATTATCCGCCTTAGCACTCCCCCCGGATTTTCTAGAGCTAAGGTTTCGGTCAATCGCCAAGGGGGATGGCGTTTGGGGGTCTTTTGGCTGATTATGGCGGTGACGCTGTTGGGCGGGGCCGGGATTAGTGGGCTGTGGTTGGTGCAGCGTGTGCCGGAGCGGACTTGTGATGAGCTAACTCCCATGACTCCGGCTAGTGAGCGGTTATGGTGTGGGCAAGTGGCGGCTCAAACGGGGGATTTTGAGGGGGTATTTCAGGCGATCGCAGAAATTAATCAATGGCCTGAAGATCATCCTTTATATACCGATGCTCAGGAACTTATTGAGGACTGGACTCGTCTGGTTTTGACAACCGCCGCCCAACAACTAGACCAAGGGGACTTAGGGGGCGCTCTCGAACTCGCTCGGCAATTACCCCATTCCGCCTCTGTGGCTCGACTCACTCAAAAAACCCTAACGGACTGGGAAAGCCAATGGCAAGAAGGAGAAGAACTCGCAGAACAGTTTGAAATGGCCATCCAACAACAGGCTTGGTCAAAAGCCGAACAGGTGAACTTGTCCCTAGCACAACACCCCCTAGACTACTGGCGCGTGGAACGTCGGGGGGAATTTCAAGCCCGTTTACAGGAAGAACGAAGGGGGGCGCAGTTGCTCGTCCAAGCGCAACAATTAGCGGAAGAGGGAACGGTGCAGTCTTTAGATCAGGCGATTCAGTTGGTTAACCAAATTGAGGGAAGGACTTACATCAAGGGACAAGCCCAGGTGCAACAGTCCTTTTGGAGTCGTTGGTTTTTAGAACAGGCCTTATTGTATTTGCAACAGGGGGGGGTGGCTGAGGCGATCGCCCTAGTGGAACGAATTCCCCCGGAAAGTCTGGTCTATCCCCAAGCTCAAGATTGTTTAAACGGGATTCGCGCTCTGCAAAGTAGCCTCGGGAGAGGCAGAAGCTTGCCACCGACTTTACTCCAATTGTGTCAAGGGCGCTAAATGGAGTAAAAGCTAGATACAACAAAGGTTGTAGGGTTTTTATTGCGTTTTTTTCCTTAACAAGAGCTTTAATCTCCGTCGTGAGTGTAAAGATAAGAACAAGAATGAGCCACTTGTGATCTCGATCTCTTGGCATTTCCAGAATATGCGACACAATGGCAAGTATAGAGTGAGTCAGCCGAAGAATCGAACTTAAAAACTTGTCTAGCTGTTGAGGTAATCTACCATGAAACTTAATTCTACCGCCCTGATTTCTAGTCTTGCTGCTGCTGGTGCGATCGCCGCTACTGGAATGCCCGCCCAAGCCGCCTCGTTTACCGCCAGTGACGCTGCTGGTTGTGCTGGATTAACTAGCTGTGTCGTGAACGACTTCTTCACCCTCACCGCAGGCGACGGAAAATATTTGACCTACAAAGAATTTGCCTTAGTTGATGGCGTTGGGGTTTCTGCGACCGAAGATATTAAAAAAGACCCCAGTTGGGGAGAAATCGACAGCAACGGAGAACGCTTAATCGTAGACTTTGCCAAAGCCACCGCTCTCAGATCCATTGACTTAAGCTTCCTCTATAAAGACGGTGTTAACAGTGACCGTGTGAATGAAGTGGCTAAAGTGACCGCCACCCTGTTGGATGGTTCTTTGGTGACTCATACCCTCTCGGTTTTAGGGGATACCCTCGCCGGATGGTCTGGTAACTATGACGGGACTGCGGTTAAAAATATGTCTCCTTCCATTGCCTTTGATGGAGTGAACCATGCAGGCGGTTGGTACAGCATCCTCAATCCTTTTGGTGATTTAGAAGTCGCATCCTTAGAATTCACGGCCGTCCGCCTGAATGACAGTTTAGCCCGCCAAAGCTGGGATTCTGACTATGCGCTCAAAGGGATTAAAACCGTTCCCGAACCCGCTACCGTTCTGGGTTTAATGGGTGTGGCAACCTTAGCCGGATTCACGGCTCGTCGTCGCCGCGTGGACAGCTAATAAGTCCAACACCACAGAGCCCTAACAAGATCACCGAATCTTCATAAACAACTCAAGCCAAGGGACTACAGTGAATGTGGTCTTTTGGCTTAATAATTGTGCCGTAAGTTGCTTAATAAATGTAAAGATTAGAACAAGTATCAGCCAATTGTGATCTTGATCCCTGCGCTTTGGCTGATTCTGCCACATAATAAGAACTATAGAGTGAGTCAGCCAAAGAAATAATTCAAAAACTTGTCTAGCTGTTGAGGTAATCAAAATTATGAAACTTAATCCTACTGCTTTAATCTCTGGTCTTGCTGCTGCTGGTGCGATCGCTGCTAGTGGAATGACTGCCCAAGCCGCATCTTTTACCGCTCGTGACGCTGAAGCAGCTGCTTGTGCCAATCAACAAGTCTGTGTCGTGAACGACTTCTTCACCCTGACGGCCGGGAATGATATGTACTTAACCCATAAATCTTTTGAGGGGTTCTATGGACTAGGTATTGCAGAAAATCCCGATCCAAATCTGCAATGGAAAGATGACCCCAGTTGGGGTGAAATTGACAGCAATGGCGAATTCTTGCGGGTTGATTTAGCTGTGACTAAAGCCCTAAGATCCATTGATTTAAACTTCCTCTATCAACCCGGTGTTAACTCTGACCGCGTGTTTGAAGTGGCAGAAATAACCGCCACCTTACTGGATGGTTCTTTCCTCACCCATACCTTAACCGTAACGGGTGATACCAGTGCTTCCTGGAGTGGTACCGGTTCTGTGGTGAATGTTTCTCCCTCCACTGCCGGGGGTGGTGGATGGTACAGCATCCTCAATCCCTTTGGTGATTTAGAAGTGGCTTCTTTATCCTTCGCCGCCGTTCGGGTTAATGATAGTTTAACTCGCCAAAGCTGGGATTCTGACTATACTCTGAAAGGGATTGCCACAGTTCCCGAACCTGCCACCGTTCTCGGTTTAGTGGGTGTGGCGGCTTTAGCGGGCTTCGGTGTACGCCGTCGTCAAAACAGCGAACAATAAAACCCTGAAAACTCAAGCAGTGAAGCGTCAAACACAGAAAACACGAGTTTAGACTGTAAGTTTACTCGCTTTGCTGCCTAAACTCAGCAAAAAGGGCTACATTTGAATGTAGCCCTTTTGATTATCATGGGGATAAGTCTTTCAATGCCGATCAGCCATGAAGCAACCGCAGCATTTAGCTTGTTTATTACCCAATTTAGCGGGAGGGGGACAAGAACGAGTCACCCTGAACTTATTGCGCGGCCTGAGTGGTAAGGGGATGCAATTAGATTTAGTGGTTGCTCAGGCCAAAGGGCCTTATTTGGATCAAATTCCCCCCGAGGTGCATCTAGTGGATTTAGGGGTGTCGATGGAGGATCGCCTGCAAAGTGCCGTTAAGCTGATTCTGCCCCTTGCCCAGTATTTACGCCAAGCTAAACCGGATGTTTTACTGTCTCACTTAGTCTGGACGAATGAAATTGCGGTGATTGCCTATTGGTTCGCCCGCACACCTTTACAATTAGTCCTCTGGGAACAGATGCCCGCATCTCTACAACCCAGTCATCCTTTGATGCAACGGGTGAAGTTGTGGTTAATGCGATCGCTCTACCCAAAAGCCAGCGCCATTGTTGCCCCTTCCCAAGGAGTCGCCCAAGCGTTTGAACAATCCTTAAAACTCAAAGCCAATTCCGTGCAGGTGGTTTATAACGCCGTTGTGGATGATACCTTACTGCAAAAAGCCCAAGCGCCCTTAAATCATCCTTGGTTTTTTGCCTATCAACCCCCGGTTATTGTAGCCATTGGGCGACTGAGTGAGCAGAAAGATTTTCCAACCCTGATTAAGGCCTTTGCCCAAGTGCGAAAAAACCGCCTCTTACGCTTAATTATTTTAGGGGAAGGGGGATTACGTCGTTCTCTGGAAAACTTGGTGCGAGAATTGGGGGTGGGGGAAGATGTCCAGTTACCGGGTTTTGTGCCGAATCCTTACGCTTATCTCAGTCGGGCGGCCATGTTTGTCTTATCGTCTAAGTTTGAAGGATTGCCCACGGTGGTGATTGAGGCCTTAGCTTGTGGGTGTCCGGTGGTATCGACGGATTGCCCTTATGGTCCGCGAGAAATCTTGGCCGATGGGCAGTATGGGCGATTGGTGGCCGTGGGGGATGTGCTGGGGTTAGTCCGGGGGATTTATGAGACGTTAAACGCTCCTATCTCGCGGGATTTGTTAAAAGTGCGATCGCAAGCCTTTACAGTACAAGAGGCCACGCAAAGTTATTTAAAGTTATTATCAAATTCAGTTGAATAACGGCTTGTTTGTTTCCCAGTGTTTCATCTGTGATTGCCCTCAGTCTGGGTTAAGTTTAATAAGGCTTCAACTTTTTCTAAATGGGGAATACGAGAGGATAAAGTTCTAAAGATTTGTTCTAAACGCTGGGGATGTTGTTCTTGTGAACTACCCCACCCTGCCTAGGCGCGAGGATGGAGCTTCCTGATTCAATGGGAAGTGCTTTCTATACCGAAATATAGCCAGTCTTATCTTCCCTCCCCAGGCAGAAGTCCTAGTTCCTAAGACCCAAATTTTCTCTTGCAACACAGCCCTTTTTAGCTTGGTTTTCGCTTTGGGAGTTAGTGGTCAAGATATATTTAGGGTCTGCTGAATAACACCAGATGCTAGGCTCAACAAGGGAACAGGGAACTCTTAACAGGAAACAGATCATCTAAAACTGGCACGATTGCCTATTCCCGACTCCCGACTCCCGACTCCCGATTCCCCAACTCTCGGACTTATTCAGCAAGCCCTATTTATCTTAGCATGGATTCGCTAATGTTTTTGGGTCTATAGCCAACCTACCTGAGTCGTGCAAAAAAGACTCGCCTGCAATCGAGATAGGACAATAGCCCTTCACGTCTCATGAGGACTAGCTATCTTATTTTTGGGAACTCTCTCCATAAATTGCCCCTTGACTCCATAAATAAAAAGGACTCATTAAACTACTGCGTAGCCATTCCCATTGACAAGTTGTGACTAAATCTTGATGAATTTGACTAGAATTTTTTAGCCAAAAGAGCAATAGACAGCGCAAATCATTGCAGAAATATATTAAAAAAGCTAAAGGGCGTTGCCAAGGGGTGAGGCGAGTCATTCGGATATGATGACGGGCTAAACCAGTGCCTCGGATTAGGGTGAGTAAATAATCCAGTTGTAAGCGACTTTCGGGGATTTTGTGGGAAATTTCCATTTGGGGATTATGCCAAATTTCCCATCCTTTTTGTTGAATCAAGGAAACAGCCTCTAAGTCTTCACTGGCTAACTTAACTTCACCAATACGCCCCTTTAAGAATAGTTGCTTTGGGACACTCGACAGCCAAGCGTCTTTCCGCACGACTAAACCCGCCCCCGGCGGTAATAGTCCGGTTTTGAGTTGATACTGAAAGGCGACGTTGCCCCGTTCCACAATGGCTAAAAAGGACTGAATGCGCTCAATGCCGGGGGGCGGAGTGTCTTCAAAGGCGGCTTTGACTAATCCACCAAAGGCTCCGGCTTGGGGGTATTCTCGTCCAAATTCGTAGGCGCTGACAATCCAGTTTTCAGTGGGTAGGTTGTCGTCATCGAGAAAGCCAATCCATTCCCCTTGGGCTTGTTCTACAGCGCATTGTCGGGCAAAAGCTAAACCCTGTTGGGCTTCAAAGTGGGTATAGATTGGCACATCTGGGGTCCACTGGGTTTGATACTGCTCGATGACTTGCTGGGTTTCATCGGTGCTGTTGTTGTTGATGATACGAATTTCCCAAGTCAGGGTAGGGTGCGATCGCCTTCCTGACTCGATACAGGCTTTTAACTTATCTAACACATCCGGTAAGCGTTTTGCCCCGTTATAGGTACAAATTGCCACTGTAAAATCAACCATAGTGGGAAAACCAGTGATCTGTTATTGACACTCCCCCTTCAATTTTGCCTCAAGAATCATCCTTTCTACTCCAATCTGTTAATCAATACTTATGTACTACAAAATACATCCCCATGCAATGGGAACTACACTCCTAGGCGCTGATCACTGTATTGTTTCACCGGAATATTGGTCAGAGTGGCAATTTGAGAGGCGATCGCACTTAAAATTTCTGGCGGCACACATTTCAACCGTTGCACCGGATAGCCACAATCCTCTAAACGTTGATTTCCTCGACCTTCGAGTTGGCGCTGTTGGGGTTTCGGACGGGTTGGGGTATTCAGTTGAATCTCATCGGGACAAAGTGCCTTCATCCATTGACTATACTCCTCAATCATACTCGCCGACCAAGGCATTAAGACCATCGTTTGAACGCCCAATTTCCCCCGATACACCTCCCGAAACCCCTGTAAATTGGTTACAAAATCCTGAAACTTAAACCCAGCCACCGGACGATTCACCCGTTGGATAGCTTCATCAGTCAGACCATCCACTTTAACCGAAACCTGATCCGCTTGGCCCAACGCCTCACAAACCTCCGGATCTCCCAATAAAGTCCCATTAGTTAAAACCAGTGTTGGACAATGAGTTAAAGCCTTAATTCCTCCTAAAATATCCCCCAAATTGCTCGCTAAGGTGGGTTCTCCACTGCCACTTAAGGTAATCACATCCACTGACCAAGGGGCATAATGTTCTAAATCGGCTAGAATTTCCCTCGTCGGCACATAAACCCCTCGTTGTACCGTGTGATTTTCAATTTCTCCCAACTGACAATAGACACAATTAAACGAACAGGTAGACTGTAAACCAATGGGATCAATCCCCAAAGAAGTCCCGTAACGCCATGAAGTCACGGGTCCGTAAACTGGACTAAAAGGGTGCATCGTTTGACTTGGCATAAGTCCCTCCCAAACCGAAACAAATTCACTTTTTTAGTCTAGGGTTTTTCCGGAGTGATCCCCCATTTCACCCCTGTAGATTTTACATTTCCCCAGAGAAATATCGACCTAGGAAAATTCCCCCCCATCTTCCTAGAACAGTGTTAGATTGAGAACAAAATTTCCCTGTCCCCTAAACCTGATGACTCGGCAATTCGTCCCCATTTTAACGGCCATTGTGGCGATCGCAACCGCTTGTACCAATTCCGCCCCCCTTGCCCCCAACAATACCGAGTTAAGCACCATAACCGAATCAGAATCCCCCACCCCCCCCAGTGTTCTAAACGCCGTTCAAGAACGAGGGTTTCTCATCTGTGGGGTAGATGGGGGGATTCCGGGGTTTAGTTTTGTGGATGAGACAGGTCAATACTCCGGATTAGATGTAGATATTTGTAAAGCGATCGCCGCCGCCGTGTTAGGCAACCCCGAAGCCGTAGAATATCAGCAACTTGACCCCATCTTACGCTTCATTGCCGTCTCCGAGAGAGAAGTAGATATCCTCTCCCGCAGCACCACCTGGACCCTGAGCCGAGATACCCAACTTGGTGTAGAATTTGCCCCCACCACCTTCTACGACACACAAGGGATGATGGTTCGTGCTGATAGTGGCATTACCTCCCTAGAAGACTTTCAGGACAAATCCGTTTGCGTCGAAGCCGGAACCACCACCGAGTTAAACCTCATGGACAGCATGAGAAAAGCCGGAGTCGCCTTTGAAACCCTCACCTTTGAACAACCCGATCCCGCCTATGGAGCCTATGCTCAGGGGTTTTGTCAAGGCATCACCTCAGACCACTTCATCTTAGAAGCCCGTCGGCAGAGTCTACCCAATCCCGAAGAACATATTCTCTTAGAGATAACCCTCTCCAAAGAACCCTTAGCGCCAGCCACCGTTCAGAATGACCCCGCTTGGTTTGATGTGGTCAAATGGGTCACATTTGGCTTAATGGAGGCCGAAGAATTAGGCATTACTCAAGCCAATATTGAGGAAAAACTACAATCCCCCGACCCCAGAATCCGGCTTTTTCTCGGCATTGAAGGCAATCTCGGCGAAGACATGGGCTTAAGCCATGATTTTATGGTCAATGTTGTTAAAGCCGTCGGCAACTACGGAGAAATTTATGAGCGCAACCTCGGCCGGGATTCCCCCTTTAACTTACCTCGGGGCTACAATGCCCTGTGGAAAGACGGCGGCTTGATGTACTCCCCCCCCTTCCGATAAATTTTGCTAAACTCCTTCCAGAATCGCCACAAAAAAGCTGGTAGACCTAAAAGAGAAACTCTATTACCCTTCCACAATCATCATGCGCACATGGCAATCCCTTTTCGTTTCTACAACCCTGCTCACCCTCATGGCGGGCTGTGGAAACCCTCCTGCCCCCACCAACACCACTTTAAGCCCGAACTCCACCTCAGCCGCGAATACCAGTCGTCTAGATATGGTTAAGGAACGAGGATATCTGATTTGTGGTGTTGATGGGGGGGTATTGGGCTTTAGTTTTGTCGATGATGCCGGAGAATATTCCGGGTTAGATGTAGATGTGTGTAAAGCGATCGCCGCCGCCGTGTTAGGAGATCCCAATCAAGTGGAATATCGTAACCTAGACTCCGCCGAACGCTTCCCCGCCCTCGTTGCAGGCGAAATTGATGTACTCTCCCGCAATACCACCTGGACTATTAGCCGGGATACAGAACTGGGTGTAGAATTTGCCCCCACCACCTTTTATGATGGGCAAGGGATCATGGTACGCGCCGATAGTGGTATTACTTCCCTCCAGGATTTTCAGGGAAAATCTATTTGTGTCGAAGCCGCCACCACCACCGAGTTAAACCTCATGGACACCATGAGGAAAGTTGGCGTATCCTTTGAAACCGTCACCTTTGAACAGGCCGATCCCGCCTATGCCGCCTATGCTGAAAACCGTTGTCAGGGCATTACCTCCGACAAATCCCAACTGATCGCCCGTCGTGATACACTCCCCAATCCCAACGAGCATATTTTGTTAGATGTCACCCTCTCCAAAGAACCTTTAGGGCCAGCCACATTGAATAATGATTCGGCTTGGTTTGATGTGGTGAAATGGGTCACATTTGGTTTAATTGAAGCCGAAGAATTGGGCATTACTCAAAGCAATGTGACGGAAAAATTACAGGCTACAGATCCCAACACTCGCCGCTTTTTAGGCGTAGAAGGAAATCTAGGAGAAGGAATGGGCTTGAGTAATGATTTTATGGTGAATGTCATTCAAGCTGTGGGAAATTATGGGGAAATTTACGAAGAGAATCTAGGCGCACAATCCCGTTTCAACCTGCCTCGCGGCCAAAATGCTCTATGGCAAGATGGGGGGTTAATGTACTCCCCTCCCTTTCGCTAAATTTTCCTTACCATATTATTCTTTTTTTGTCAAATAACATAATCAAGACTCATTAAAAGTCAAGATTTCGTTACATTTTGTATCGCCTTACACCCCATCGGGAAAGGGAGTGGCTAAATATTAAGCAGGAAATTTAGCGATGGTGTGTGAATTAGTGATGCGTAAATGGCAATCTTTGGTTTTATCTGCGGCAGTGTTAGCTGTGACAGCAGCTTGTGCCACTCCCCCAGAACAAACCACTGGGGGTACAGGTCAAACCGGAACAACTGCCGCAGGCAGAAGTCGCCTTGATGTCGTCAAAGAACGGGGAATGCTCATCTGTGGTGTGGATGGCGGGATTCCGGGTTTTAGTTTTGTCGATGAATCTGGGGAATATTCCGGTTTAGATGTGGATGTTTGTAAAGCTGTGGCGGCCGCTGTTTTAGGCGACCCGGAGAAAGTGGAATATCGGAACTTAGACTCCACAGAACGCTTTACGGCTTTATCCGGAGGAGAGGTAGATATGCTCTCTCGGAACACCACTTGGACGATTAGCCGGGATACGTCCGTTGGCTTAGAATTTGCCCCGACGACCTTTTATGATGGTCAAGGGATGATGGTTCGTGCTGATAGTGGAATTACATCCCTAGCAGATTTCCAAGGTAAAGCTGTGTGTGTGGAAGCGGGGACTACGACCGAATTAAACCTGACAGACAATATGCGCAAGGCTGGGGTAGAGTTTGAAACGGTGACATTCCAGCAAGCAGACCCGGCCTATGCGGCCTATGCAGAAGGCCGTTGTGAGGGGATGACTTCTGATAAGTCTCAGTTAATTGCTCGGCGTAGCACGTTACCGAACCCGGATGATCATATTCTGTTAGATGTTACGATGTCTAAAGAACCTTTGGGGCCTGTCACCATTAACAATGATTCAGCGTGGTTTGATGTGGTTAAATGGGTGACATTTGGCTTATTTGAAGCGGAAGAAATGGGCATTACTCAAGCCAATATTGAGGAACAGTTAGAGAGCGAAGATCCCAATATTCGCCGTTTCTTAGGTGTGGAAGGCGATTTAGGCCAAGGAATGGGTTTGAGCAATGATTTCATGGTGAATGTGATCAAAGCGGTGGGGAACTATGGCGAGGTTTACGACCGCAATTTAGGGGCTGGTTCTGAATTTAATCTGCCTCGTGGTCAGAATGCGCTCTGGACTGAGGGCGGTTTACTATATTCTCCCCCATTCCGTTAAACCCAGTTGACCTGAAAAATGCTCCGTTTTTAGGGATTTTGGGGTGGATTGTGATTCAGATCAATAAGTGGATCAAAATCAGTTAATCAAAGTTCGATTTTAGGATGATTTAAAACAGTTTTTTCTCCAGTTCCCTAGCGGAGCATTTTTCCAAAGATTTAAGCAAGAGATCCTCCCCAGAATTCTGTTTTCTACTTCATGTTAGTTTTGTAAATTGTCATGGCGGGGAATGTTCTAACATGATTGGGGGGTGAGAGTTGCTACTACACAAATTCTCTTTTTTAGCCTAGCCAAAGAGGGCTAAAATAAAGATTTTAGAACCAAATATTTTAAACATTCATGACCACGGAAAACGAGGCAAAAATTCCAATTTGGCGAGATGAGCGTTTCTGGAAGATTGCCGTCCAATTAATTGTTTTAGCAGTTGTGGTGGTAATCGGTTCCGTGCTTGTCCATAACGTTAGCGTGAATATGCAACGGTCTGGCGTTGTGTTTGGATTCCGCTTTTTAGATAGTCAAGCGTCTTTTGCCATTGGTGAAAGTATTATTCCCTATAATCCGGCTGTAGATAGTTACCGTCAGGTGATGTTGGCGGGGTTAGTGAATACGCTGCGGGTGATTGTAGTGGGGATTGTTCTCACCACGCTACTGGGGATTCTGGCGGGAGTCGCCAGTTTTTCGGAAAACTGGCTTCTGCGCAAGGGGAGCCAGGTTTATGTGGAGGTGATTCGCAATACCCCCCTGTTGTTGCAATTATATTTTTGGTATCGTGCGGTTTTTACCAAGTTGCCGCGGCCGGCGGATCGTTTGGAGTTTTTGAATCGTGTTTATTTGAGTAATCGGGGGGTGTTTCTCCCGTGGCCGACGGTGAGTTGGAATCTGGCGATTTGGGCGGGGGGGGTGGTTGCGATCGCCATTGGAGCCTTTTTCCTCTGGCGTTGGCGAACTTACTTGATTGTAGAGCGCGGCCAATCGGGTCAAAATCAACTCTATATCCTCTGGGGTTTAGGCATTATCGCCTTATTAATTATTATCTTCCCCTTTAACTGGCAAGTTCCCCAAGAAGTAGACCCCGGCACGGGTAGCATTCAGGGAGGATTGCGTTTAACCATTGAATACAGCGCCCTGGTAACGGGTTTAGTCGTTTATACCGGAGCCTATATCTCCGAAATTGTGCGCGCTGGTATTCAATCGGTGGCAAAAGGTCAATGGGAAGCCGCCCGCGCTTTAGGGATTCATTCCGGCTTAACCATGCGTTTAGTCGTCTTTCCCCAAGCCTTACGGGTGATGATTCCCCCCTTAAACAGTCAGTACATGAACTTGGCGAAAAACTCCAGTTTAGCCATTGCCATTGGTTATGCAGACATCTACTCTGTGGCCAATACAACCTATAACCAAACAGGTCGCCCGGTGGAAGTGATGATCATTATCATGGTCACTTACTTAATCATCAACCTGTTAATTTCTGTGGTGATGAACCAATTTAACCGCCTTGCTCAACTACGGGAAAGATAAGACCCATGACCACTTTAAGTTCTCCTCCGGGGGATTTAGCCCCCCCTCCTGAGATGCGGGACACTCCCGCCAATTGGATTAAAAATAATCTATTTACGCCTTGGTATAACGGTTTAATTACCGTCATCATTGCCTTGATTTTGGGGTACTTTGCCTATACCTTCCTGAGTTGGTCATTCACCGAGGCGCAATGGGATGTCATTCCCCGCAATATTCAACTGTTTAATGTGGGACGGTATCCGCGATCGCAATATTGGCGCTTGTGGGTTCTCTTCGGTCTAATTTGTACCCTCTCCGGTTTATCTTGGGGAGCCATTGCCCGCAATGTAGCGAAACTCTATAGTCGCAATATCTTAATCGGCATTGGCGGCGCCGTTGTCGTCTGTCTCCTCTTCCCGGTCCCCCTCCCCAATCGTCTCCTTTTAGTCGGGATGACCGGATTAGTCGTGGGATTTAGTTGGGTGGGACAACAAGCGGGACGAAAAAACCCAAAATTCGGGATTTGGGTATCGTCCACCTGGCTTTTGTTGTTTTTTGTCGCCCTCTGGTTAATTGGCGGCGGTTTATTCCTCCGTCCCGTCTCCAGCAACGAATGGCAAGGCCTCATGTTAACGGTTTTAACCGCCGTCGTGAGTATTGTCATCTGTTTCCCCTTGGGGGTACTTTTAGCCCTAGGCCGTCGGAGTCCTCTCCCGGTGTTTCAGGGTCTATCCATTGCCTACATTGAACTGGTGCGCGGAGTTCCCCTGATTACCCTGTTGTTTATGGGACAGGTGATGATTCCCCTCTTCCTTCCCGATGGAATGCGACCGGATCGGGTGATTCGCGCTATTGTGGGGTTAACTTTATTTAGTGCGGCCTACCTCGCGGAAAATGTGCGAGGGGGTCTACAAGCGGTTCCCCGAGGACAATCAGAAGCGGCCAGCGCCTTGGGACTCAGTACCCCTTTAGTGGTCATTCTCATTGTGTTGCCCCAAGCGTTAAAAGCGGTCATTCCCGCTATTGTGGGTCAGTTTATTAGTTTGTTCCAAGACACAACGTTATTAGCCATTGTGGGTCTAGTGGAATTATTAGGAATTAGTAATTCTGTTCTGGCAAACCCCCTATTTCTAGGACGTTTTTCCGAAGTGTATTTATACAACGGTTTGCTGTTTTGGGTTTTTTGTTACGCCATGTCTGCCAGCAGTCGGTGGGTGGAAAAGAAAGTCAATACTGAACATTAGGGAACAGGGAATAGGGAATGGGTAATAGGTAATAGGTAATAAGTCTTAATGCCTCGTCTCCCCCTCTCCCCCTGCTCCCCTGCTCCCCCGTTCCCCGTTCCCTTAAGGAGTAAAATAAAATGACCAGTCAACAACCAAGTACAATGTCGAATCAAATGGTAGATAATTCACCCGACGCGGTGATTGTCGCCAAGGATGTCCATAAATGGTATGCCAGCAACAAGTTTCATGTGTTGCGTGGGGTCAGTTTAACGGTGAATAAAGGGGAAGTGGTGGTCGTGATGGGGCCATCGGGTTCCGGGAAATCCACCTTTATTCGTACCTTTAACGCACTGGAAGACTACCAAAAGGGAAGCATTACCATTGATGGGATTGAACTGTCCCACGACTTGAAAAATATTGATGCTATCCGTCAGGAAGTGGGGATGGTGTTCCAACAATTTAATTTATTCCCCCATTTAACGGTGCTGCAAAACGTGACCTTAGCTCCCATTTGGGTACGACGGAAGAAGAAGGCCGAAGCGGAAGCTATTGCCATGCAGTTGTTGGAAAAAGTGGGAATTTTGGAACAGGCGAAAAAGTTTCCCGGCCAACTTTCTGGGGGACAACAGCAACGGGTGGCCATTGCTCGTGCTTTAGCCATGCAGCCTAAAATTATGTTATTCGATGAACCCACCTCCGCCTTAGATCCGGAAATGGTGCGGGAGGTATTGGATACCATGCGTTCCCTCGCCAAAGAGGGGATGACCATGGTCTGTGTGACCCATGAGGTGGGTTTTGCGCGGGAAGTGGCGGATCGAGTGGTTTTGATGGCCGATGGTTTATTAGTGGAAGAAGCCACTCCCAAAGAGTTTTTCAACAATCCCCAACATGAGCGGAGTAAACAATTTTTATCCCAAATTTTGTAAGCTGGCCTGTTTTGTACCCCTTAGAACTCTCCTCGGTGTCTCTGAGGGGAGTTCTGTCCGGTATTCGATGAGAGGGTTTAATCGCGTTATCCTATAGGCTGTTACCCTCTCAATGCACCAAATAATAACGCTATGGACTTAAAAATTTGGCCGGGAAAATCTTATCCTTTGGGAGCGACTTGGGACGGGGAAGGGACAAATTTTTCCCTGTTTAGCGAAAATGCAACGGGTGTTGAACTGTGTCTGTTTGATGAGCAGAATCAGGAAACTCGTCTCCCCCTGACTGAGGTCAACCATTTTGTCTGGCATGGTTATGTTCCTAATGTAAAACCGGGTCAGCGTTATGGCTACCGGGTTTATGGGCCGTTTTTGCCCAGTTATGGTCATCGTTTCAATGGCAATAAATTACTGATTGATCCCTATGCGAAGGCGATCGCAGGAGTGATTCAACACGACGAGGCGATCTTTGGCTACCCTTGGGAAATGGCCGATGAAGATATGGGCTTTTCGGAATACAATGATGCCCACCTGATGCCCAAGGGAATTGTTATTGATGATGATTTTGACTGGGAAGAGGATGATCTCCTACGCATTCCCACCCATGAATCGGTGATTTATGAGGTTCATGTGAAAGGGTTTACGCAACAACACCCGGACATCCCTCCCGCACTACGGGGGACTTATGCCGGACTTGCTCATCCGGCGGCGATCGCCCATCTTAAATCCCTCGGAGTCACGGCCGTGGAACTCCTCCCCGTTCACCACTTCCTAGCCCGTCCCGGCCACCTCGTCCCCAAAGGTCTAACCAATTACTGGGGCTACGATACTATTAATTTCTTCTCTCCCTATTCCGGCTATAGTGCCAGTGGGAAGAATGGGGAACAAGTGACCGAATTTAAGGAAATGGTCAAAACTCTCCACAAAGCTGGGATTGAGGTCATTTTAGATGTGGTCTATAACCACACCGGAGAAGGGAATCAAATGGGGCCGACCCTCTCCCTCCGAGGCATTGATAACGCCTCCTACTACCGCCTCGTGGAAGAGAATCCCCGCTATTATATGGACTTCACAGGTTGCGGAAACTCCCTCAATGTCCGCCATCCCCAAGTTCTCAAACTCATTACCGACAGTCTCCGCTACTGGGTGCTAGAAATGCACGTTGACGGTTTCCGCTTTGACCTTGCCGCCGCCCTAGCACGAGAACTGTATGATGTCAATAACTTAGCCGCATTTTTTAACATTATTCATCAAGATCCCGTCCTTTCCACCGTGAAACTGATTGCAGAACCTTGGGATGTGGGAGAGGGAGGGTATCAAATCGGCAATTTCCCCCTGTTGTGGTCGGAGTGGAATGGCAAGTATCGGGACACCATCCGGGATTTTTGGGCTGGGAAGGATAGCAGTTTAGGGGAGTTTGCCTCCCGCTTTACCGGGAGTTCTGACCTTTACGAGTCCAACGGCCGCAAACCGAGCGCCAGTATTAACTTTATCACCGCTCATGATGGCTTCACTTTAAACGATTTGGTGAGTTATAACGACCGTCACAATGAGGACAACGGGGAAGATAACGAAGACGGCCATAAAGATAATCGCTCTTGGAATTGTGGGGAAGAGGGAGAAACTGATGATCCCGAAATCCTGGCCTTGCGTCATCGTCAGCGCCGCAATTTCCTTGTCACCCTGATGTTATCCCAAGGGGTGCCGATGTTGTTGGGGGGTGACGAAATGGGACGCACCCAGAAGGGGAACAATAACGCTTATTGCCAAGATAATGAGATTTCGTGGTTAAATTGGCAACTTACCCCAGAAAACCGGGATTTATTGGAATTTACGAAACAACTTATTGAGTTCCGCCATAAAAACCCTCTATTCCAACGCCGGAATTGGTTCCAGGGTCGAGAAATTCACGGTTCTGGGGTGCATGATATTGCTTGGTTTAACCCCGATGGGGGGGAGATGAGTGAGCATCAATGGAATGAGGGGTATATTCAGGCGATCGCAATTTTCCTCAATGGAGAAGAACTTGATGCCTGCGATGAACACGGGGAACGGATTATCGGAGATAGTTTTCTCCTGCTATTTAATGCTCACCACGAACCCCTTGATTTTGCCATCCCCGAAGGACTACAAAATTGGCGCTGGCAAGTCGTCATTGACACCGAATTAACCCAACTGGTCAAACTGGGGAAAATTTACCAAGGAGAAGACGAACTGACTCTAGTAGACCGTTCTTTAGTCGTTTTACGTCGTCTTTAGCAGTAAGTCATTCGTAGGTTGGGTGTAGCGAAAGCGAAACCCAACAAAACCCCATCCCTAACATTTAGGAAACCCAAAGTCATGCGTAGGTTGGGTGTAGCGAAAGCGAAACCCAACAGAACCCCATCGCTAACATTTAGGAAACTCAAAGGAATTCCGGCAAAATTGACTTTTCTCCGGTTAGCTTGTATAGTGCAGTTGCTGATTTTCGCTTGGTGAATTCTGATGAATCCCGATATTAATACAATGCTTCAAGGGGATGCTCTCCAGCAATTATGGCTACAAGTCCAAAGTATTCTAACAACATTTGGGATTAAGTTATTAGTTGCCATTCTTGTTCTGTTCATCGGTTTGCGCATTGCTAAACTTATTCAAAAGGCAACTAGACGCGCTCTCCGCAAAGCGGAAGTAGACGAAACCCTAATTTCTTTCGCCGTCAACTTAACCTATTTTGGCGTATTAGTTTTCGTCTTCATTATCGTCCTTGGTCAGTTAGGCATCCAGACCACTGCAATTGTGGCGGCGCTCACATCCGGGTTTTTAGCTATCGGTTTAGCCTTACAAGGTTCTCTCTCGAACTTTGCGGCCGGGGTGTTATTGGTCATGTTTCGTCCCTTCCGGGTGGGTGACTATATCGAAGGTGCAGGGACTGGGGGAGTGGTTGAAGATATTCAAATTTTCACCACTATTTTAACCTCACCAGATAACAAAATGGTGGTCATTCCTAATGCGAGTTTGACCGGGGGAAACATCATCAACTATTCCGCTAAACCCATCCGTCGTTTAGACCTGATTTTTGGCGTGAGTTATAGTGATGATTTGAGCAAAGTTAGACAGGTTATTACGGAAGTTTTGGAAGCAGAAGAGCGGGTTTTAGCTGAACCTGCCTACACGATTGGCTTGTTATCTTTGGGGGACAGTAGCGTTAATTTTGCCGTGCGTCCTTATGTGAAAACGTCCGACTATTGGCCGGCTCATTTTGCCTTACAAGAAGCTATGAAACGCCGCTTTGATGCAGAAGGAATTAATATTCCGTTCCCACAACGGGATGTTCATATCTACAATAATTAGGGTCTGCTGTTCGCGAAGCGTTGCGTAGCAATATAACTCTGCTCCGGGTGGGAAACGGGGAATAGGGAATAGGTAATCGTCACCCTCGTTACTTGGCTGGAGCCAAGTAACGCCCTCTCGGAGACTCTGCCTCCACTCCAAGCGGCAGAGTCGCGCAATGCCCGTGTCACACGACTATTCCCCTCTCTTGCCTATTCCCAAAAAAAACGCCCAGATCCTACACAACTCCGGCAAAAGCTTGCTATTATAGGAAAGCCATCGGGGAAAAACCCCTTGGAGAGGTGGCAGAGTGGTCGATTGCGCTCGACTTGAAATCGAGTGTACCGCAAGGTACCGTGGGTTCAAATCCCACCCTCTCCGTATCAACGCTTAACCAAAGTGGGGGCAGCCTGCGCTGTCCTCGGTTTCAAGTTTCAATTCCTAATAGGCATTATACATTATTTCAAGCCTGTTGTTTGATTTGGGGCGCTCAGGGGAGCGGAGTTTCAATTCCTAATAGGCATTATACATTATTTCAAGGCAGCCCTTCGCTCCTTTTTTAAGCTCGGCCAAGAAGTTTCAATTCCTAATAGGCATTATACATTATTTCAAGAGCATTGTGGTCAGTTTCATCCTTATACAAGCCCGTTTCAATTCCTAATAGGCATTATACATTATTTCAAGATTAGTGCGGGTTGCTCTCTGGAGCGAGTTTGTCCAGTTTCAATTCCTAATAGGCATTATACATTATTTCAAGTCGATGGGCAAACGGAGAATGGATGGAATGGATGGAGTTTCAATTCCTAATAGGCATTATACATTATTTCAAGGGATCGGGGGGAGGACTGCCTATATGAAAATAGGTTTCAATTCCTAATAGGCATTATACATTATTTCAAGGCCGTCCGACTATGCTCGGTTCGTCTATGCCTTCCAGTTTCAATTCCTAATAGGCATTATACATTATTTCAAGATTCGCAGCGCGCCACTGGGAAAGTAAATAGTCAAGTTTCAATTCCTAATAGGCATTATACATTATTTCAAGATTCATGTCCTTTGTTAGTAGTTAACATCCCCCCAAGTATGTTTCAATTCCTAATAGGCATTATACATTATTTCAAGCTGCTGCTGCTCGTATCCATCTCCATAGATTTCGATGTTTCAATTCCTAATAGGCATTATACATTATTTCAAGTCTTTTCCTTCAACCCCGTTTAAGGTAGGTTCTTTGTACCGCATGGTTTCAATTCCTAATAGGCATTATACATTATTTCAAGAAGAGTTCTAACCCAACTTACAGAAACGTATTATTGTTTCAATTCCTAATAGGCATTATACATTATTTCAAGCATAATAACCTCCCTAATTTAAGCCATCCATAACTTTTTTGTTTCAATTCCTAATAGGCATTATACATTATTTCAAGGTTTGCCGAGGAGAGAGCCGATGCAAAGACTCGTTTCAATTCCTAATAGGCATTATACATTATTTCAAGTCGAGATTCGCTGGAAATCGCGCTCTAGGTTCGTGTTGTCGTTTCAATTCCTAATAGGCATTATACATTATTTCAAGTTCAAGCACACCGCTCCAAATCCCCTCTCTAGACACTCTCAGGTTTCAATTCCTAATAGGCATTATACATTATTTCAAGCTCGATTTGGGAGAAGCTTTTCCGTTTCTCGTAGGTTTCAATTCCTAATAGGCATTATACATTATTTCAAGCAGAAGCCCCTAGGAGGCTCTCTAAGCCCTCTTGGTTTCAATTCCTAATAGGCATTATACATTATTTCAAGCAATGGACTGAGCGGGATCTAGACTAGTGCCTAAAGTTTCAATTCCTAATAGGCATTATACATTATTTCAAGCTTTGTATAACACTATGATTACAGCTTCTGGAGATATCGGCGTTTCAATTCCTAATAGGCATTATACATTATTTCAAGTTTGGTTATTACTTCCGTTGGCGATCGCTCTCTCGTTTCAATTCCTAATAGGCATTATACATTATTTCAAGCTTCCCCCGTCGTGGTCAAATCGAGGGGGAATGGGTTTCAATTCCTAATAGGCATTATACATTATTTCAAGTCTTTAGCGTTCATTGTGCGTCTCCTTTTGGAATGTTTCAATTCCTAATAGGCATTATACATTATTTCAAGGAAACACGGTATGGCATCGGAACTAGAATTAATAGGTTTCAATTCCTAATAGGCATTATACATTATTTCAAGGGGAGTACACGCTATCTGGCGTGATGTGGAGGAAATCCGGGAGTTTCAATTCCTAATAGGCATTATACATTATTTCAAGATCAAGTTAATAGTGTCTAGATCATCTTGATTGGTTTCAATTCCTAATAGGCATTATACATTATTTCAAGGATCTTGTTTAATATATCTTCCTCCCCCGTAGAATGTTTCAATTCCTAATAGGCATTATACATTATTTCAAGCATATTTTCAATGCACCTACACAGAAAGGGATGTATCTGTTTCAATTCCTAATAGGCATTATACATTATTTCAAGTTGGAGATCAATCGTGGGCGGGGGCGACCCGGCAGGTTTCAATTCCTAATAGGCATTATACATTATTTCAAGTTTAATCTTTTATACTCATCTAAATTTTGCCCCGCAGCAGTTTCAATTCCTAATAGGCATTATACATTATTTCAAGATTGCATTTTTATTTGATTTTTTATTCAGGTTAGTTTCAATTCCTAATAGGCATTATACATTATTTCAAGGGGAGTATTCGATGGGAGCAGTGGCTTATATCTAAGCGTTTCAATTCCTAATAGGCATTATACATTATTTCAAGGGCCCGGCGGGCAGTTTTACAAGCAAATATCAGTGTTTCAATTCCTAATAGGCATTATACATTATTTCAAGATTGAGGATTGTAAGGAGGGGCGCGGTTTTGGATATGTTTCAATTCCTAATAGGCATTATACATTATTTCAAGCTTCCAATACACCAACGGGGGGAGGTGGGAAGACCTCGGTTTCAATTCCTAATAGGCATTATACATTATTTCAAGTTTACCCGGAGGATGCAGCCCTCTTGTACGGTGTTTCAATTCCTAATAGGCATTATACATTATTTCAAGAAATCTTATCTACCACTTACCGTTGCACCTGCAAGTTTCAATTCCTAATAGGCATTATACATTATTTCAAGCTAAAGCATCGGTAAGTGAACTGATGGAGGATTTAGGCACCTGCAAGTTTCAATTCCTAATAGGCATTATACATTATTTCAAGAATCCGAGGTCTGTAAGTTGGTCGGCAAGACCTTCGTTTCAATTCCTAATAGGCATTATACATTATTTCAAGTATAAATCTATTGTTACAAAATCCCGCTCAAGCTCAGTTTCAATTCCTAATAGGCATTATACATTATTTCAAGGAGGTCAGCCGCCGTCGTCGGGGTAATGAGCAAGTTTCAATTCCTAATAGGCATTATACATTATTTCAAGGTTGAGTATTGCTACGAGAAGATAGAGGAGGTGAGTTTCAATTCCTAATAGGCATTATACATTATTTCAAGTGGTAGTCTTCGCGCTTCTCCAGCCTATCTCGGCTGTGAGGTTTCAATTCCTAATAGGCATTATACATTATTTCAAGAAATCCAGACAGTTCAGAAAGCCCTCCACTGGCCGTTTCAATTCCTAATAGGCATTATACATTATTTCAAGTTTAAAGTTTGTTGGAGTTGGTAGGAAGATTTGCCGTTTCAATTCCTAATAGGCATTATACATTATTTCAAGCTAGAGGTTATTTTTCATGGCTCTAAATATTTCAGGTTTCAATTCCTAATAGGCATTATACATTATTTCAAGAGCGGCACTCTGAAACCCTGACCCTGTGGGAGTTTCCCGCTTGACTTGCGCGACACCCACCCTCAAACTATAACACAGCCTTCCGGAAAAGACAAGAAACGGCTGAAACCCTTGCCCTGTAAGGTGCGCGACAGTCTCCGAAACACAAAGCCATTGAAACCCAGACCCTCTTTGAGTTTCAGCCATTTTTCCAGATCCTGCAAAAAAAACACCCACCCCGTCGCGCTAAATTGTAATAGGGAACGGGGAACGGGGAACGGGGAACGGGGAGCAGGGGAGCAGGGGAGCAGGGGAGAATTGATTATTTTTCCCGACTCCCTAAGCCCTAGCGAACTTAGGAACCCGTCACAGGGCGGTTTTGAATCCAAGGTTGACGCTGTTCTAATTGAGCGGCAACAGCCAAAATAGTCCCATCATCGGCAGGTTTCCCGATCAGTTGAACGCCGACGGGTAAACCTTGGGGGTCAAACAGGACTGGGAGGGCGATCGCAGGTAAACCCGCCGCATTCACCCCCGGACAGGGCGCAATCCACTGAATAATCTTCTCTAAAGTCGCTTCAGGACTGAGATCCGCCCATTCCCCCACCCGAGGGGGAGCATGAAGATGAACGGGTAAAACCAACAGATCAAAAGACTCGAAAAAGGCGACAATTTGGCGGGCAATCACCTGCATTTGCAGCACCGCTTGTAAATAGTCCCCCGCACTGCCTGCCTGTTGCACTAACCACTGATTCATGGGGCTTAAGGCCTCAAGCGGTAGCCCAGAGAAGGCGGTTCCCGCTTGCCAGACTCGGATAAAGGGTTCGGTTAATCCGGTGAAATCAGGACTCGCTTCGGTGAGATGGTGTCCCATTTCCGCTAAATGCTGCACGGTTTGCCTAACGGCCTGTTGACCCGGTTCACTGGCCGGACCAATGGGGGTAATCTGGGTTGAAAAGGCAATGCGTAGGGACTGGGGAGGGTGGTTCAGGGCTTCAAGAAAGGGCTGGGGGGGAGCAGGCAACCAATAGGGATCCCCTACTACATAACCACTCATTACGTCTAAGAGGGCGGCAGCATCGGCAACAGTGCGGGTTAATATCCCATCGGTGGCGATGCCGTTCAGGTAATCTCCGGCCGGGGCGTGGGTGACGCGGCCGCGACTAGGTTTTAGCCCCACAATGCCACAACAGGCGGCCGGGGTGCGAATGGAACCGCCTCCATCGGAACCTTGCGCTACGGCACAGAGGCCAGCGGCCACGGCACTGGCTGCCCCCCCACTGGAGCCGCCGGAGGTGTGGTCTAAGTTCCAAGGGTTACGACTGGGGGGGAATCCGGGGGGTTCGACGTAGGGCCAGGCCCCAAATTCGGAGGAGGCGGTTTTACCTAAAATCGTGAATCCGGCTCCTTTCAGTTTCTGGACAATGCCATCATCGTAACTGGCGATGTTGTCTTTCATGGCGAGGTTGCCACAGGTGAAGGGCATCCCGGCGACGGGGTTTAGGTCTTTAATCGCGGTGGGGACGCCAAAAAAGGGGGGTAAGTCTTGGGGGTTGGTTTGGCGGAGTTGTTCGGTTTTGGCTTGGGCTTCGGCGATCGCTTGTTCCTCGGCCACATAGAAGAAACTGCCGAGATGGGGGTTGAGTTGGGCAATGCGATCGCAGTAAAATTGAGTGAGTTCTAAGGGGGAAACCTCACCAGTGCGGATGAGTTGGGCTTGTTCTAAGGCAGAGGTAAAGGCTAGATCAGTGTCATTCATGGGGAAAGTTTCACCAGGAGGGTGAGGGAGGGATAGGGTGAGAATTACTAAGGATTAAGGGGGAAAAATGCCCGCTTTGGGGATATCTTTTGGTTTTTCTGACTCAATCCCCAAAACCGGGATCAAATCTCAAGACAAGCCCATCACTTGACGATAATGAGCTTCCATTTGAGCAATATTGCTAGATTGGCGGTTAGTCGTCCATTCCCCATATTGCAGGAGATTCTGGCGTAAGGTGTCCAGGTCTAGGCGGGTAGACTGTCCGTTGCTGACAATGCGATCGCCATTTACCCAGACATCGGCCACCGCTTGGGTCGGGCGACCTGTCACCAATAAACCGATGGGATCGGTACGGGGCAGGAGAGATAAACTGGTGAGGTCATAGAGAACTAAATCGGCTTTTTTCCCCACGTCTAGGGATCCCATTTCCGCCCCCCTGCCTAACCCCGTTGCTCCCCCCAAGGCCGCCATTTCTACCGACTGGCGAGGGGTAATCCAGTGTCGATAATCCGCGTCGGTGATATTGTGCAGCATTGAGCCAATTTTAATCGCTTCGAGGAGGTCTTGACCATCATTGCTGGCGGCACCATCACAGCCAAAGGATACATTTACCCCTGCTTGGCGGTATTTCAACAGGGGAGCAATCCCACTGCCCAAGCGCAAGTTACTGAGGGGATTATGAACCACCGTTGAGCCAGTTTCTGCCAAAATTTCAATATCTCGTTCTTCTAACCAGACACAATGGGCTAAAGAGGTGCGCTCATTAAGATACCCAATCCGGTGGAGATGTTCTACAGCGCTGACCCCATATTTCTCATCAGCAAGGAGTTTCTGGGCTTTAGTTTCCAGTAAATGAGCATGACGACAGAGATTATGGCGATCGCTTAATTCAATACAGCCCTTAAATAACTCATCCGAACACAGTTGAATCCCCGTAGGAGCCACCATGATACTAATTCCCTCTTCCGGTCGATGAAACCGTTTCACCACCGTCTCCATCATGGCGAGAACTTGCTCTGTAGTGCAGTAAAATTGACCATGTTCCCGCCCGACTCCCCCATCCGGTATCCCAGAAGCTAGGGCTTGATCTTGAATCAACGGGCCGATAAACGCCCGGATGCCAATTTCTCGATACGCTTTAACGGCCGCTTCGACAGTTTCCACTTCCTGCCCCGGAATCAAGACTAAATGATCCACCACACAAGTTCCCCCAGAAAGCAGCGTTTCTAGGGCTGTGGCCAAGGCACTCAAATAGATTTGTTCTGGATTGAGGGGGGAAAATTCGTGCAGTTCCCCAATCCATAATTCCAACGGGTAGGGGGGAATCATGCCCCGTTGCCACATTTCCGAGGAGTGAGTATGGGCATTGACAAAACCCGGTAACAGGAGTTTATTTGTTCCCTCTACAACTGTACCGACGGGATCTAATTGGGGAGCGACGGCCTTAATCCGATCTCCTTCAATTTGAACATCAATCCGACCATATCCTCCCTCTGTGGCGATGAGTGCCTGTTGAATGGTAAAAGTCACGCTAAACGTCCCCTGTTCCTTAAATAAGCGACCAAAGTTAGGTCTATCTTAACAAGTTAGCTCATCGTCGGGAAGCCCCGCACTGTACGAATGTCAGTGTCGGGATGAAAGACGGTTAATTGAGGGGTTCGATGCCTCGAAAATTAACCAACAATCATTTACTAAGGAGTGACGATTTATCCCTAGATATTGTATAAGTTGTATAATAGGTTCATGTCAATTAATCATTGGCTAGATCAGCTGTTTCCGCTTGAACTTGTAAAGCTTCCTGATAAATATTCCCTAAAGACTCCCGAGGAAGATCCGTCACTTCAATGGCATCTAAATAGCAGCAAACTGTCTCTAGGACATGGGCTGAAATTTCCTCAGAAAATCCTTCGCCAAAGTCTCCCAATCCTTGACCCAAAAAATAGCGTTCTTCTGTAGGTAAAAACTCAATATAAACTTTTCCCCCCTCATGAATTTCTAGGCGAAATTGTCCATAGTCTTGACTTTTCATCATGATTATGTTAGACCCCCAGCATTCCTTTTAACTTAACTAAACCCATCAGTGTTAAAATACTACCAACACTAAGAACCCCTAAAAGACTCCCAGCACTTAACACACTTAACAGACTCCCCGCACTGAATACACTTAAGATGCTGCCGACACTGCCAATGCTTAATACACTGCCGACACTGCCAATGCTTAATACACTGCCGACACTGCCAATGCTTAATATACTGCGGTAGCTTTTCCAGCTTAGAATATTGCGGGGGGGAGGGGAATCTGTCATGGTTTTAGTTAAAGATTTAGCGAAAAACATTATCCTACTATTCCTAGGCTCTAGGATAGCAACCCATCTAACGGGTTCAGGAAGTGAGTTAAACCCAACAAGCCCAGACAACTTGGTTAAGGCAAACCAAACCCCAAGAAATGGGAGTTGTTTATAGGGAACATGAATTCCCCGACTCCCGAACGGCGACAGAACGACACCTTGCAGGTTAAGCTAAAAAGGGAAAACTGTCTCGCGCTAACTCCAAGACTGATGCTTGCACCGAAACAAATTTATATTCTCTTGATTAACGCTGGAACGGATAATGAGGGGATTCATTCCCTGCAAGTGGGCGATCGCAATAAAATCTTGATGTTTGAAACAGAAGACGATGCGACCCGCTATGCTCTGATGTTAGAGGCTCAGGATTTCCCCGTGCCGACAGTAGAAGGGTTCCCCTTTGAAGAAATCGAGGAATTTTGTCAAGAGGCGGGGTATGAATGGGAACTGGTAGAAAGCGGGCAGTTAGAACTTCCCCCCGAGGCGAACGTAAAACGGACAGATTGGGAACTAGAACAGGAAAAAAACGCCGAAGCGTCACCGTTTGCCCCTCCTTCTGAGTCCGAGGAGGAAATCCCGTCAGAACAACTCGATGCCATTCGTCGCCAACTTGAAGGGCTATTGTAAAGTAAGACAACCTCCCGTTTAATTATGCTTAATTTAGAATCCCGGGGTCATTTGCTCACAGAGCAGAATAACCCCAATAGTCAAAACTTAGACCAACTCACGACGCTGGAGTTAGTCGATTTGTTTAATCAAGAAGATTATAAAACCCTAGAGGCGATCGCCCAAGCCCGTCACCCTTTAGCCCAAGCCATTGATCTCACCAGTGCAGCCCTGGGTCAAGGGGGGCGTTTATTCTACATCGGAGCCGGCACCAGTGGCCGTTTAGGAGTCCTAGACGCGGCAGAATGTCCCCCCACCTTCTGCACCCCCCCGGAGTGGGTACAGGGCATTCTAGCGGGGGGAGAGGCCGCTCTGGTGAAGAGTTCAGAAGCCCTAGAAGATCGGGCAGAAGATGGGGCGGCGGCCTTAGCGGCGGTTGAGGTGACAGAACAGGATGTCGTGTTAGGGATTACGGCCGGAGGAACTACCCCCTATGTTCATGGTGCGATCGCCGAAGCCAGAAAACGAGGCGCGACCACCTTATTTTTAGCCTGTGTTCCCGCCGAACAAGTCCCCATCGAGGTGGATGTAGATATTCGCCTGTTAGTGGGGCCTGAAATCCTAGCCGGGTCTACCCGTCTCAAAGCCGGAACCGTGACCAAAATGGCCTTAAATATCCTCTCAACCGGGGTAATGGTGAAATTAGGCAAAGTCTACGGCAACCGCATGATCGATGTTTCCGTGACCAATCAGAAATTACGCGATCGCGCCCTCCGCATCCTCCAAGACCTCACCGACCTCGACCGCCCCCAAGCCGCCGACCTCCTCAACCGCAGTGGTCAGCGCGTCAAACTCGCCCTACTCATGCACTGGACCCAAGTCAGTCCCGAACAAGGACAACAACTCCTCAACCAACATCAGGGTCAACTGCGCCAAGCCCTCCAAAGCCACTCACATTAATTCCTGTTTCCCTTAACCCAACCTCAACCCTATTGTTGCACCCTAAGCCTCATGTTTAATCAATCCGAAACCGTCGCCACCCTTGCCATCATTCTTGTCGCCCTCGGTTTCCTCATCTGGGGCTACAATCGCTCTAAACCTTACGGAAAACTAGGGATTCTCGCCTGGTTACAATCCGTCGTCCTCATCACCCCCTGGTTACTCTTCTTCGGTTTAGTCGCCCTTGGAATTTATATCAACCTGATTGGTGTTATCTTTCTATTAGTCATCTCCTCGGGCATTTATATTTATCTCGGGAACCGTCTACGCTCCGAAGGTCAAGAAGCCATCTTACGAGAACGCGCCGCCCAACGTCTCGCCCAACAAGAAGTGGAGGAAAATCGCGAACCCTCTCCTCCCTCCCGAGTCGAAACCGGATCTCCCCGTACTCCCGACCTCATCCCCATCCCCGACGAAGACCTGCAAAAAATCAAAGGCATTTTCGGCATCGATAGCTTCTTTGCCACGGAAACCATTTCCTACCAAGAAGGAGCCATCTTTAAAGGGAATCTACGGGGAGAACCGGAAAAAGTCTATGAAAAACTCTCCAACCATTTAACCCAAGCCCTCGGCGAGAAATACCGCCTCTTTTTGGTCGATAGTCCCGAAGGAAAACCCGTCGTGATTGTCCTACCCAGTACGAATGATCCTCGCCCGGCCACCCTCGCCCAGAAAAACCTCGCCCTCGTCCTACTCATCGCCACCCTTGCCACCAGTTTAGAAGCAGCCGCCCTGTTGTTAGGGTTTGATTGGTTCAGCGACCTAGGACGCTATAACGAAGCCCTGCCCATTAGTGCCGGATTGTGGTTCATTTTAGCGGCTCACGAGGGGGGTCATTGGCTCTTCGCCCGTCGCCATAACCTGCGTCTGAGTGTCCCCTATCTCCTCCCCAGTTGGCAAATCGGCTGTTTTGGCAGCATCACCCGCTTTGAATCCTTGATTCCCCATCGTAGCGCCCTGTTTGATGTGGCTATAGCCGGCCCCGCCTTGGGGGGTATCATCTCCTTCCTCATGCTGATCACCGGACTCCTCCTCTCCCACCCCGGCAGTTTATTCAAAATCCCCACCGAATTTTTCCAAGGTTCTGTCCTCGTGGGAACCCTAGCTAAAGTTGTGTTAGGGTCTGCTTTAGAAGCCTCGATCATTGACGTTCACCCCTTAACCATGATTGGCTGGTTAGGCTTAGTGATTACCGCCCTCAACCTCATGCCTGCCGGACAACTGGACGGGGGGCGCGTGATTCAAGCCATCTATGGCCGCAAAACTGCCCGTCGTACCACCATCGCCACCCTGATCATTTTAGGCTTAGTGGCCATTTTCAGCCCCGGTAATCCCATCCCACTCTACTGGGGGATTTTGATTCTCTTCCTGCAACGAGACTTAGAACGTCCCACCCTCAACGAGTTAACGGAACCCGATGACACCCGGGCGGCTTTGGGATTATTGGCCTTATTTTTAATGTTGGCCACCCTCGTTCCTCTGAGTCCCAGTTTAGCGATTCGCCTCGGTATTGGGGCTTAGAGAGAGTCTGCTGAATATCCCTCTAAGCAATTTTAATAGGGCTTTCGATTGGGAGCGAGAAAGTGCAAGGTTTTAGTGATAAAGAATCAAAAAGGCTTGCCTTTTTCCGACTCCCCCTGTTCCACCCAGAGCAGAGTTATTCAGCCAACCCTAGAGAGTTCTGCGCCAACGTTTTAAACGCTGCAATTGTTTTTGTAGTTGACCCACATCCGGAGACTCCCCGCCATAACGCCATTGGATATAGGCCTGGGTGATGTTTTCGATGTGTTCCGCCACAGCCGGGGGATACTCTTGTAGGGCCGATTGCGCGTATTCTAGGGGGGTTTGGGCGGGGTGTTTGGGGTAGCCTTTCCCCCGCAGGAATAAGAGCATTTGCTGATAAGTTCGTTCCACAGGGGGGAGTTTTGTTAAACGCCATTGTTGCCCCCACCCTTGGAGGCCGTTCCAGCCTAACCAACCGATGAAGACTAAGGCGATCGCACTAATCAACCCCGTCAACAGACCAATCACACTTCCAGACACCCACAACCATAGACCCCCCAAGAAGCGCGCTAAACCGATAATCACTGTCACCCAGACAATACTGAGGAAATTTAGCACCCCAGAAGGCAACCAGCCCGCCACCCACTGCCAAATCTGTTGTAACACCCCAAAGGTTTCCACCTCCTCCACCGAAGGCGGAATCAGAGGATGACCGGGCATAGGATCAAAATTAAACCAGCCAAAATTACCGAAATAGACCTCCGTCATGGTGTGAGCGTCCGTACTGCGGACAATATAAAAACCCGTGAAGGGGTTAAATTGTCCGGGGGAAAAGCCCGCCGATACCCGGGCGGGAATATCAATAGACCGTAATAACATCGCCAACACCGTGGCAAAGTGATCTGGATACCCCCCCCCAGCATCAAGGAAGGTTTCCACCAGATCCTGATTTTCCCCCAGGGTAAAATCTTCTTGGATGGTATAACGTTGTTTCAGGGCTTGGGCGAGGTAGAGGGCTTTTTCGTAAGCATCGGTGATGGGTTGGGGAGAAGTCGCTAAAAGCTGTTGGGCTTCTTGATGTAGGCGTTCCCGAATCCCCGACGGCACCTCCAAATAAAACCGCCGAATCGACTCCGGATAATCCGTACTCGCCATCCGTAACGCCGTCCGATTGCGCACCGGAACATCAGAAATCACCGTATAGGTCAAATTTTCCCCCAAATAGGTCGGCGCTCGAATCGCCCCCTCTGGATCTAATCCCACCTCCGGAGTCGGAAAATAAATCTCCCGAGGATAAGTCAACGCCGGAATTAAATTCGGCAACGGCGACACCACCGTATAGGTTTGAATCACAGGTTTCGTTTCCCCTTGAGTCCCAGAAGCCGAGAGGAAAAAGCGATACGTCCAAGGGGGACGTTCCACCCGCAATAACTGTTCATCCCTAGAGATTTCCCAACCCTTGCCCGTGTACCGATCAAACCCTAACACCCGCCAAAAGCCCGGCGCTTGGGAACGCACCCGCAACACCACCCGAGGCGTAAAAGGCGCGCCTTCTCCATCTAGGGGGCTTTGATCCATCACACTATTAAACCCATAGTATTGACCACTCCCATCCCCGGTTAGCTCCCCATTGCCCCCGGTTCCCTCTGATCCCCCTAAATCATCTTCCCCAAAGCGTACCCCCGGCGTAAAAATCCCTCGGTTGCGGTTCGTAAACCGTTGATTCTCCAAATCCACGGACTGGGTAACAGGCAGAGTTTGCAACTGATAGCCCGGAAAACGGGGGAATAAGGCAAAAATCCCCAATCCTAGACCCAAAATAACCAGAAAAAACACCCCCAGTTGTTTAAAGGACAGGGGAGAGTAAGAAGAACGACGAGATGAGGGCTTAGGCTGACCCTTACGCCTCGGAGGAGTTTGGTCAAACCCCAAGCGGGAGCGATAATCCAAGACCAAAAGAGGCAAGGCCAAGGCGAGGAAAATCAAAATCATGGGGGCAAAGGCCAAGGTTTCGCTTAACGTGGCCGCTACCCCCAATAAAATTAGCCCAATGACCATGGAGTAGCCCAAATCTTGACGACGGGGCAAATCAAAGCTATGTAGGACTTGCAATTGAATTAATAATTCCGCCAATACCAGCCGGGTATCGTTCAAATTCGCAAAAAGATTGCCAAAAAACAAGACCAACGTCAAGAGCATCCCCAACGCGATGACAAATTTTAGGGCAATATTGCGTTTTTTGCGCCGTTGCCAAGCGACAAACCCCCCAATGGCACTAAGGGGAATAGCCCAGAAACTCATGGTGGTTCCGGCGGCCAAATCTGTGGCGATAATGCCTAAAAAAACCAAGAGTTGCACCGTGATGCGCAGAGAAATGGATTCCTCCGTCTTGGGGCGAGGTAAATTCTCTAATCGTTCCCAAAGGGAGGCGAGAAGGGGGATTTTCAGGAAGGGTGGGTTATTCATAATTAAGTCTGGGCTTAACCTGACCGAGGAAATCCTGCGGTCGGTATCGCCCCAAAAAGAGCAGGGTCTACTCTATTTATGCTTAATTCTCCCCTTTTGATCAACCCAACCCGCTCTGAGTTATTCCGGGAGGCAACGCTGAATCACACTCACAAACTCTGGCGGGGCTTGTCCCGTTTCTTGAATCCGGGCTACTGTAGTAACAAAATCCTCGGGATCTGGGTACAGTTCAACAAAGCCCTCCAAGGTACAAATACAAAACTTTTGAGCGGCCGCTAAGTAGTCCGGGGGCAAGTCTTGGGGAGTCATCCCTTCGGGAACAATCCCATCGAGACATCCCGCTAAGTACTGCGCACTAGCTGTTGTTCCTTCGTCGGGCAGGGGAGGGGATTGGGCCATGATGGGCAAGAATCCACCTCCACTCAAGCCCAGGGTTAAACTCAACAGAAACAAACCAATACGCCCAGTTTTCTTGTTCAACAGTGTAAGTCTCCTAATCATTCATGAATCCATGATGGGGAATTTTTCCTCAATCTGCCACCCTTATTTTAGCTAATCTGCCGAGAAACCCCGCGCTCTCGCGTTGGTGCAGACTGCCGATAGGCATTAGGGGAGCGTCGGGAGGAAGTCACGCCGTACAAATAATTTTGAACTGCAAGGGAATTTGCCGGAACTCGGCGAGTTGAATTTCTAGGAAATAGGGCTGTCCTAGTTGCCAGTCGGATAATTCTACGGTCAGAGATCCCCCATAGGTTCGTTGGGCAGTAATGGATTCCTGATGGGCTTGTAGGGTTAAACTTCCCCCTTTGGGTAATTGCACTCTGGCACGAATAGGGGGGCGGCTTAATCCATCCTCATTCTCTGCTGTTTCTGGGTCATAATCGACCCGTAAACGCACTACCCCCACTTGAGTATCCCAAAGCCGTTCTACAGTCCGTTGACGGGGCGAGAGGCTTAAGGTCAGGGTGTCGAGGATTTCCTTGGCCACGAGCAAGGATAAGGCCATCTGTTGTTCTGGGGTGGCTTGGGCATAGTCCGGGGGCAACAGGGTGGCTAACTGTTGCCGTTGTTTCTGTTGTTCCTGTTTGGATAAACGACTGGGGGCAAAACTGGGGGATAGACGAATGCGGTCTACCATTTCGTTTAACACCCGGTTGTAGTCGGGGAACAGGCTTTTCACGGCGTTAATCATCTGCGCACTAGATGGCCGTAGGGAACTCATGGCCTCACTACAACCGTCTAGTAACAGAGCCAGTACGTCCTCGGGAATGGACACTGGAAAGAGTTGGGCAATTTGAGGCAGCCAAATCTGGCGCGTTAAGGACTCTTGAGGGCTGTCTGTGGCCGCAACCACGGGTTCCTCGTCGGAGTATTCCACCGCATAATCGACTAATTCAGTTTCCCAAGGGAATAGCGGGGGTTTGCGTTCGATTTCTGCATAAAATTTACGCTTCAGGAGGGCATTAAAACGTCTTTCCACTATTGGTACTTCTCCCATGTCAAAACCTTCTAGGGTTTGTGTGACTTCATTAAGTTCGGAAGATGCCCAGTTCAAGTTTTCTGCCTCCCAATCTAGGGGGTCTAGTTGTACGGTATCCCAATCTGTCGTCATTGCTTCCTCAATCGGGTTCAATTCAGACTCCCCAGAAACTTCGGGGGAGGGTGGTGGACTGTCAGACGGTTCTTGTAGCCAATTTAGTAATTGGCGATACAAAAAGTCTAAGTTTTGATTCATCTCACTATTCATCGACCGATGCCCCTGATCAGGATACTGAACGATTCCGAATCTCCCAAGCCATTTCAAGCAGCTTAAACCATTGTTTTTCCGTTTGACTGACGGTGAGGGCAAGGGCTTGAGCAATTTCTGAGGTGGGAAGTCCCTGTTGTTTATATTGTAAGAGTTGGGTTTGTTGCGGGGTGAGTTGGGTTTGCAGTTGTTGCCATTCTTGGGGGGTTAATCCTAAGTTTTTTTCGAGGTCTGCTTCTAGCCACTGGTGTACCAGTTCCCAACGATGGTATAGGGCAAAGCGAATTAGGTGGTATTTAAAGCGCTGTTGTAGGTAGTCCCGTTGACGGGGGTTGATGCCTAGGATTTCTTCAATTTCACTGGCGTTGAGGTCTTTAAGACGCAGGACAAAGTAATCAATACAGTCGGGTTGTTCCCGGTCTTGGAGGTATTGCACTAATTCTTCAATGATGGTGTCCCGCAGGGTGGGATCCGGTGCGCTACTGCTGGCATCGACTAATAGGGAGCGTAGTTGCTGCACGAGGGGATCACTCCGTTCTCCATCGGCTTCGCTGACTCCTCCTTCTGCGGCGCTGTCCATGTCAATGGTGGCCTCGGGGGGTTGTTTTTGGGAGAAGGTTTGCGATCGCAGAATAATTAACTGTTGCGATCGCCGACCGGGTAACGGAATCCGCCGTTTGGCGTAGCGTTCACAAAACGCCATATATTCCGCCAACTCTAACAACGTCCGAGGAGAATAGGTTAACGGGAGTTGATTCTCCCGCCGGAAATTGTGCAAGGCTTCGGCGTAAAATCCCTGTAAAAAATCCTCAATCAGCGTCACTCGCGCTTGATAACTATTCGCCCCTTGGGCTGGGGAAATATACCGATACACAATGGCACTCAGTAGACTCTGTAACTCGACTCTACCCCGTTTAGACCCTAATTTGTAATACCGTAGACACTGTTTTAGGCGATGGTTCGCGAGGGTTTTAGCCCAATTTTCCACCTCCCCTGATGCCTGAATCCGACTGCTTTCCGTACAAATACGGTTGACTTCCGTCGCTAGTCGTGATGCGACACTGTGGCAGACCCGTTCAGAGGCACGGGTTTGCTGTCGCAGTTGGGTAAATAGGAATTGAAATATTGTCTCCACGTTCGGGTAGATCGTCCCTTACCAGACCGAGATTTACTATTGAACCTAGCACAAACCTAGACGTTCGGCACTAGGGGGAAGTTCTCTTTTTGACCAGAATAAGCGAATTTGCGGGTTTCTCTTAGGTGAAAATTATTAAAAGCGCCGGGTTTTCTCAATCCCATATAAGATACCACTCCCTAAGCTGAGGAGAAGCAAAATCCACAAAATGCCCCCCGGTAGCGAAGTGAAGGGGGGCAGGGCAAACCCCCGCAAGAGGTACAATCCAACGGTTGCCCCCAAGGAGATAAAAAACAGGTAGCTAATGATTCGTTCTGTAGGACGGGACATTTTTTAGGATCAGATCAATTGTTCAGTGGGCAGCGCTAGAGTATCAACACATCGTAAATGTTCTCCTACAACAGCGACACTCTAAATTTGTTAACAATCGTAATATTTTGTAAAAACCTAACTCATCTGCTGTCCCGTAATGTACAAGATCAAGTAGAATGGCGGGTATATGTACAAAAAAACTATAGTACATAAAATCCCACAAAGAGGTAGGTAGTATCTACTATAGATGTAGCTTGCGGAGGTGAACTACCCCACCCTGCCTAGGCGCGAGGATGGAGCTTCCTGATTCAATGGGAAGTGCTTTCTATACCGAAATATAGCGAGTCTTATCTTCCCGACCCAGGCAGAAGTCCTAGTTCCTAAGACCCAAATTTTCTCTTGCAACACAGCCCTTTTTAGCTTGGTTTTCGCTTTAGGAGTTAGTGGTCAAGTCCATCCCCTCCCTGCAAGCGAGGAAGGGGAATTCCGCAACATTTTTGTTAAAAGATGTCTAGCACACATACGGGTATTGAGTGGACTGTTGACACTCCCGTCGCTAAAAGCGAGGGATTCTTGGTTCACCGAGTTTCCTTAACTTGACAGGACGTATCCAACCAAGCCAGAGGGAATCTCTCCCCAAGCGTATAAGTTTCGGTGTGTCCCACCGTACTTAGTCCTCTTTTCAAAATGTTGATAGCAGCATTAACATCTCTATCTTCCGTATAACCACAATGGGGACAAACATGGGTTCTTGTAGATAGGGATTTAGACACTTTTTGACCACAGTTAGAACAGTTTTGACTCGTGTTATGGGGCGGCACTGCTACCGTAGCCTTACCATATTTAAAGCCAAAATACTCTAGCCATTGACGAAAAGTTGACCAAGCCGCATCATTAATAGATTTAGCTAGTCTAGAGTTTTTTACCATGCCTTTGACATTTAAGTTTTCGTAGGCGATGAAATCGTTAGATTTAATGACGCGCAATGCCTCTTTTTCGGCAAAGCCTCTACGTTGCCTACTTATTCTTAAATGTTTTCTAGCATATCTCTTTCTAGCCTTTTGATAGTTGTTTGATTGGGGTTGACCTTTCTTAAACTTTTTAGATTTCTGCCGATTCAGACGGTTTAATCTTTTTTCGGCCTGGCGATAGTATTGTGGTATCTCTACTGTTTCACCATCACTGTTCCCATAGAACACTTTTAAGCCTACATCCAATCCTACACATCTTTTAGTCGGTTCTAGCGGTTTAGCGTATTCCCGAATATCAACGTTAAGACAGAATTGGACATAGTAACCATCCGCTCGTTTAATAATCCTAACTCGTTTAATTTGGTCTAAAGGATAAAAGTTCAGGTCTCTAGTTCCTTTCAGTTTAACCGTCCCGATGTTTTTCTTGTCTGTGAAAGTTATCTTTTTTCGGTCCTCCGATAGTTTCCAACCAGAGTGTTTATATTCTACAGAACGGTTATTCTTTTGGAATTTAGGATAACCTTTTTTCCCTTTAACCTTTTTCTTACAATTGTCATAGAAACGAGCAATAGCAGACCATGCTCGTTCAGCAGATGCTTGTCTGGCCGTAGAATTTAGAGTATCAACAAACTTGAACTGTTTGGCGAGAACTGCACAGTATTTGTTGAGAGAATATTTGTCTACTTTGTCTTCTCTCTTGGCATCCATCCAAAGCTTTAACGCTTTGTTTCTAATGAATTGTACTGTACGAATAGCTTCGTCTATAGCCAATGACTGATCAGGCTTAAGCACAGCTTTCATCTCTAAGACAATCATTGTTTCTCGACCCCAAACAACTATTTGTATGCTATGCTATATAGCACAAATTGTCAAAGTTTGAGTCGTGCCTCGTGTCACTGAGCCTGTCGAAGTGCTGTTTCTATACTGGTCGGGGTTTCATCCCGTCGGTGTTCGTGAAACGTTGCGCAGCTGTCCCCGAGGGTCTTCACCCCGACATTCTCGATAAAACTTGGAACCCGACAACTGGAAGGAGCATTAACCCCCGGTAATTTAGGGGTTAATGCTGGAGGTCTTTTATGTTTAGGGTCTTTATATTGGCTGACCCCATTTTTATTAAGTTAATTGTCTTTATTAAGTTGGTTTTCATTCTCACATAGACACGACGTAAAGTTTTGTTTCCTAATATTTTCTTTATATTTTGTTTTGCAAACATACATGAATAATCATGAAGTTCCGTAACGACATCAGGAGTCATGGAGGGAGAAGCCCAGAATTTTAGTCAGCCAGACTTCAAAATTGCGGATAGGGTAGCCTTGACTAATAGCAGGGTCGATCATGGGTTCTACTAAAATGGTAAACATTCCCAGACGATTTCCGGCCAAGGCATCAGTCAGGAGGCGATCGCCTACCATTGCCACCTGTTCCACTGGATGCCCCATCGCTTCGAGGGCTTGGCGCAATTTTTTCCGAGAGGGTTTTCTCGCCCCCAATAAATAGGGCACCCTCAGCGACTCAGCAATCCCGCCAATACGAGACTCGCTGAGATTATTACTCACTAACCAAATATCAACCAAGGGGCGCACTTCTTCCAACCAGTCAGCTACTTCTGGGGAAACCGTGCGTTCTCTTAAGGGAACAAGGGTTTCATCCACATCTAAAACTAAACCCTTAAGTTGATGCTGTTTCAATAACTCTGGGGTAATATCCACCACAGACCCCTGTAACATTAAATCGGGTTTGAGAAAGCGAGTAAAAGTCATAACGATTCTGTATCTGTTTCTAGTTGGCGTTGGCGTTCTCGTTCTTGACGGATGCGTTGTGTAGCCGCTTCATGTTCTTCTAGGGTGCGGCTAAAAACGTGAGTCCCGTCATAATTAGCCACAAAAAACAGATATTCCGTCCTTTCGGGATTGAGAACTGCTCTTAAACTATCCACTCCGGGGCTACTAATGGGAGTAGGGGGCAAACCCTCATTCAGATAGGTATTATAGGGGGAGGGTTGGCGCACCTGGTCTAAGGTCAAAGGTTGATCGGGGGTTTGACGAATCCCTGTGCCGTATTCAACGGTTGGATCGGACTCTAAACGCATCCCCTGAGAGAGACGATTGAGAAAGACTCCCGCAATACGGGGGCGTTCTTGGGCAACGGCGGCTTCCTTTTCTACCATACTCGCCAACGTCACCCATTCTTGCAAGGTTAAATCTTGATTCTCCTGTGCCGCTTCATATAACGGTAATGCCACCTCCTGAAAACGGGCTAACAGGATTCGGATCACCTGTTGGGGTGTAGCACCTTGGGGAAACTGGTAGGTATCGGGGTATAAAAACCCCTCTAAATGGGGTAAATCCGGCGGTAGCCAAGGAAACTCCTCGGGGGAGGGCATTTCCTGCGTTGCGGCCATAAACTCCGCCTGAGTGAAGTATTGCCGCCGCTCAAACTCCGCCCCCATTTGCTCTAATGACCAACCTTCCGGCAGGGTGACACGGGAATCCTCCACTACCCCCTCCCAAATACGGCGGGCAATTTCTGGCATGGACTGGGTAGGAGTCATGGTATAAACCCCCGCTTGGAAACCCCCCTCTCGATTTTGCCAAGCGAGCCAAAATGCCCAAATATTCCAAGCCCAAGCCGAATGAATCATCCCGGTGGCTTCTAAATCTTGGCCAATTTGCCGGGTGGATGTTCCGGTGGTAATTTCCAGTTGAATCTGGGTTTCTTCGGGGGAGATATCCTCTCCGTCTACCACAGGGGAAATCGCCCAGTACCACCAAGTCGCACCATGTAATCCCGCCACTCCAATCATTAAAGGCAAGAGGAGAAGGGGATAAGTCCATTGGGAAAGTCTTCTCAAGAGGGTCATAAGCAGGGTTGGCAAAGGATGAAATCAGAGGGGGGTTGCTTTAATTCATGTCCTCTTGTTCAAGGGTTTGGACTAGGAATTCTTCGAGATAGGGTTGAATCTCTTCTAATTCTTCGGCCGTCAGCAATTCGACTTTTTCGTTGTGGCGGCGTTTGCCAAATAACAGGAGGGGATTAAGTGGGGTGTAAATTTCATATTCTTGGTCTTCATGGTAGAAGTGGGTCAGGAATTGAAACTCTTCTGACTCAACTTGACCCGTTTCGGTTTCAATTTCTAGGGTTAAGATGCTATCTTCTTCGGTTTCGGGTAATTCTCCCGCCACCGTGAGGGTATATCCGGCGTAGTTCAAGACTAGATTCTGTTCGGCTAAGACTGCTTTGGCATCGGGAAAGACTGTCTGGAGTTCTTCGGAATCTTCCACCCAAGTGGCCTCGGAATCGTCTTCATCACTATCCCAAGCAATGATCGTAATGGGAGAGTCTACGGGGAGTAGGAGTAAATACTGGTCATCCTTATGAAAGAAAGCTTGTTCGACAAAACAGGGTAGCGATCGCCCTTCCTCATCATAAAGATGAACTACTTCGCGGTTCGATTGCTCCGGTTCTGGAAAAAATTGGGAAGAGGACATAAATCAAACGCCACCAAAACAAAGAGTAGGTTTCAGAATAGCACGGGACAGGAGTCAGTAATCACGGATCCTTGGGAGTGGGAGAGAGGGAAGGGAGGGAATCGGGAGTCGGGAGTCGGGAGATAGGGGGACTTGATAACCGTAAGGTTGATTAATTTTCCTATGGCTTCCCCTGTAGTGGCTACATTGCTCTTTATGATGTAAGGAGAGAAACGATCCATTTGAATCATTTGGGGTGAATCAATACCTAGGGCCTGATAGTGGGAGTCTAAAACAAAATGAAGAGCTTAATAGTAGACGATGCAAGGTACAACCTAGAACCCTTGGAACAAGTCTTGCGATCGCGAAATTATCAGATCACCCGTTGTTCTGATGTCAATGCCGCTTGGGAAATCTTTGCCCAGGAAGTGTTTCCTTGGGTCTGGATTGCCTTGGGGGATGAGTTAGCCCCTCGTTTACACCTCTGCCAAGAAATGCGATCGCGCTTTCCCCAACTCCTCTGTATTGCCATCATCTCCAGCGAAAACCCCACCATCCTTGAACCTTGGCTCAATCATGGTGGTAACGATTATCTCATTCTTCCCGCCTCTCCCGAGCAGATTAACCTCCGTCTTACCATTTGGTCCAAACACATTCAACCGCAAATTTCCAGTCTAGAGCGCTTTCAATCCCTCGATACTGCCAGTTTACGCCCCCTCCATCCCGACACCATTAAACGGGCTGCCTTGATGCAGTTTCCCTACATTGCAACCCACCACCTCCGCCAAACCCTCATTCAATTTAAAAAACAACTGTCTGAACTCCTAGAACAACCCCGACAAATCCCCCTAGATACAGCTGCTAATGACTATTTAACCAGCATTTTAGATCGGGCGAATTTAATGCAGCAATTAGTCGGCGACTTACTCATTGATACCCAATCCCAATTACAAGAAGCCACCCCTAACCCCGTCATTCATCAGGATTATGTTATTGTTAACAGTAACTTCACCATTAAAGAATTTTCCGACAACGCAACCCACTTTTCTGATGGAAAATATATCCTCAAAAAAGGAGAAGACATCCGAAAAGTTTTTCCTGAATTTATTGGCTCAGAGCAAAACTTATTGCAAATATTAAAAGGTAAACATAAATCCTTTGAACTCCTAGGAGTAGGACGTTTTGATGAGCAAGATCACCCCCTCTATTTTGATATTCATGTTCTGAAATATCCAGAAAATATAGCAGGTAAACGATGCTTGATTGTTTTATTGAATAATGCGACAGAACGTATGGTCTTTCAGCAAAAACTCGTTCAAACAGCCAACGAAACACAACTATTACTTAAAAAACTTTCTAGCACAAAAGACTACATCAATCAGATCATTTTGTCAATGGCTGATGCTTTAATTGTCACCACGAAAACCGGACTGATCAAAAAAATTAACCCCGCTACCCAAAAACTGTTCGGTTATCGTGAGTTAGAATTATTAGGGCAACCTATTACTAAAATATTTGCGCCTCACTATTTTGACGTTCTGCGGGACCAACAACAAAATCATATATTGTCCTCTACTGAAATTATCTGTTGCAAAAAAACAGGTGAAAAATTGTCAGTTTCTTTCTCTTGTTCTCGCATAGAAACTGACGAAGGAATGGAAGAATTTGTCTATGTTGGTAGAGATATTACCGAGCGTAAACAAGCCGAAATTAAAATCAAAAATCTGAATTACTCCTTACAAGAGCGCACCCAAGAACTTGAATTAGTTAACGAAGAACTTGAATCCTTTTCCCGCACTGTTTCCCATGACTTAAAAACTCCCCTTTCCCATATCGAGTTTTTTAATCAGATGCTATTAGAAGAATATGGTGATTGTTTAGATAATGAAGGAAAAGATTATCTGGAGCAAATTAGAAAATCCTGTGTAAGAATGCGCCAGATGATCCACGATCTTCTACAATTAGCCCATGTTACCCGCACTGAGTTAACCATTGGTCAAGTTGACTTAAGTCAGATGGCGGAAAAAATTATAAAAGATCTGCAACGGAATAGTCCTCAACGTGAGGCCGTCTGTTCTATTGCCCCCAACTTAATTGTTTATGGCAATGAGGGATTGTTGCAAGTTGCCCTAGAAAACCTCTTAGGCAATGCTTGGAAATATACAAAAAAACAACCAAAAACTAAAATTGAGTTTGGGGTATTGTCTAGTCAAGTAAGACGAGCTGAAAATTTAGAGTACAATGGGGAAGATGAAACCCAAAGAGTCTATTTCATCCGTGACAATGGCGCAGGATTTAATATGGAATATGCAGACAAATTATTTACCACCTTTGGGCGGTTACATTCTCAAAGAGAATTTGAAGGAACAGGCATTGGTTTAACTACAGTTCAGCGCATTATTCAACGACATGGAGGTAAGATTTGGGCAGAAGCAGAAGTCAACCAAGGGGCAAGCTTTTATTTTACACTCAAGATCAATTAAAGGTGAATCAAGCGTGAGATGAATATAGTTCTACGCCCCCAACGGGATTTAGATATTAAAGGTGCTTCTTTGCTTCAGCAAAAAGTGGTTAATTTGTTACCTGCACCCGATAATTCTTGCTGGGTCATTGATTTAGTTCAAGTGAATTCAATTAATCACTTTGGCTTAACTGCTTTAATGGCTGTCCGTCGGGCTGCCAGACAGTATAAGTGCCGTTTATACTTGTTAAATGTCAAGCAACAAGTGCGTTATATGTTGGAAATTACCGAGTTAGACAAAGAGTTTAAAATTATTGAAAGTTTAGAGGAAGTTTTTGATTCTGGGATTCGGTTGCTCTTGTGTTAATTGTCTTCTATGATTGATTGATCAGGGCTTTTAGTTTTGAAAACTGCTGAGGATGAATTAGGCTTAAATTAATTCCAGTTAGCACAATCCAGAGTAACATATTGGCAATAAACATATATTGATTATGCAGTAGCATATATTCCATCGTAATCAGCCCCAGTAACCACCAATGCCCATTTTCTACCTTTTCACGATTTCCCCATAAAAAGAGAATCGGGATAATATTAATTACACTCGAATGTAAAAGAGAACCGGGATAGATAATTAAAGAAAACATTAGCATAGACATAAAACTCCATTGCTCATGTTTCTGATTGATATTAAGACATACCCACAAAGTTGTTAAACCTAACAATAATCCCAAGGCAATATGCAGGGGATGGAAAATCGGTGAACCCCCAGAGGGTGTATAATTTGTAAGACGTAATATATTCGCTAACAGTGACCCATTGATTGGTTCAATATATACTTCAAAAGGTAAAGCAGAATAGGGAGCATCAGTTAAGTAAGTATGAAATGGCTTGACTCCAATAATTACTAAGGTCAGTGCTGTAAGTCCAATTAATACGGCAAAAGCTGAGACTAAAACTCTCCATTGTCGTCTGGCAATTACATAAACCAATAGTAAGGTAACAAAGGGTTTAATTAAAATACCTAATCCTAACCAAACCCCCCCTATGATTTTAGACTGGTTACGCCAATACATTAAAATCGTGAGTAAAACTATAAAGTTAGTTTGAGCAAATAGGAGGTTACTTTTTACCCCAAAAATAGTTAAAATTAAGCTAGTTGTTACTAATAATCCCAATATTTTATGATGTTTTAGAAAAATCTGCCATAACAAAGTAATGGTTAAAATTAAGATTAAAATATTAACCGTATACCATAAAAGTAAAGCCTCTCTAGGCTCAAACCAACCTAGGGGAATAAATAACAGGATACTGGGGGGAGGGTAAGGAAAACCACAACAGAGAAAAGAGCGTGTGAATCCTTCGCCAATGTAATTGGTCAAATCAAAGGAGATCACCAAGGATTTCAGAACATTAGCATCATAAAGATTTAGACCACTAACGGCGGCTTTTCCTCCTAGCCAAAAAGCTAAAAAATCCCAGTCTGGAAGCTTTTTGATGTTGTTAATAACAATCGTAAAAAGATGATAGAACAATAGCATTAACAATCCTAGATTAATCCCCCATAATAATGTAGCTTGACTCCAGTTATATTGAGAAGTCCGCTCTTTAAAGTGTAACAATAACAAAATGATGGGAACAGCTAATATCCAGCCCGGAATATTTAAGAGTGTGGAGAAAACGGCCAGAAATCCCCAGAATAAAATGACTATTAACGTGGTGATATTTTTTCGTTTCATAATATTTTTACTGATTATAAATAAGTGTGTATAACTTTTATCTCCCATTATAGTAACTTTAGAGCAGGTGATCTCAAATTTCCTTGAATCCTCAGAGTTCAGAAAACACATTAGGGAAATGTTGACTACTGTATGCACTAGATGGTAGGGGGGGGAAACCGTGCAAGCTTTACAATCTGGAGATTATAGCCCTTGTGCTTTGATTGGTAATAAAATGTTCTATAAGTTTTCTGGTATAACTTTTAAACATCTCTCTAGGCAAACGAGCATGACAAAACCGAATTTTTTTATTGTTGGCGCTCCCAAATGCGGCACAACAGCGATGCACAGCTATTTAGAACAACATCCAGAAATTTTTATGCTTAACATCCCTGACTCACCGGAGAATATGGCCGGGGGGAAAAGGGAAATTCACTTTTTTGGCAGTGATTTAAATTTTAGCAGACCAACTCTTGAGGAATATCTCAGTTATTTTAGTGGGGCTAGTGGGAAAAAAGTTCGGGGAGAATCATCTGTATTTTATCTCTATTCTAAGCAGGCTGCACAAGAAATTAAGCAGTTTAATCCTGAGTCAAAAATTTTAATTATGCTCAGAAATCCTCTAGAAATGATGTATTCTTGGCACTCACAGTTAGTTTTTTGGGGGGATGAAACTATTGCTGATTTTGAAACAGCTTTAAAGGCAGAAAATACCCGAAAAAACGGGACGGGAATTCCGATCCAAAGGGATCATCCTATTGAATGCTTTTTTTATTCTCAAATTGCTTGTTATACGGAACAGATCAAGCGATATCTAGATACTTTTGGACGGGAGAACGTACAGATTATTATCTTTGATGATTTTAAGCAAGATACCCCGGCTATTTATCGCAAAACTTTGCAGTTTTTAGGCTGTCGAGATGATTTTGAAGCAGATTTTAAGGTCATTAATGCCAATCGTCAAGTCCGCAATTTAGCGGTTCAACAATTTTTACGTCGTCCCCCTAAGTCGTTGCGTTTGATGGTTCGTTCTTTGATTCCTTCTCCTATCCGAAAACGCTTAAGGGGTGTTTTAGAAAAATACAATATTGAACAAAAATCCCGTTCACCTCTCAGCCCTGAGTTAAACGCGAGTTTGCAGAAAGAATTTAGGTCAGAAATTGAAAAATTGAGTGAGTTATTAAATCGGGATTTAATGGCTTGGGTGGAGGGCAGTGGCAGTCCGTTAAATTAAAGTAGGTAAAATTAAAGGCGAACACTTTCTTGAAATACCCAGATTTCCCGGTTTGTGTCCCATTGTAAGCGAAAACGAAGCCGATCTCTTGAGGTCTGACCATTTTTGAGTTGATAACGGAGTTGGGTGATAACGGTTGCGGTTTCTCCGGTATTTTCGATCACTTGGACTTGTTGAACTTCCACATTTTCTACACTTTCCCACCAGTTTGTATAGTCACTGTAACGATTGTTGGAATGTTTGCGGTGGAAGTCGGGAGAAAGTTGTTCCCAGGCGCTGCTATAGTTACGACGGTTAATTGTTGCATAATAGTCTCGCACGGCTTGAGCAGGTGAGGGTTTAGTATTAGAAGCTGGGGTGTCTGTTGGTAGGTCTTGGAATTTGACGACATCGGGGCTATGGTTGGGGTTAGGGCTGGCGAAAGAACAGTAGGCATCGGGGATTTTTTGTCCGTGTTGTCGCAATCGTTCAATGCAGCGATCGCGCTGATCAAATTTCCCCGCGTAAACTTGATAATAAGGCCGACCGGATAAGTTGGCATAGTCAGGAATCCAAAATTCCCCCGCGCTGTTATATCCTGCCTGTCTCAACTGCCCCAAGCGCTGTTGAGCATTTTCCCGGTTTTCATAGGCAGAATCTGCTAAAAAGTAGAAGGGGGAAACGCTAGGAGTTGAGGGAGTCGCGGGAGTCGCGGGAGTTGAGGGAGTCGCGGGAGTTGCGGGAGTCGCGGGAGTCGCGGGAGTTGCGGGAGTCGCGGGGGTGGAGGGAGTTGAGGGAGTCGAAGCAGTGGGGGGTTTTTGGGGGGTATTAGAGGCGTTCAAGAACATAATGGCTACCACCCCACTCACGCCTACAATTGTCCCTATAATGGCGGCAAACAGCCACAGAGGGAAGATTTTTGAGGGGGTGGGAGTGATATTAGGGGGAGGACTAGCGACAACTGTAGGGGTAACGGGATGTAATGCGTCTAACATATCCTGTGCGCTGCGGAAGCGATCGCGAGGATGATACTCTAAAGCACGATCTAACACTGCCGCTAATTCCAAATCTAGGTTAGAAACCTGATGTCGCCACTTAATTTCCCCGGTTTGTGGGTCAATTAAATCCGAGGGGTGCTTACCCGTCAGAAGGGCAACAATTGTTAAAGCCAAGCCATATAAATCACTGGAAAAAATGGGTCGTCCTGCGGCTTGTTCTGAGGGCATAAAACCGGGAGTCCCAATAACAATAGAAGAAGTCATTTTTCCCTCAGAATTGACCTCAATTCCCATAGTTTCTTTAACCGCACCAAAATCAATCAGAACGGGTTTAAGGTCTGACTGACGCAAAATAATATTATCGGGTTTAATGTCACGGTGAATAATGCCTTCTGTGTGAATATACTGTAAGATGGGTAATAAACCAATCAGGACTTCCCGCGCTTCTGGACTGCTTAACGTTCCTTGATACATCCGTTTAGAGAGGGGCTGTCCTTGAATATATTCTTGCACCAGATAAAACTGATTGCTTTCCACAAAATAGGCGTAAAGTTGGGGAATTTGGGCTTGTTCTGTGCCGAGTTTCTCTAAAATGGCGGCTTCCCGTTGAAAGCGTTCTTGTACTAATTGATAAACGGCGGGCTTATGACCAATAGGTTGTAGTTTTTTTACCACACAAATACGCTGGGATGGCATATGGGTATCTTTGGCCAAAAAAGTTTCACCAAAGCCCCCTTGACCGAGTTTATTGATAATGAGGTAGCGATTATTTAATAAGGTGGGTGTCATTTTTTATGTTAAGCTTAAAATCGGGGGGTGATCCCATTCTTTTTTACATCCCGGCAATCATTAGATCCGCCAAAATAATAGTCTAGAGGGTGAGTCTAGAGGATTGTAGCCTGCATTGGAGGGACTCAACTTCTATTCTAACAGTCCCCTCTGGGTTCAAAATTGATAATGACTAGGGAATCGGGTGTCGGGAATCGGGAATCGGGAATCGGGAGTCGGGAATAGGCAAAAGGCAACAGTAATCAACCCATCCCCCCCTCTCCCCCTCTCCCCCTCTCCCCCTCCCCCTCTCCCCCTCCCCCGTAGGGGTGCAGTGGCAGATCATCCCCCAAAAGCATTAAGTCCTTCATGGCTTACACCCAAAACGATAAAATGGAGAGGTAGCATTCCCATAGGTTTTCAGACCAAGCTTATGCAGACAGTCGATCCTAAAAACAACCCAGTCCACAATATGGACATTCCTAAAGTTGGTTTACCCGTTACGATTATTACAGGATTCCTTGGCAGTGGTAAAACCACTCTCCTTAATCATATTTTGACGAACCAAGAAGGCCTGAAAACGGCGGTTTTGGTCAATGAATTTGGGGAAATTGGTATTGATAATGAACTAATCGTCAGCACAGGCGATGATATGGTAGAACTGAGCAATGGCTGTATTTGCTGCACGATTAATGAAGATTTAGTGAATGCAGTGTATCGGGTCCTAGAACGGGATGATAAAATAGATTATTTGGTGGTTGAAACTACCGGATTAGCTGACCCTTTACCTGTGGCTTTAACTTTTTTGGGGACGGAAATTCGGGATATGACCCGGTTGGATTCTATTGTCACGGTGGTAGACTGTGAAAACTTCAGTCTGGATTTATTTAACAGTGAAGCGGCCTACAGTCAAATTGCCTACGGTGATGTGATTCTATTGAATAAAGTGGATTTAGTAGATGAGGCCAATGTAGACGCGCTGGAGGTCAGGATTCGGGATATTAAATCTGAGGCGCGAATTTTACGCACGACTCGTTCACAAGTGCCGTTACCCCTTATTTTAAGTGTGGGTTTATTTGAGTCGGATAAATACTTTGATCAGATGGAAGATGACCATGATCATGATCATCACCATCACCATCACCATGATCATGATCATGACCACGAGGATCATGTTTGTGATGAAACCTGCGATCATGATCATGGTCATGATCATCACCATCACCATCATCACCATTACCACTCAGATCACCTAGAAAATGATGGTTTTACGTCAATTTCGTTTAGTAGTGATCGACCTTTTGCGATTCGCAAATTCCAGTCTTTCTTAGATAATCAGTTAACGTCTAATATTTTCCGGGCCAAGGGGATTCTCTGGTTTGAAGAAAGTCCCAATCGTCATATTTTCCATTTAAGTGGTAAGCGGTTTTCAATTGAGGATGATGAGTGGAAAGGGGAGAAAAAGAATCAATTGGTTTTGATTGGTCAGGATTTAGATCATGATAAACTGCTTCAACAGTTGAAGGATTGTTTAGTGGAGAGTTAAATCATGGGAACTCCCCTGTTCCTCATTAACGGGGGACTTAATTGATTGGAAACAAGATCGCTGCTAAATAATGGGTCGATCGAACATTAGTTCTCTATTAACACCGGACTGACTTGATTGCAAACCCAAGAGGAGAAGGCTAACTAACCTCCTCCTCTTCCCCTTTTATGGGGGAATTAGTTAATCAAAAATACTAACTAGATAACCTCCGGTAAAAATCAGGAGAATTGGGGTCAAGTATAAACCAAACTGCTGGATCATTTTCCTTCGCTCAAATGGTATTAAATCCAGCTTGGCGGAATCCAAAATCCAAGGCTCTACATCGGGCAAAAAGAGCAAAAATGCTGAGTTTATTAAGGGTTTATTGTAAACAGAAAATAATGGCGGTTTCTGATTGAATTAAAATCAGGTTGTGCAAGGAAAAAAGCCGTTTATCCGGTCGTTCAGAGTTTAAAAATTTGGGTTAAAGTCTAGATTGTTTGGGGTGCGTTAGTGGTGGCTACTTTAGAATTTTAGGAATTGCCTTTGTTCCCCAAGTCATTAGCGGGGATGACCTCTAAAAACTCTTGGGGTTGGTGCAATAAGCCCCTACAAACCTGTGACTTTGGGCAGCGCCAGCCAGTTTAAAGCCCCTAGAGTTGACATTCCCCATTTCCCAGTGAACTACCCCACCCTGCCTAGGCGCGAGGATGGAGCTTCCTGATTCAATGGGAAGTGCTTTCTATACCGAAATATAGCCAGTCTTATCTTCCCTCCCCAGGCAGAAGTCCTAGTTCCTAAGACCCAAATTTTCTCTTGCAACACAGCCCTTTTTAGCTTGGTTTTCGCTTTGGGAGTTAGTGGTCAAGTCCATCCGGTCCCTGCAAGCGAGGAAGGGGAATTCCGCAGCATTTTTGTTAAAATATAGCAAGAGTCCTCCTGCTCCCTTTAGAATGAACCTATTGACACAGGAGGAAAACACCTTGGTTGTTGCGATTGAAAGCCTACTTACCCCAGAAATCCATAAACCAGCCCGCTACTTAGGCAATGAAGTCGGAGCCGTGCATAAACCTTGGGACAGTGCCGCCGTGCGTTGGGTGCTGACTTATCCTGAAGTCTACGAGGTGGGGGCTTCTAACTTGGGGCATATTATTCTCTACAATGTGCTGAATGCCCAACCCCGTCAACTGTGCGATCGCGCCTATCTCCCCGCCTCCGACCTAGCCCAGAAACTTCGGGACACCCACACCCCCCTCTGGGCTTTAGAATCCCGTCGCCCCCTCCTCGATTTTGACATTCTCGGTTTTAGTCTCAGCTACGAATTAGGGGCAACCAATATCCTCGAAATGCTGGACTTAGCCGGAATTCCCCTCACGGCACAAGAACGCCTACAAACCACCTCCCCCCAGTACCCCCTCATTTTTGCCGGAGGACAAACGGCTACCTCAAACCCTGAACCCTACGCCGACTTTTTCGATTTTATCGCCCTGGGGGATGGGGAAGAACTCCTGCCAGAAATTGGCCAAGCCCTTGATGAGGGCAAGGCGGCCGGATTGTCTCGCGAGGCTCTATTACTTAAACTCGCCCAAGAAGTCAAAGGGGTTTATGTGCCTCACTTCTACGACATGGCCGAGGATGGGTCAGTGCATCCGAACCATCCCGACGTTCCCCCCCGGATTTTACGCCGCGTCGCCGCCCCCCGGCCGGAATATTCCATTGGTTTAGTCCCCCATATCCAAACGGTACACGATCGCCTGACGGTGGAAATTCGCCGGGGATGTACGCGAGGCTGCCGTTTTTGCCAGCCCGGAATGTTAACCCGCCCCGCCCGGGATGTGGAGCCGGAAAAGGTGGTAGAAGCCATTACCGAGGGGATGCGGGCGACGGGACATAATGAGTTTTCCCTCTTATCCCTCTCCTGTTCCGATTATTTAGCCCTGCCTGCGGTGGGGATGGAGATTAAAAACCGCCTCAAAGATGAAAATATTGCCCTCTCCTTACCCAGTCAACGGGTAGATCGATTTGATGAAAATATTGCCCGAATTATCGGCGGCACAAGGCAAACGGGCTTAACCTTTGCCCCAGAAGCGGGAACCCAACGGATGCGGGATGTGATTAATAAGGGCCTCACCAATGAGGAGTTATTACGGGGCATTAAAACGGCCGTTGAACAGGGCTGGGATAAGGTGAAGCTGTATTTTATGATTGGCTTGCCGGGAGAAACCGATGCGGACATTTTAGGCATTGCGGAAACCCTGCGCTGGCTGCGGCGAGAATGTGCGACTAAGGGGCGCAAACGCCTTGATTTTAATGTCACTATCTCGAATTTTACCCCCAAACCCCACACCCCCTTTCAGTGGCATTCTGTCTCAACGGCGGAGTTTTTGCGCAAACAGGAGTTACTGCGCCAAGAGTTGCGGGGAATGCGGGGGGTGAAGGCGAATTTTACCGATGTGCGCTTTTCGGTGATGGAGGATTTTCTGGGACGAGGCGATCGCACGCTGGCCCCTGTCATCCGTCGGGCTTGGCAATTAGGGGCGGGGATGGATGCTTGGATGGAAGGGTTAGATCAAGCCTTTGTCGCTTGGGAACAGGCGATTACAGAATCCGGCCTCAGTTGGAAATACCGCCAAATTGAGGAGGGGGAATGGAACGTCATGGAGTCCCAAAACACCCCTCTAGAGTCCAAACGCAAGCGCCCCCAATATTCTTGGGATGAGCGCCTCAACGCCCGTTTACCTTGGGATCACATCAACACAGGCATTGATAAAGACTGGCTTAAAGCCGATCTACAACGGGCTTTAGAAGCCGCCACGGTTCCCGATTGTGCCTTTGAAGGGTGTTCTCAATGTGGCATCTGTGGGGCGGATTTTGGGCAAAATATCGTCATTGAACCCCCACCCATTCCCGCCTTCCAAGGGCATTTTAAGCCCAATCAAGACCGGGTTCAGCGCCTGCGGGTGCGTTTTGGCAAATTAGGGGAAATGCGCCTCCTGAGCCACCTTGACCTGGTGCGACTGTGGGAACGGGTGATCCGCCGCGCTGGGATTCCTATTTCCTTTAATGGGGGATATCACCCCATGCCGCGCATTTCCATCACCTCGGCGTTACCTTTGGGCATGACCAGTTCCGGGGAGTTGGTGGATTTTGAACTAACTCAACGCTATGAGGTGGGCGAGTTTGAGCAGTTGCTGAAGGAGAAACTTCCGGCGGAGATTCCGGTGTATGAAGTCCAAGAGATTGATCTAAACAGTAAGTCCGCCAACCGTTTGTTACAACAGGCCGAATATACCCTCTTAGTGGCCGATGAGGGGGCAGACTGGGAGGGCTGGATTAACGGCGTGTTGGACTGTTCAGAGATTTGGTTTGAGAAAACCACTAAGTCCGGGAAACAACAAATGATTAACCTGCGCGATCGCCTTTTTTCCCTTAGCAAGGGAACAGCGAACAGCGAACAGGGAACAGCGAAACTCCACTATCGGGGCAGTTACACCAACGAGGGCGTAGTTCTCCATCCTGAGCATATTCTGTTCATGTTAGAGCAGGTTTCTGGGCAACCCCTTGAGTTATTACACGCCCACCGAGAGCAGTTAATTTTAGGTTGTCTATCCCCTATTCCCTAGGATTGAGTGCGATCGCGCCAAAGTTTTTGGAGATACCCTAAAATCAACAATCCCCCCCCGGTACTCAAGGCCGCCAACACCCAGAAACCATGAACAATGGCGGGCGTTTGATCCAACGCCCAGCCTCCCAATGGCGGGCCAATTAGATAGCCAATCGCCCAACATTGGGAGTTCAGGGAAAGGTAAATTCCCCGTAGGGAAGGGGGGGCGAGATCAACCACAAAACTGGAGGCAAAGGGGACATAACTTACAGTAGAAGCGGCTAGAATCCCGAGGCTGAGGAAGGCCGGGAGAATGGCATAATCGGACACTTGCCCCGTTAGCCAAACACAGGTAAATCCTACCCCCCAGCCACAGAGAGAACACATCAACGCATGGGGGCGGCTAAAATGGCTGAGAATCCGCACCATGGGCAACTGTAGGAGGGCAGCTAAGACAATATGAAAACTGAATAACAAACTAATAGTTTGGGGGGGGAATCCGATACCGTCAGCACTGCCGGGGACAAATTTGGTGAAGTAGAGGGGGAGACTGCTTTGAATTTGGGAAATGTAGGTGGTAAAGAGGACATTAACCACAAGATAGATCAGGAAAAGGCGATCGCCCAGCGCCAACACCCAACGCTGGGAAAGTGTCTCACTCGAAGGAGTGCCTTGACGAGTTTCTGCGATCGCCCCATAGATCAAGCCGAAAAACAAGACAAAGGAGATCCCATCCACCACAAACAACCAACGATAGAGGCCTAAAGTCGCCATGAAGCCCCCTAAAATGACCCCAACCCCTAATCCGGTCATATCCGCCAAACGAGTCACCGCAAAGGCTTCATCGCGCTTTCCTACCCCCGTAGAATCGGCCACCACCGCCTCCGTTGCCGGCCAGTACAAACCAATGCCCAACCCCATACACAAACAGCCCAACACCAACAGCGGGAAATTGTGGGTCAGGAAAAACACCCCATCGGCCAGGGCTGAAATGGCGGCCGACAGTAATAAGGTTTTGCGTCTCCCCCACTCCGGAGAATCCGATAAGCTGCCCCCCACAAAGCGTCCCACGATACCAGAAACGGCCTGACTGCCTAAGGCCAGTCCCACCTGAGTAGTGGAAAGTCCCACTTGATTGACAAAGAAAATGGGAGCATAAAAAAGGGTGAATCCTGTCCCTACTTGGGACAGTAAACGACCAAACGCTAAAATCCACACTGGAATAGGGAGTTGGGGAAACCAAGACTTCATAAGTTGCGCAAAGTGAGGGGGACAATTAACCGTGAATCAGTTTCTCAACAGTTCAACTCATGGTTCAAATTAATCATTTCATTGATTTTAGTCTTTTTTGTTGACTTTATGGGGTCGCCATTCATCCCCACCCTACAGAGGATAGGGGCATTCTTGCTTCCCTTTTGATCAAAAGAGGGTACGCGCAAACGTACCCTACGGGACTAAAAAAAAATGAATTACCCAAAAAATTGATCTTTAAAATCGGGCTTGAAAAGGTCAATCAAGATTCAAACCTTGCCCCTAGTCGAGATAACCAATTAAAGTACTCATGTCTTCAATTTCATTAGAAGCTACGGGACGATTGCCCATAATACTGTAACTCTGGCTAATCGCTAACGTGCTTTTCATGATGGGACGATTGCCCGAAACCACCATACTGCTACTGATATCTAAACCACTGGCCGTCACCGGACGTAAACCCATCGTGTCGTAAGTTCCGACCACTTTCAGATGACTGGGTTCAATCGGGCGGTTCTGGGGTAGTCTGGTGGAAGACTGGTAGACTAAACCCCCAGACTTTTGGCTAGCGGGTGCTAAACCCCCTTGAGAAGTAGCCGCAACAATTCCTGTTTCTGGTTTGCCCATTTCCTCTTTTCCTTTATTCTCTTTGCTGGTGTTATCTTTGTGTATGGTATCTTTACTGGTGTTCTCTCTGCCATTAACAGCCGTTGCATTATCACCACTCACAGTTTTTTCTCCCTTGTCTTCAGAAGTTTTCAGATCCGGTGTCTTTTTGCCCGAACTTTGAGTTGTAACACTGTTTTTCACAGGTTTGGGTGCTTTGGCGGCATTGCTCATCTTGGTTGATTAAGCCTTGGGTGTTTAACCTTGGGCTTGTACTAGGTGGACTGCTCTACTACAATTCTAGGAATAAGTGGGTGACATCCTCCCGACACCGACCCTAGGGGTACGATGCGGGCTTCCCCATATCACTATGAGGCTTTCCTGCTTCTACGGGAGGCTCTAGATGTCTTTTTAGGGACATCCCCGTTCGCGTTCACTTCGTGACGCTTCGCGAACGCGAAGCGTTGCGTAGCAAAGCGTTGCGTAGCAATAACCTCTTCCTCTACAGGCAGCTTTACCCCCAGTCCAAGGGCTGCAAGTCCACGTTGCTCAACAACCATCGCCGCAGCAACGTCCCTATCCGTTACAAACCCACAATGAGAACATTTATGCACTCGTTGAGACAAGTCTTTCTTGCCAGTCACTACACCACAACTCGGACAAATTTGGCTAGTGAAATTAGCATCAACTTTCTCGAAATAAACATCTCGCTTCCAGGCCACGTGCTTTAATACCTCTAGAAACCCCCCAAAACCAGCATCAAGAGTATGCTTACACAACATCCCTCTAGACATGGCCTTGACGTTTAAATCTTCGGCAAAAATGATATCGGCTTGGTCACAAAGATGATGAGCGACTTGATAATGAAAGTTTTTGCGAGTGTTGTAAATATGTTCATGAAGTTTAGCTACTTTTTCCCGGGCTTTATGCCAGTTTTTTGACCCTTTCTGTTTCTTTGATAATCTTCTTTGTAGCCATTTAAGCTGACTTTGAAGCTCCACGAAAAACTTAGGTCTAGCTATTAATTCCCCCTGAGATGTTGCCATAAACTTCTCAAGTCCCAAATCAATCCCTAGAGATGTCCCTTCAGGTTTTGGAGAAGGAATATTAACATCCGACTGAATATAAAGGACAGCATACCAACCCGAAGCTTTTTTAACGATCTGAACTTGTTTAACTACAAATCCATCCGGTATAGGTCTGTGTAGATTAATGACCACAGAGCCTAGCTTAGGGAGTCTCAATTGATATCCAGTTACAGGGTTTTCCCTGAATTGAGGAAAGTTAATCGACCGAAACTGACCGTATTTCTTAAACCTAGGAAAACCAAAACTTCTTTTCCAGAAAAAGTTAAACGCTTTGTCTAAACGCCCCATAACCTCTTGCAAGACCTGAGACTGAACCCGTTTTAGTTCTGGGTATTGCTGTTTGGCTTGAGTTAAAGCTTTTTTCTGTTTATAATAGTCGGGAAAAGGTTGATCCGCAGGTATAATGTACTCAGAATGGAGGCTACAAGCGTTAACCTGACACTTGCGAGAATTTATCCACTCTTTTCGTTCTGCCAAGGCATAATTATATACACCTCGACAGATTTCTAGCCAGTCAAGTAATTCTTTTTCTTGACTGGCATCTGGATAAATTCTGTAGCAATAGTTGAGGTTTAACACGAATAGTAGCTTATTGACATGAACCTATTGTACAATATCTAGGGATAAATCGTCACTTCCTAGTAAATGATTGTTGGTTAATTTTCGGGGCATCGAACCCCTCAATTAACCGTCTTTCATCCCGACACTGACATTTGTACAGTGCGGGGCTTCCCGACGATGAGCTAAATTCTAAACTTAATTTAACGTCGGTCGAGGCTCCCCACTCTAAAAATACAGCGATCTGTAACAATAATCTATAAAAATTCATGATTGGGGCGAGAAGTTTTTCTTTATGGCGCAATTCCACCTCCAGGCACCCTTTACACCGACGGGAGATCAACCGACGGCGATCGCACAACTGACGGATTTACTCCACCAAGGCAACCGTCTACAAACCCTCCTCGGAGCAACTGGGACGGGAAAAACCTTTACCATTGCCAGTGTCATCGCCAATCTCGGCAAACCTACCCTCGTCCTTGCTCATAATAAAACCTTAGCGGCGCAATTGTGCAACGAGTTACGACAATTTTTCCCCGAAAATGCCGTTGAGTACTTTATTAGTTATTACGACTATTATCAACCGGAAGCCTATCTTCCAGTCAGTGATACCTACATCGAGAAAACCGCCTCGATTAACGATGAAATTGATATGTTACGCCACTCCGCCACCCGTTCCCTTTTTGAACGGGAGGATGTGATTGTAGTAGCTTCTATTAGTTGTATTTACGGCCTAGGAATGCCTGCGGAATACCTCAAAGCAGCCATTCCCTTACGAGTCGGAGAAGAATGTGATCAACGGCAATTATTACGGGATTTAGTCTCCGTGCAGTATAGCCGCAATGACACCGAATTAAAGCGCAGCAATTTCCGTCTCAAGGGAGATGTTTTAGAAATTGTCCCCGCCTATGAAGATCGGGTCATTCGCCTTGAGTTTTTTGGCGACGAAATCGACGGAATTCGTTATCTAGATCCCCTCACCGGAGAAATTTTACAAAGTCTCTCGGCTGTTAATATTTACCCCGCCCGCCACTTTGTGACTCCTGATGAGCAGTTAGAGTCCGCTTGTCAAGACATTGAAATAGAACTTAACGAACAACTAGAAGTCCTACAAAAAGCCGGAAAATTATTAGAAGCTCAACGCCTAGAACAGCGCACCCGCTACGATTTGGAGATGTTGCGTCAAGTGGGCTACTGTAACGGGGTTGAAAATTATTCGCGCCATTTAGCCGGACGAAATGCCGGAGATCCGCCGGAATGTTTAGTCGATTATTTTCCTAAAGATTGGCTATTAATTATTGATGAATCCCATGTTACTGTTCCCCAAATTCGGGGGATGTACAATGGAGATCAAGCCCGGAAAAAGGTACTGATTGATCATGGGTTTCGTTTACCCAGTGCGGCGGATAATCGCCCCTTAAAAGCTGATGAATTTTGGGTCAAAGTGAATCAATGTATTTTTGTTTCCGCGACTCCGGGAGATTGGGAAATTGAACAGTCTGGGGAAGCCATTGTAGAACAAATTATCCGACCGACGGGGGTTATTGATCCAGAAATCTTTGTGCGCCCCACTGAGGGACAGGTAGATGATTTATATGAGGAAATTCAGGAGCGAGTTAAACGACAGGAGCGGGTATTAATTACGACCCTCACTAAACGCATGGCGGAGGATTTAACGGAATATTTTCAAGAGCATAATATTCGGGTGCGTTATCTCCATTCTGAGATTCAATCCATCCAACGCATTGAGATTTTACAGGGACTCCGAGAGGGGGAGTTTGATGTGTTAATTGGGGTGAATTTGTTGCGGGAAGGGTTAGACTTGCCGGAAGTGTCCTTAGTGGTGATTATGGACGCAGATAAAGAGGGATTTTTACGCGCTGAACGGTCTTTAATTCAAACCATTGGTCGGGCTGCCCGTCATGTGCGAGGCCAGGCCATTTTATACGCGGATAACCTCACAAATAGCATGATTCGGGCCATTGACGAAACTGAACGCCGTCGGGGGATTCAACTGGCCTACAATAAACGGCACAATATTACACCCCAACCGATTCAAAAGCGATCGCCTAACACCATTCTGGCCTTTCTCGACATTTCCCGTCGTCTCAATCGTCAGGAATTAGAGCAGATTTATGAATCTCAGGCCGATTTGCCCTTAGAGCAGATTCCGACGTTGATTGAGCAGTTGGAACTCCAAATGAAAGAGGCTGCGCAAAAGCTGGAATTTGAGGAAGCGGCAAAATATCGCGATCGCATCCAAAAATTACGCGATCGCCTCTTAGGTCATGTTTAGAGCGAACAGAGAAGAGGGGGAATCGGTGGGTTAGGAAAAGGGTTTATGCAATAAACCCCTACATTGTATTCAGTTAGTAGGGGCGTATTGCATACGCCCAAAAGGTTTGTTGGCTACGCTAGACCCGATGATCTGTTCCCTCTTCCCCGTTCCCTGATTGGGTCTAGCGTCTGTTTTTTTCAGCCAACCCTACCGTGAACGACCCCACCCTGCCTAGGCGCGAGGATGGAGCTTCCTGATTCAATGGGAAGTGCTTTTTATACCGAAATATAGCCAGTCTTATCTTCCCTCCCCAGGCAGAAGTCCTAGTTCCTAAGACCCAAATTTTCTCTTGCAACACAGCCCTTTTTAGCTTGGTTTTCGCTTTGGGAGTTAGTGGTCAAGTCCATCCGGTCCCTGCAAGCGAGGAAAGGGAATTCCGCAACATTTTTGTTAAACCGTCTCCACAAACTGACGAATCCGGTCTAATCCCTTAGCAATGGATTCCATATCCGTAGCATAGGAAATCCGAATACAATCATCCGCCCCAAAAGCAGCCCCCGGAATGACCGCCACTTGATGGGCTTCTAACAACTTGCTACAAAAATCAACCGACGATAAACCCGTTTGACCAATGTTCACAAACACATAAAACGCCCCCTCCGGAGTGGGACAACTCAGTTTAGGCATCGACCCAATCTGTTCTAAGATGTACTTCCGACGCTCATCAAAGGCCTTGACCATCTGGGTCACTTGTTCCTGACTGCCTTCTATGGCCGCGATCGCCCCATACTGAGCAAAGGTACAGACATTTGATGTACTGTGGCTTTGAATCGTGTTCATGGCCTTAATAATTTCCATCGGACCTGCCGCGTAACCAATCCGCCACCCCGTCATCGCGTAGCTTTTGGCGAAACCATTACTAATAATCGTCCGGGCAAAACTTTCTGGACTGACGGCCCCAATACTTAAATGGGTGGCTCCGTCATAGAGGATTTTCTCGTAAATCTCATCGGAAACTACCCAGATATCTAATTCCACCACCATCGCCGCCAAAGCGCGGATTTCGTCGGGGGTATAAACGCAGCCTGTGGGATTAGAGGGAGAATTGAGAACAAATAACTTCGTTTTAGAGGTAGTCGCGGCCTTAAGCTGTTCTGGCGTGATTTTGTAGCCACTGCTTTCATCCGTCGCCACAATGACCGGAGTTCCCCCGGCCAACTTGACCATCTCTGGATAACTCAGCCAATAGGGAGCGGGAATAATCACCTCATCCCCCGGCTCAATGAGCGCCAAAATCAAGTTAAAGAGGGAATATTTCCCCCCATTGGTGACAATCACGTTTTGCGCTTCGTAGTTCAGTTGATTGTCTTGTTGCAGTTTGCGGGCAATGGCTTCCCGGAGTTTCGGCTCCCCCGCCACCGGGCCATAGCGGGTTTTCCCTTCGTCTAGAGCCTTTTTCGCGGCTTCCTTGACATGAACGGGGGTATCAAAATCCGGTTCTCCGGCGCTAAAGCTACAGACATCTAGTCCTTCGGCCTTCATAGCTTTAGCCTTCGCAGATATGGCTAGGGTGACAGAAGGCGGGACTTGGGCGACTCGTGAGGCTAGTTTCACAGTGAATAACACCCCCATTTCATGGTTTGGATTGTTTGGTGTTTTCTTAGCCTAAAGTGCGATCGCCCAAATCTCCGATTTTTTCACTACTTTTTTAGATTGTCCCCTCCCTTCATTAAAAACCCGTCATGAGATTCGTCCTCATAACTCCCTCCAAGCCCAAAAGCCTAAATTTGTGATGTAAGTCACATTTTTAGGGCAATAATTATTTAAGAAACCCTGATGGCAGAATAACAGGGATTGTCACGGAATGAACCTCAGAGCCAGTCAGGAAAAGGATTTGATTCCCTTTTGCTCAAAAAAAACAGCCAACTTTTTAACATAGGTTTTAAGTGACCACAAGTATTTTAATGTTTTCTTAATAATTAACAATTCTCTACAAAAAAGTTGAATTACTCACAAAAAGCTCACATTTACTCAGTATTGTGTAAATCGTAGGCGAAAAGCGTTTCATCTGCTCTTAACCTTGATCCCCATTCCCAAGCCTAAGCAGATGAGCGCCAGTGACCAGCTTACTTTTCTCCCTGTTCCTGACTCACTCCCCCTAAGTCCTATGTCTCACGCATCTTGTCCCTGCTGTTCTTCTACACTCCTCCGTCATATTAGGCACTCGGGTGTTTACTGGTATTGTTCTCACTGCCACTCAGAAATGCCTAACTTTGCGGAACATACTCAACGCGGTATTTTGGGCTTGTCTCAAGTCTCTGTTAACACAGCGCTAGTTTTACAGTTTGAACGGTCTAAAGTCGCGGCGGCTTCCTAGTGTTTTAACTCAGAGTTTGAAATCCCTTTTTTGCCGACAAGTTTTTTTAGCATTTTTTGTTCCCTGAGTTTGTAAGTTTTTTAGTTTTCTCCTTTTTAGTTTTCTCCATTGATCCAGTTTTGACTGATCAGCCATCCCTTATTTAGATGTTGGCTGATTTTTTATGGGTTCTGCCTTGGGCAACCTTGACCAAAGGCTTAACTTCTCAGCCTTGTGCCTTGGGATATCTTAACCCTCCCGGCTCTTGTCTCGTCTAGAAGTCTCCCCGCGTCCTAGATAATAGATCAAGACCCCTTAAAACAGGAGAAAAAAAGTATGGTGCGCACCGCTTCAACGATGTTACCTCTGGGAACAGCTGCCCCAGATTTTCAACTATTGGATGTGGTATCCGGGAATCAGATTTCTTTAGCCAGCTTTGCGAAGAAAAAAGCGCTGTTGGTGATGTTTATTTGTCGTCACTGCCCTTTTGTCAAGCATATTCAAGAAGAATTAGCCCGTTTGGGAAAAGATTATCAGGACAGTGCGTTAGGTCTGGTGGCGATTAATTCCAATGATGTGGCAAACTACCCAGACGATGCCCCAGACCGCTTAAAGGACATGGCCCAGACGTTAGAGTTCACTTTTCCGATGGGCTATGATGAGACGCAGGAGGTAGCTAAGGCCTATACTGCGGCTTGTACTCCGGATTTTTTCTTGTTTGATGGCGATCGCAAATTGGTTTATCGCGGCCAGTTAGATGATAGTCGTCCGGGGAATGATCTCCCAGTCAATGGCAAAGACCTACGCGCTGCCATTGATGCCCTTTTAGCCGACCAACCCCTTCCCCCTGACCAGAAACCCAGTATTGGCTGTAATATCAAGTGGAAACCGGGCAATGAACCTCCCTATTTCGGCGCTTAAATCGTTGCCAAGTTCACCCATTTAGGGGATGTGTACCGATTTAGAAATCAGCTATGATGAAAATCGAGCTAGGAAATAACCAGTCGGTTATTTAGTGATAATGTGCATTATTCAACCTGCTGGAAACAGCAGGTTTTTTGTCGCAATCGGATTGTTCCCAGAGAAACCACAGTAGCTTAACTGACAATTCCTGAAACTCTTCTAGTTTTGTTCTACAGAGGGCTTGTTGAATGAGTCCGGGAATTGGGGAATCGGGAGTCGGGAGTCGGGAGTCGGGAATAGGCAATCGTGCCAGTTTTAGATGATCTGTTCCCTGTTAAGAGTTCCCTGTTCCCTAATCCTAGGAGTAGAGTTATTCAGGAAGCCCGACAAGAAACATCATCTAGACCAATAGGGGCGACCTTTCCAAAACACCCCGACAATGATTCCGGTGAGGGTGACACCCGACATTTGAAGGATGCCATAGGGAAGTATGGCACTTTTAACGATGACACTAACCAGTAAACAGAGGACTAACGCCCACAGTGTCCCACTATTTAACATTAAGCGCGATCGCTGCCTTTGAGCTAAGAGAACCCCCAGTACACCCAAACCTAACCCCACCAAAAAGGGCATAACTTCCCCCCAAGGTGGACTAAATAGAGGGGATAACAGAGTATTGGCGGCCTCGGATTGCCCCAACAATAAGACTAAAAACTGATCGGCGATCGCCCCAAAAAGTACCGTCATCCCAGCCACTAAAAACAAGATTGACCAAGGTTGTTGTTGAAAATTACGCCAAGGATTCATAGCCTACTGGGACGAGGGGGCGGAGAAATTCATCATTGAGACTTGAGACTTGATCATTGATTCCTAGACTAACTCAATCACACCAATTAATATATACTTGCCGAAAAACTTCGTCCGAGTTGCGTAGAGGTCGATCTCCATCAGACGGCGGTTTTTCTTTTGTCCTTGACAACGACAAGACAGGGTAGAAGTAAACCCCTTAATACATTGGGATAACTGATCCGCCACAGCATGATAATGACGAGTCGAGACTAACTTTAAAATAGAATCTAAAGCGACTAACTCTCCAAAATCGTAGCCAAACATATCCGCCACTTGGTTGTTGGCATACAAAAACTTGCCCGTGTCGGCAATAATGAACATTCCCAACTCCGATAAATCTCGTGACCTCTCTGAATATTCCTCGTCTTCTGCCTGAGATTTTTCTCGTTGTTGGTGTTCCTGCATATAGAGTCGGGCATTATCCAAAGCTAAGGCCATTTGAGTGGCGCACATTTGGATTAATTCCGCCGATTCTTGATTAAAATGCTCCGGTTTGGGGTGGGTGAGGGTGAGAATTCCTAACAAGACCTTACCGCGTAAAATAGGCACACAGAGGGCAGACCCAACGGTATAGGGTTGATTGGGCAATGTGACCCACCGTTCATCCTGTTTAGTATCACGAATTAAACCGATTTGACGACGACGGACAACCCAGCCCGCTAAACCTTGGTCTAATACTTTGCCAATCAGGACATCGCGTTCTTCCCGCAGGGTAGCCCCTCGTGCTAACACGCTTTCGGTGACTCGTCCTTCTTGATTGAGTAAAAATAAACTGCTTTCTTCGGCTTCGGTGAGTTTGATGGAAATTTTAGTAGTTTGCAGTAACATTGACCGCAACATCAGCCGTCCGGTAGCTGCCCGTCCCATAGAAATGAGCGATCGCACTAACTCATCTTGGGCATCAAAAGCCACTTTAATTTTCTGGAGTTTCGCCTGTTCTTGACGTAGGGTTTCGATTTCCTCGATCAATTCGGCGGGGGACATTTGGGAGAGGTCGCGATCGCTCATAATGTTTCGGTCACTCAAATAGGTCTGTAGACGCGCTTTTCACTTAAAGTTCCCTCCCCTTGGGGAAGATACACCATTATGAATGATTAATTCTCAACCCTTAAAGCTGACGTTGAAAATCTTCCAGTAAATCCATTAAATCCACCTGACACTGTAGCGGCAATAAATCAGCTAAGGGAACGTCTCGCTTGCCTCCCCCAATTTTGACCGATATATTACTGAGAACACGGGTCACATTATCCTCATTCAAATTATTTTCCACCAGCAGGGGATAAACCTGTTGGGCGACGATTGTATGGAGTTTGGCATCTGTTAAGTACAAGTGCCATTTTGCCACGTCAATATAAACTACTTTGCCAATTTCGGCGGCTAAATTCTCGATTACTTCTGTCGTGTGAAAGTCAACCATCGGCTTTTAGAGATCGGATTTTACGGAATAGTCTGCGATCGCCACAATATAGACCAAATGGCACAACACCACCACAGCCCAAACCCCTGTCACCCAGATTACCCAGTCCCAATTTGCTTGTCGGACAATATCCACAAACCACAAACCGGAATTACAAGCAGCAAAAATCGCGACATGGACAGCAAAATTCATCCGGTCATCTAAACGACGGTAAGCTGGATCATTGCGGTCAGGTTGACGAGGCCAACGGGGAGGCATAGGATTCTCCTTAATACAGTCGAAGGGGGCAACACTGGACAAGGTGAATCAGTGACCCCAAATCGTTCACCCATGAATTTATTATAGGGGAGAACGTCTTTCCTGCTTATCCTCTCCCCTCCCCCATGACCCAAATTCATGGGATATAACTTGTTGCCATACTTTGTGTATTTTGTCAAGCTCTAACTTTAGACATCAACCATTCAGGTAATACTAGAACTAGATACCTCAATTGGCAGGAACTTTAAACCCATGACCAACCGTGAACAATTGATTCAGGAACTCCAACAAGCCCCCGATGATTTAGTACAGATCATGCTGGATTTTTTACACAGGGTTAAAGCGACGCGCCAGCACCATCCTCTAACAAAATTTGCAGGAATTTTAAGTAATGCGGAGGCCGAAGAACTACAGCGAACCATTGCAGCAGAATGTCGGCAGGTGGATCTGAATGACTGGTGAGATTGCCCTTGATACCTCTGCGGCCGTTCGTTTCTTGAATGGGGATGCGACAATTACTCAAAGGATATTGGCTTTACCAGAAGTGGTTTTGCCAATGATTGTTGTAGGCGAGTTGTTATTTGGTGCAGAAAACTCAAAACGTCCGTTGCAAAACTTGCCGCGTTATCTAGAATTTTTGTCGGCTTGTAGGGCAGTGCCATTAGGGAGAGAAACAGCAACAATATATGCCCAAACACGATTAGCCTTGAAGCGCAAAGGACGACCCATTCCAATGAATGATGTGTGGATTGCTGCTCAATGTTTAGAACATAGTTGGGTATTAGTGACCGATGATACTGATTTTGATTATGTGGATGGATTGATATTGGAGCATTGGTAGCAAAGCGGAGTCTGTGTGGACGGAATGGAGGTTCTCGGTAGACATACCGGATCTATTAGCCACTCAGGTAAGATTAAGGGGAACGCCTTTCCTGCTCACGCTCTCCCCTCCCCCATGACTCAACAACTCGTCTGGCGGCGCTACTTCCCCCAACTCCTCGATCCCCTGCGCGCTGCCTTCCACCCCCAACAACTCATCCCCAGTGTAACGGCCGGACTGGTCACAGGCATTATCGGGGTCATTCGGGCGATTTCCTACGCCGCCTTGATTTTCTCCGGGAGTTTGTCAGTCTACCTCTCCACAGGCATTGGCATGACGGTATTTAGTGCGGCGGTGGTCAGTGCAGTAGTGGCCTTAACTAGCGCCTTGCCCGGGATGATTGCCACCCCTCTGGCCGCCCCTACCGCTATTTTAGCGATTATGGCGGGGTCAATTGCTCAAGGACTGCAAAACCAAGCCAGTCCGGGAGAAATCCTGATCACGGTGACAGTTGCGATCGCCCTTACCTCCTTTTTCACCGGATCTTGTTTATTCACCCTCGGTCAGCTTAAACTCGGCGATGCCATCCGCTTTATTCCCTATCCTGTAGTCGGGGGATTTATGGCCGGGACAGGATGGTTATTAGTCAGTGGTTTTTTCCAAGTCACAACGGATTTTTCCCTCTCATTTTATGCCCTCTCCCAACTCCTTACACCCCATTGTGTCCTTCATTGGGGAGTGGGTCTAATTTTTACCCTAATTCTCCTGTTTATGTCCCACCGCTTCAATCATTACTTAGTCATGCCGGGAACATTAATCAGTTTAATTGGGGTCTTTTATTTAGTCCTATTCTGCACCCAAACCTCGATTTATCAAGCCCGTGTAGAAGGTTGGTTACTAGCAAAATTTCCTCAAGGAGGACTCTGGCAACCTTTGGGATTTTCAAGTCTGGCTCAAGTGCAATGGTCGGTGATTTTCTCCCAACTTGGTGGCATGATTACCGTCATGTTAATTAGTTTACTCTCCTTGGTTTTAAGCAACAGTGGTATTGAGTTAGTAGTCGGGCAAGACATTCAACTCAACCGCGAGTTAAAAGCCATTGGATTAGCTAGTTTAGCCTCCGGTTTCGGCAGTGGCATGGTGGGCAATCAAGCCCTACCCAGTACCCTATTAGTCCACGAAATTGGGGGTCATAGTCGTTTAACCGGACTGTTTACGGCTGTTCCCGCTTTGGCGGTTTTATCCTTGGGATCAGCCTTTTTATCCTATTTTCCTAAACCGATTCTAGGCTGTTTATTACTTTATTTAGGACTCTCTCTCTTAATTCAATGGCTCTATCATGGCTGGTTTAAGTTGCCCTGGGTAGACTATGCCATTGTTTGGATTATTTTAGTGACGATTGGTAGTTTTGGCTTTCTCCAGGGGATTCTTGTAGGGTTTATCCTCACGGTGATTTTATTTATGTATCAATACAGCCATGTTGATGTGGCAAAAGAGGTCTTATCCGGGGATACAACCCGCAGTAATGTAGAACGCAATGGGGAAGAATTAAGCATATTAAAAGCAAAAGGTCAAGGTATTTTTATTTTAGCGTTACAAGGATTTCTCTTTTTTGGGACAGCCACTTATTTACTGAATCAAGTCAAGTCTCGGGTGGAAAATTCTCAGTCTTTACCTGTTCAGTATTTAATCATTGATTTCGGTCGGGTGACAGGAATTGATAGCTCGGCGGTTTTAAGTTGTAGTAAAATTCTCAGAATTGCCCAAAATTATCAAATTCAACTGGTTTTTACTAATATTTCCCCAGCCTTTCAGGAACAACTGACGAAGGGGGGAGGATTGAAAAAAGAGGCGGCGTTTTGCCATATTTTTCCAGATTTAGATCGCGGCTTGGAATGGTGCGAAACTCAGATATTAGACCAGATGGGCTGTTGTCGTTCGTCGGGGGATGAGTTAGAGCAACATTTGATCACACTGTTTGGACAAAAGCAACGGGTTGAACGATTTATGGGCTATTTACAGCCCCAACTGTTCCCCGCCCAAACCTTTATTTATACGCAGCAAGATCCCGGTGATGCTCTTTATTTTATTGGTCAAGGTCAGGTCAGTGTTTTGTTAGAATTACCCGATGGACAAACTAAGCGGTTACAAACCGCTAAAGCGGGAAATTTGCTGGGAGAAATGCGCTTTTATGGCAAAAATCCCCTGTCTACTTCAGTGGTAGCGGATACGGATTGTCAACTCTACCGTTTAAGTCAAGACGCTTTAAGCCAAATGCGTCAAGAATCCCCAGAGTTAGCGGAACAATTGGGGGGCTATATTATTCGCCTGTTGTGCGATAGTTTAGCCCGACGCGAACAACAATTAAAGGTTATGCTGTGACATTGAGGGGGCAGGGGAGAGGGGGAGACGAGGAATTAAGACTTATTCCCGACTCCCGACTCCCGATTCCCTTATTCAACAAGCCCTACAGAGACTCCCCACCAACCCATCTGCTATCCTAGAATGAAATCCCCCAAATAACCTTGACTGGTGCATGGAAAAAGCCCTTGAAAAGTAAGAACTCTCCCTCGGTGAAACATCCCCTCAAGCGCCTCATCCGCTACGGGCGCAAATATCGTCCTTTAATGTGGCAAGCGGGGATTTGTTCTGTTCTCAATAAACTCTTTGATCTCGCTCCCCCCCTCCTGATTGGGATGGCGGTGGATGTTGTGGTAGAGCAACAGAACTCTCTACTGGCTCGATGGGGCTTGGAGGATATTTTCAGTCAATTATTGATTTTATCGGTCTTAACGTTCATTATTTGGGGCTTAGAATCCATCTTTGAATACGCCTATGACCGACTGTGGCGCAATTTAGCCCAAAATGTTCAGCATGACCTCCGCTTAGATGGCTACAGTCACTTACAGGATTTAGAATTGTCCTTTTTTGAGGAACGCAGCACCGGGGGACTCCTCGCTATCATCAATGATGATATTAACCAGTTAGAGCGATTTCTGGATATTGGGGCCAACGAGATTCTACAAATCACAACTACCGTTATTGCGATTAGTGTGGGTTTTTTGATTCTCGCTCCTACTGTGGCTTGGATGACTATGATCCCCATTCCGGTGATTGTCTGGGGGTCGATTGTCTTCCAGAATAAACTCTCGCCCTATTATGCCCAAGTGCGGGAACAGGTGAGTTTACTCAGCGCTCGTCTGTCTAATAATTTAAGCGGCATTACCACGATTAAAAGCTTTACCACTGAGGTCTACGAAATCCAACGACTGGCGACGGAAAGTGAGGCCTATCGTCAAAGTAATTATCGGGCGATCGCACTGAGCGCCGCTTTTGTCCCTCTAATTCGCTTTGCCATTCTCTTTGGCTTTACGGCAACGCTTCTCATTGGGGGAGTCCAAGCGGCCGAAGGACAGTTAGCGGTGGGAACTTATAGTGTCCTAGTGTTCATGACTCAGCGTTTACTCTGGCCTCTCACCGGATTAGGGAAAACTCTCGATCAATACCAGCGTGCGATGGCCTCTACCCAGCGCGTGATGAATCTCCTTGATACCCCCATCCTCATTCACTCTGGGCATTTATACTTAGACCACGTTCAAGGGGCGATTGAACTAAAAAACGTTAATTTTGCCTATGGGAATGGGGTAGAAGTGATTAAAAACCTTTCTCTGCATATCCCGGCGGGTCAAACCATTGGCATTGCTGGTTCTACGGGATCGGGCAAAAGTACCCTAGTGAAATTACTGTTACGCCTCTATGAAATCCAACAGGGAACGATTACCTTAGATGGGGTGGATTTGCGGGATATTCAACTGCACAGTTTACGACAGGCGATCGCCTGGGTGAGCCAAGATGTCTTTCTCTTTCATGGCACTGTGGGGGACAATATCGCCTATGGTAGCCCGGAAGCCAGCCCAGAGGAGATCACCCACGCCGCGAAACTCGCCGAAGCTCACGAGTTTATTCTAGAACTCCCCCAAGGCTATGAAACCATTGTGGGGGAACGGGGACAAAAGCTCTCCGGGGGACAACGACAACGGATTGCGATCGCCCGTGCCATCTTGAAAAACCCTCCCGTCCTCATCCTCGATGAAGCCACCTCCGCCGTCGATAACGAAACCGAAGCCGCCATCAGTCGCTCCCTAGAGCATATCACCCAAAACCGAACCACCATTGCGATCGCTCATCGTCTCTCTACCATCCGTCACGCCGACTGCATCTATGTCATGGAACAAGGCCAAATCGTCGAACAAGGCACCCATGAAACTCTACTCGCCCAACAAGGCGTATATGCCAACCTTTGGCAAGTCCAAACCGGAAGCAAACCCGCCTAACCTCGCCCTCTTTTACCGTTACAAATATTCATCATGATTCCCGTTAATTCACGGAAACTTTACAGACATTTTGCGTAATTTTATGTAGACTTGATCAATCAGGTGGATACTACCTCAGTAATATCTAGGAATACCATTCACCATCCCGAGGGTTTAATTATGGATAAATTACTCAGCAGACTTTCAACCAGCCTCTGTATTGCCACAGGAGTGATACTCACCTCCTCCGTGATGCTGCCAGCAGAGGCCTTCACCATTACACAAACCACCGACACAGCAGGGAATCCAGCACAGCCTCTGTGGACTGTGGGCATGACTCAAGATGATGTGGGTGGCAGTTTCATGACCAATTGGTTACTACCCGCTAGTCCTAGTGACCCCTATGAGACTCTCACTCAAGACCTGAGTGCTAGTGCCACTTACACCCTGAGTGCTTTTACTAACACCTACATGGACTTAACCATTAGTCTGAGCAACACCACCATACTCAGCCAACTCAGCAATGCTAACATTATGAGCTTTGGCTTTGGGGTTGATCCCAATGCAACAGGGGTAAGTTTCCTAACCGAGGGAAACGTATTTGATGATGTGAGACTCAACAGCAACCCTAACTTTACAGGCGGTTTCAAAAACATTGATATTTGCGTCTACGCGGCTCAAAACTGTGCAGGAGGCAAAATCAATCAAGGTCTAGTTGCCGGAGCAACAGACACCTTTAGCCTACGGATTTTTGGGGACTTTTCCACAGGAACCGCCAGTTTAGGTAGCTCTTCTGCCACTCTCTCCGACTTCCCCATCAAATTCCAAACCTCAGCCGGAAGTTATCAGTTAGCGGGTTCTGGTCATGTGGAAGAAGTTCCCGAACCTCTCACCATCTTAGGTACAGGATTAGCCTTAGCCTTTGGTGCAGGTCTGAAAAAAGAATACGACAAACGGAAAAAAAGTCTAGAAGCTTAACCCGGGTTAAGAACATCTACCCCCAAAATCGTCGGAACAGGGAACAGGGGGGTCGGGAAAATCCGGTTGTGTCCAATCGTGAATAGTCCGTAAATAATGTTGTCCAATTTGTGGAACGCTATATATGGGACTTGACAAAATGCACACAAGCCTGACTTGTTAAGGTTGCCTATTACCGATTACCGATTACCTATTACCTATTCCCCGTTCCCTGTTCCCTAGAGTAATGAAGCTTGAGCATAAAAACCGCCTGAATTATATTTACATTCCCCAATATTGGTTATTAGGGATTACCACAGGTTTAGTCGCCATCTATGGTCAATTAGTTTGGTGGAGTGATGACGCTAATCTTATCTCCTCTGTTCTATTATTCTTTGGGGTGATAGGTTATCTGGTTTATCAAAAACGGCACAGTCTTCAGCTAACCAGTAGTCCCTTAGCAACCCTGCTAGGCCTTCTCCTACTCGGCTTATTTTTACTCTGGACACATCTCCCCGCTAATGTATCCTTAAACCCTCGGTTTTTACCTGTTCTCCCTCTGTTTTTGGGTGGGGGATTAATATTAATCGCTTCCGGCTTTAAAGGCTTAAAACAATATCTTCCAGAACTAACTATACTAGCCGTTTTAGGTCTTCCCTATTTAGTGCTTTATTACGTTATTAATTTATCCGCTATCACCGCTAATTTTAGTGCCTTTTTGCTTTGGTATACTGGCTTTGATGTGTCCCATGTTGGGAGTTTTTTAATACTCCCGGAAGCTACCGTTAATGTACGGGAAGGCTGTTCCGGTGCGGAAGGGATTGCCCATTTATTAGGTCTTGGGGTTTTATTTTTAATCATGTTCCCTCAAAGTCACGGGAAAAAAGCCCTTTTACTGGTTTTCTCGTTTCTTTTAGGGTTTGTCATGAATAGTCTGCGCGTCGTTCTCATGATCATGTTGGTCGCTGGAGGAGATGGAGAGGCTTTTTACTACTGGCATGAAGGGGATGGCTCCTTAATTTTCTCGCTCATTTCTGTGACGTTTCTTGCTGGATTTTGTTTTTGGTTACTGCAAGAACCTAAATCGGAAAAACCTGATTCTCCCAGTTTATCCTAATACCCAATCTTGACAAATTAAGACCCAAAGTTAGAAGTCAAGGGAACAGGAAGGGGGAGTCGGGGAATTAATAATTATTCTCTCTTGCTTATGTGTTAATGTTGATAGCGGCGTTTTCATCCCTATTTAAAACACACCCACATTTACACTGATGGGTTCTAGTCGATAGAGATTTTTTAACAGTTTCACCACAATTTGAACAGTTTTGGCTTGTATAGTTCGGTGCGACAGCATAGGATATCTTCCGCGCAACGGGTTAAGTCGATTTTGTTTTGTTCGGTTAAAGTGGGGACGGGGAAGGTGTTCCAGCCAAGGGTGTTGGAGTAAGAAAAATCGGTTCTCATGCGGACGCAAACGGTGCCTATCCAGACCCAATGGAGGCGGGAGGCAATGAGCGCCATATTCCACAGGGGGGCATCGTAGAGGGCAAAGTTGCGATCGCCGATTATTGTTCCCCCTTGGACTAATCCAACGGGTAAAAACTCACGATTTTCTGAACTTACACGCGGAACAACTAAGGCATTCCCGCAAGTAATCCAATTATCATTTTTTAGGGGCAAAAACTCCAATAACGCCAACTGTAGCCTCCGATGCAATACATCACATTGAAACTCCGCAATAATCAACGCTAACCGGGCAATTTCTGCGGCAAAATGACGAATTTCTACCCCCCGAAAATTGGTTAACGGAATCTCAGAACTGCGATCTGCTTCTCCCCGCCGACGGTTAATTTCCGCCTCAATTTTCCGCATTTCGCGCCCCTACACGGACTCTCGACAAACCTTTGTTAATTCCCCGCTTCCGGTAACAAACTCATGGTTTCTAAGTCCAACACTTGGGCTAACTCCGCTTCTCCCATTAAGCCCCGTTCTAGCACAATTTGCCGTAGGGATTTCCCGGTTTCGAGGGATTCTTTGGCCACCGCGGCCGCGTTTAAGTAGCCAATATGGGGATTTAAAGCCGTCACTAAGGCTAAACTTCCTTCAGCATAGGCTAAACAGCGCTCCTCTTTGGCTTCAATGCCCTGTAAACATTTCTCACTTAATGCCTTGATAGCATTGCCTAAAATCTCGATACTCTGAATCAAGTTATAGGCAATTAAGGGCATCATGACGTTTAATTCTAATTGTCCCGCTTGGGCGGCAAAGGTGATGGCTGTATCGTAGCCAATGACTTGGAAACAGACCATTGAGATCATTTCCGCCATAACTGGATTATATTTCCCCGGCATGATGGAGGAGCCAGGTTGTACGGGGGGGAGTTGAATCTCTTTAAATCCGGTTTTGGGGCCCGAGTCCATTAAGCGCAAATCATGGGAGATTTTGATCACATCTTGGGCGAGATTGCGTAGGGTACCAGAAACGGCGACAAAGGGGGCCATACTCTGCATGGCGGCCATGAGGTGGGGGGCACTGTGTAGGGGTTGATCAATGAGGTCTGAGAGTAATTCGGCGACGCGGAAACGATAGTCGGGATGGGTGTTTAAGCCTGTTCCGGCGGCGCTTCCTCCTAAGCCTAACACGCACAAATCCTCGGCGGCCAGTTTAACCCGTCGGCTGTGATCGGCTAAAATTCTCGCCCAAGCGCGGAAACTTTCCCCCAGTCGCACGGGTACGGCATCCTGTAGGTGAGTCCTGCCGGATTTGACGACATCTTGGAAGGCGATCGCTTTTTCATTGAGGGCGGCAATGGCTTGATCTAAGGCCGGATACAAGCTATGGGCGAGGGCGAGTAAGCCCCCAATGCGAATGGCTGTAGGGATCACGTCGTTGGTAGACTGCCCATAATTGACATGATCGTTGGGGCTAATACGCTGATAATTGCCTTTACTGTCGCCCAATATTTCTAGGGCGCGGTTGGCTAAGACTTCGTTAATATTCATGTGGTGGGAGGTGCCGGCCCCGGCTTGGTAAACATCCACCACAAACTGATCCCGTAAGTTCCCCTGTAGAATCTCCTCGGCCGCTTGGACAATGGCCTGACTAATTTCGGGGGGGATGCAGCCTAATTCTGCGTTGGCGATGGCGGTAGCTTTTTTAATTAGTAAACAAGCGTCTACATAGGTGGGGAGGGGTTTTAGTCCGCTGATGGGGAAGTTTTCCACGGCCCGTAAGGTTTGAATGCCATAGTAGACGGTACTGGGAATTTGACGTTCTCCCATTGAGTCGCGTTCAATCCGGTAGTCACTCATCACACACTCCTGTTGTGTTTTCCTCTATTATCGGCCTTCGCAACGGTTGATGATCTGACGGTACACTCCCATCATCTGTTGTGCGATCGCCTGCCAACTATACTCCGACTGGGCTAAATTCCGGGCATTTACCCCCCGTTGTTTTAAGCTTTCAGGGTTCCCTAGCGCCGCTTTCAAGCCCTGATAAACCGACTCTACCTCACAAGTTGTCACCCAGCCCGCTTTTGCGCCTTCTATGGCCTCCCAGATATGGACTTGATCGGAAATTAAAACCGGAGTTCCGGCTAACATCGCCTCGGCTACTGCAATGCCGAAATTTTCGTAGTAGGAGGGGAGGACAAATAAATCCGCATCTTGCAGTAAGGCTAACTTATCCACACCCCCCACAAACCCCGTGATAGTGCTAGTTTCGGCTAAATGGAACGAGTGAAGGCGATCGCGCACATCCTGTTCAAACTCTGGATCTTGAGGATTTGCCCCCGCTAAGACAAAATGAAACTCAATCCCCTCCGCCTGCAACTTCGCCAACGCCGGAAATAATAAATCAAAACCCTTCTTCGGATCCAAACGGGACATAAACAAAATTAACGGCTTTTCCCTCGGAATTCCCCAATCCTGACGCGCCTTTCCTCCCTTCGGTAACTCCCCCTTTAACTCCACCCCCAACGGGATAACAATATCTTTGGTTTTCACCCCAAACCGTTCCGAAATCTTCGCCTCCTGTTCACTCGTAAAATGCACCCCCGCCGCCCCCGCCAGATTGGGTTTTTCTAACCAATGGCCGTATAACTTTTTAACCTGTTTTTTCTTCCGTAAATCCGCCGGATCTAACGTTCCCAACGGCCGTAAAATATAGGGCAACCCCTGCCACCGTGCCACCGTTGCCGCCGTCGTACTCACCGGAGAAAATAAGGCATGAATATGAGCCAGATCATACTCTTTCCCCTGCTTCCTTAACCAATTTAACAACCCCAACGAAAACTTATAACGGCGGAAAGGAGAACAGCGAAAATAACGGATAGAATAGCCATCCTCAAACATCGGTTCATCCAACGGCACATCTAAGGGCGGTTGTCCCACATCCCCATTAGAATTGGTTGTAATAATCTCCACCTCTACCCCTTCTTTCGCCAACGCCGCCGATAATCCCCGCACCATCTGACTTGGCCCCCCATACACCAAAGAAACCGAGGGAATAATCTGTAAAATCTTCATAGGTTTGGATGTCCTTGCCACCATAATATCATTCCTAAAACACTAAGAAACCTTCATCCCTTGCCCAACTAAACGAATCAGCTTTTCTGGAGAATCTTGATAAAACGCCCTTAATCGGGGCAAACTATAAGCATCCTGAAAAGGCCACAACCGGAAAAACTGATTATTGTATAAATACCCCGATTTGTAATACTTCCCCGTCAAGCGTCTCACTGTGAAACTAGCATCATTAAAAGGATAGGCAAAATGCAGCCCAGCATCCTCTTGTTCCAAACACTCTTGAATAGCAACTTGAGATTTCTTTAACTCCACCTCTAACGCTTCCTTGCCCAGTTTCGTCAGCCTAACATGACTCCACCCGTGAGACTGGATATCAAAAAAACCCTCCTCATAACCTACCCGCATTTGCTCACAGCTTAAATACTTGCTTGAGTTCAAACCCGGGCTAACAAATAACACAACCTTAACTTTAGTCTCATAAATCTGCTCTAATTTTTTCAACAAAGGTAATAAAATCTCATACATTGAGATATAACCATCATCAAACGTTAATAAAACAGGTTGACGATTACGATAGACTTCAGGAATGGTTTCTGTTTGATTCAGAAAATATTTATCTAGGGAATCTGTGTCCAAAAACCAATAATCATGGGTCACTAAATAAACTAAGAACTCCTCCAACTCATTAACATCATAGTCAATATAGGAAGGGGAATCATAAGGAGGCGCAATGACATTATGAAAGCCAAAAACCGGAATTTTAGGCAGTGCTAAAAAGCCCCCTATGGTTACAGCTAAAAGCACGCCAAAGAAAACCAACACCCATTTTCCCTGACGGATTAATCCCTTAAGATTCATGACAAATCATCTCATAAAATTTAAGTTGTTCCTGAGCAATAGCATGATTTGTATATTTCTCCATTGCCCGATCATAACCCTTCTGCCCCAACTCCGCCCGTAACTCTTCGGAGATTAAAACCTTCTCTAAACAATCTTTAAGCCCCTCAACATTGCCCTCCCGAAAAACTAACCCCGCCTCCCCAATCACATAGGGAATTTCCCCCGAATCCGAACCAATCACAGGCACTTTACAAGCCATTGCCTCAATTAAAACATGACCAAACTGTTCCTTCCACCCCGCCGCCGTCAGGGTTTTAAACTTATACGTTGTTTCCGAAGGCAACACCAACGTATCCATCACATTAATATAATTTGTCACCTCATCATGGGGAACACTTTCCACCATAATTAAGCGCTCCCCAATACCCGCCTCCTGTGCCTTTTCTTGAATCGTTGCCTGTAAAACCCCTCGCCCCAAGAGCAAGAATTTCCAATCATATTTTTTTAATTCTGTCAAGGCTTTTAATAAGGTTAAAATGCCCTTTTCTTCCACAAATCGCCCCACAAAACCAATCACCACCTCCCCCGGTTTAATCCCCAGTTTTTCCTTTAACTCTGGTTGGGGTTTTGGGGCAAATAAGCCCTCATCCACCCCTAACTGGGGTAATACCTTAATCGCCTTAGTATAGCCGTGATCTCGCAGGATATCCGCCCCATCTTGATTCCCCACAATTGCCCCATCCGTGTTGCTGAGATTATACTTTTCCAGTAACGAAACGGGGAATTTATTGGTATAGGGTAAATTCCACCAAGTAAAGAAACAATTTTTCGCCTTCAGCCCCAACACCTTATTCAGGGTAATCAATTCAGCATAACCGATAGATTTTGTCCCTTGTTCCACTTGAATAATTTGGGGTTTAAATGATTTGAGAATCCCGACAATTTCCGGCTTAAAGCTCAAAATCCCCTGATTATTTGCGCTAAAATTCCCCACCGGAACAAGTTTAAAATTGCCTTCTGTTTTGGCTTCCGGTTCAATAATTTTATTCTGCACTCCACCCGGTCGCCAACGCTTCGGCACAATGACCATCACCTCTAGACTGGGGTCTAAACTAGCCAAAACTCGTAATTTTTCACAGTTTAAATCAACAATGTAGGTATGACTTGCAACTAAAATTCTCATCGCCAAAAGGGGTAAAATTCCAGAAAAAATAACTCAAAAATGCTCCGACTGTGAGCTAACCAAAAAGCACCCTTTAATCTGTTAGGAGGACATAGGGATTCATTTACTGACCAATCACTTCAGGATTAAGCGGTGTTTCCTTGGGGGGAGAAATTACCCAAGGGTCTTGGCGGGAGTAAATTTGTCCCTTGTCCCAAATCGACTTAATGCGAGTTTTAACCGCATCCAAAAAACCGAGAGTGTAAAAAATCCCTCGACTAACAATTTTTAGCGGTGAACCACTTTTATTACAGGGGGGATTTCCTAAGACATGACAATCAAATAATTTGGCATATAACCGCAATTGTTGCCCGAGGGTTAAATTCTTTTGTGCCATCAAAAAGTGATTGTGGTAGAATGTGATTTGATATTTTAGCGATCGCGTGGCAATATCATGACAGCCTCCCGTTTCCTCCCCCAAATGGACTAAATGCGCCTCCGGGTCGTACCAAATCTGATAGCCTGTTCTGCGTAAACGGAGACAAAAATCCGACTCTTCCCGCACCGCAGACCCGCGAAAACGCTCATCAAACCATACCCCATGCTGGGTGAAAATCTCCCGACGATAGGACATATTGCATCCCCGCGCCGAAATCACCCGTTGCGCCTTCGTCGTGTGGACTAAATCAATGTGATACCAAGCAATACCGGGGTCCATCGCTTCCGGGGGTAAATCTTCAATGGTCAACTCCCCCCCAGAATCCCCCAACTTCATGCGGTCAAACACCCGCCCCGCCACAGCCCCCACTTCCGGCCTTGTATAATTGCGCACATGGGCTGTTAAATAGCCCTTTTCCATGCGGATATCATCATCAATAAATACCACAATCTCCCCCGTGCAGCGTCTGACGGCATAATTGCGCGCCCCCGGCAAACTCGCCCAAGTCAGACGAAACCATTGGATTTTCCCCCCATCGGCCCAGGATTGGAGGAAATCCTGCACCTCTGGGGTATGGGTTGGGGTTTGGTCTACCACCAAGATTTCAAAATTTGGATAATCTTGTTGCAGAACATCCTGTAGGGTGTCAATTAACGGGGTTTCCCGGTTATAAGTTGGGATGACAACTGAAACTTTAGGAGAGTTCATAGGAATTTGATCTGGTTTCTTAACCAAGATTCTAACCTAATGAAGAGCCAGACATACAAACTTAATAAAATTATCGTAACAACGAGGGTTAAACTTAAACCCCCTAGGGTTGTTAAATTAATCTGACTGCGCCAAAAGCGAAACCAAACAAAAAATAAGGGTTGATGGATTAGATAAATTTGATAAGACTGTTGACCTAAGATAGAGAAAAGTTTCATAACTGGATTCATCAATGGCTTTTGTCCCAAGGTTTTACATAACCAATAACTACCTAAGAAGAAAAAGGGGCTAAATGTGATATTAAAACCCAACATATAGAAAACTTCCCTACCTAGGGCAGCTTGCCATCCATAAAGGGTAATTCCTACACCCAATAGAATAAGAGTTAAACACCAATCCATCGCCCTAAATTTTTGTTGCCGACTATAGATAAATCCCCAATATATTCCTAAGCAAGCCTCGAAGAGATAGCTGCCAATAAAATGGTGTTGCCAGAAAAAACCATGCCAGTAAGACTGAGTTGGCACAATCCACCAACACAAGACTTTTACCACAAGTCCCGCAAGTAGCCCAAACCCTAAAATCCGTTCAAAGCGATATTGAGTAAGTGTAAACAACAGAGGAACAATTAGATAAAATTGAAGAATCACTGAAAAAAACCAAAATCCCGGGTTAATCTGTTGATATAACCTATATCCGGGGAATCCTAGGATAATCCTCAAAAAATCTAAGCCAGATTGTAGTTTTATTTCTCCCCAAATAAAAGTTATGATCAGCGTAACAACAATAGATAGCCAGTAGGTGATATATAAACGGGTTAGTCGTTTTTTTAACCAACTAATCCAGTTTATGTTATCTTTATTAATCATTTTAACTAAGGATAAACTCACATTTACCCCAGCTAAAACAAAAAATAAATCAACGGCCGCAAACCCAATCCTAGCGCCGTTTCTATCGAGCAACGAGACTAAATGGGTTCGTTCAGGATAGTTTTGAAAAAAATGGAATAAGCAAATTCCTAAAATGGCTAATCCTTTTGCTTGGTCAACCCATTCAATTCTCTGGTTAGACTCATGATGTTTGAGCATCTTTCAAAAATCTCTCTTTTTTTCGTTTTTCAGCTTGTAAAAGTAATTCAAGTTCCTGTTCCTGTAATGCTTTTAACCTCGCTCTTTCTTCTTTGTCAATAATGGGAGCTTTGATCACAATTCCTGCAAAAAACCAATAATAAACGCAGACTGGATCTGTATCTAAAGGATACCAGTAGGGAAAGATTGTGATAATTAGTATAAATACCCAAAGACTAGAGCCAAAACTTCGGATAACAGGATCTTTACAGGCTCGATAGGATTTGAATGTGACCCAAGCTAGAGTAAAGAGGAAAAACATATAGGCAAAAAGTCCAATCCAACCCATTTCATAGAGTATTTTAGGATGATAGGTTTCGACTAATTCAGCATGACCAAAAACGCGAGTTGAATTAGTTGCTTTACCCATCCCGCGACCGAGAAAACCTCGCTGTTGCGTAATAGCCCAATGAAATTGTTCTTCAATAAATTCGTGAGGGGGAGAAGCTTCAGCACGGCCTTGAAAGCTTTCAATCCGTTCTTCGACGAGTTCAGGATTCAGTGTTATGGCAATACTTAAAACAATGGCTAACCCGACTCCAATTGGTAAGAATTTTTTAATTTGTGCTACTTGTCCTGTCAAAATTAATAAAATAACGGTAACAACGGGTACTAATGCAAGAGCAATTCTTTGACCAGAAATAACCGAATTAACAAACACTAAAGCCATTGAGAGCAGACCAATTATTTTCCAAATAACTGAGGGATCGGAAAAAGCTGTTGTGAAGGAAATGGCACTATTAGAAATTAAAAACCATGCCCAGTGCCAAGGGGATGGGAGAGTACCGGGTAGGCGAATTTGCGCTTGCTGAGGACTATAAGTTAATGAGCCTCCAATTAAACATTTAGCATCAATACTAGCCTTGAATAAATCTGCGCCTACTGCATTCCGTGTCCCTTCACAAATGCCTAAATAAAGCATCATATATTGCACGACTCCTAAACCACAACAAACAATAGCTAAGATGACATGAAGACGACCAACCCAGAGTAGTTCTTTTTTATTTGTTACTAAATAGTAGGTGCAGAAAATAAGCGGCACATAACCGAGTAAAACTTTAATGCCTAAAATTCCTTGGGCAAAGGGAATCCCATCTCGACAAACCATCCCTTGTCCCCCTCTGGGTAAACTATGACAGGGAGGGCTGAACTGCATAGAACCATTGACTACTAATAAGGTTAAAATAGAACAAACAAACACAAATAATAAAGGTTTAACTAATTCTTTGGAGACAAAAATAGATTTTTTTTCTTTTCTCGATGCCTGAATTAACCCTAATAAAGCAGGCATATAGAAGGCATCTTTGGCTAGTGCAAATATGGCATTTCCTCCCATAATTTGATACTGAACTGTGCCACTAAAGGGGGTATAAATCACAAAAAACCACAGGGCAGCACGGGGATAGACGTAGCAAACATAAAGGGTGGGAATTCCTGCCCCCATCACTAATCCTAGCTTTGGCTCAAGAATAAATGATAAGGGAACGCCAAAAATGATAAAACAAGCTACACTAATGCCAATGGTTTTCATTAGTTTGTCTTTGGCTTGTTTGGCTTTACGTTTTTGGGCGGCTTTTTCTTTGGGATCGAGAATAATTTGACTGGCTGGCTTTTTGCCTTTCTTTTGCTGGGGCTTTTTCTTCTTTTTGGCTTTCTGTTTGGGCATAGTCCAGAAGGAGGGAATAATTCTTTCCCAGTATAGCCTTGTCTTTTTCGGTTGGTGTTTGGTCGTTCACAGTTCGTACATTTGCTGGAGGTAGCGAAACTGACTGAGGGCTTCTGGGGCGTTGTCGGCAAGTTGGGCAAATTCGAGGAAACGGACTAATTCTTTTTTTAGTAGGTTGCGCTCTACTTCCCAGGTGTCTCGTTCGAGTTGGGGGGGGAGTACAATCATGTCGAAGAGGGTGGCTTGTTGTTTGCTGGGGTGAGGCCGTAAAATGCGCCCGCGACGTTGGATGAATTGGCGGGGATTGCCTGTGCTGGCGAGGATGACGGCGTGTTGGATGGCGGGGATGTCTACGCCTTCGTCGAGGCAACGAATGGCGACTAAGCCCTGAAGTTCGCCTTGTTCAAATTGTTGACGGATTTTTTCTCGTTCGGTGAGGGGGGTTTCTGCGGTGTAGGTGTTGACGCGATAGCCGAGTTGGTGGCCGAGGAGACGGGTGACGGCGGCGATTTGACGGCGATCGCATTGAGAAATTCCCTGTACTGAACCATCTCCACAATAAAATAGGGTGTGGCTGGTGTGCAAACGATTGGCCATTAAGGTCTGTAAGGCTTTTAGTTTATTACTGGCGGCCCCAATTAAGCGCGATCGCTGCATCAACAAAGAAGTCAACCGTTGTGAATTGTTCCGAGACTCCCCCTCCCCTAATACCCAGCCAATCCGCTTGGTTAACTTCGCATAGGCCCAAGCCTCCCCTTCCGTCAGTTCCACAAATAGCGGATAGTAATGGTAACGGACTAAAGCCCCCTGTTGAATGGCATCGGCAAGGCTGAATTCCGGCTCAAGAACCCCCCCAAAGTAACTAAAAAGGCATTCTGTCCCAAAATCATCAAAATAGCGTTCTGGCGTGGCAGAGAGGGCAAGGCGTAAACCAATGGTGCGGGGGAGACTGTCCTCAATTTGGGGAGAACCGAGATGATGGGCTTCATCCCCCACGATGAGGGTTTTGGGGGGGAAATACTTGACCTGAGACTGGAATCCGGGGCTGATTAGGGTGGCGTTGGTAGTCAGGAGGGTTAAAAAGGGTTGAGTCCCCACGCGGATATTGTACAGTTGGTTGGCCAGTTGGTTTTGCCACTGATGAACGGTTTCAAAAGCCAGAATCGGCTGTAGGTTGAACTTTTCCCCTTCTTTCGCCCATTGGGTGACGAGGTGACGGTAGGGACAAAGGACGATTAAAACTTGTAGCTGGATTTGTTGATAGAGTTCCGTGGCAATGGCTAAAGCGGTGATGGTTTTGCCGCTTCCGGTGGCCATTTTTAGGGTTCCCCGACCTCGATTCTCAAACCAAGAGGCGATCGCCTGCCGTTGATAATCCCGTAACACCAAATCCCTCGGCATCCGAGGAACCCCCAGCCCCCCCGTCTGTCCCCCCACCTCATAGGCCGCGCTTTTCTCTCTCACCCCCGCCGGAAAACGATACCGTTGGGCAAGGGCTTCCCAATCAATCTCACACAGGAACCCAGAAGACTTTTCTTCCGGGAAGTTGGGTAGAGGGGAGACTCGATAGCTCATGGTGATGAACAGTCAACAAATAGTGATCCATCCCGAGTTTACCTGATTCCTTTTTTGGTGAAATTTACTATAATTAAAGAAACCTTAACATTCATAATTCCCAAACGAGAGCCACCGTGTTTACAACCCTTAGCCCCACCCGTCCAGCCCTGCCTAATGACCTATTCAGTGCCATCAACGACCTGAAACGGGAGTTAAACGCCGTGATCTTGGCGCACTATTACCAAGATGCCGATATTCAAGACATTGCCGATTATTTAGGGGATTCCTTGGGACTCTCCCGACAGGCCGCCCAAACCAATGCGGAGGTTATTGTCTTTGCGGGGGTTCACTTCATGGCAGAAACAGCCAAAATCCTCAATCCCGATAAACTGGTGTTACTCCCTGACCTCAATGCAGGTTGTTCCTTAGCCGATAGTTGCCCCGCGCCAGAATTTGCCCAATTTAAAGCTCAATACCCCGATCATTTAGTGATCTCATATATCAACTGTTCCGCCGAGATTAAAGCCCTCAGTGATATTATTTGCACCAGTTCCAACGCGGTGAAAATTGTCCAGCAAATCCCCCGAGATCAACCCATTATCTTTGCACCAGACCGAAATTTAGGCCGTTATGTGATGGAACAAACGGGGCGGGAGATGGTGCTATGGCAGGGCAGTTGTATTGTCCATGAGACATTTTCCGAGAAAAAAATGGTGCAGTTGAAGATGGAACACCCCCAAGCAGAAATCATTGCGCACCCGGAATGTGAACCGCCGGTCCTGCGCCATGCCGATTATATCGGCTCAACGACGGCACTTTTGAACTATTGCCAAGAGAGTGGAGCAGATACCTTTATTGTGGCCACAGAACCGGGGATTATTCACCAAATGGAGAAACACGCCCCCCAGAAAACCTTTATTCCGGTGCCTGGGATGAATAACTGTGCTTGTAATGAATGCCCCCACATGAGGCTGAATACCCTAGAAAAACTCTATTGGGCGATGAAAAATCGTGAACCGGAGCTTATTTTACCTGAATCTACTCGGGTGGCAGCCTTGCGTCCCATTCAACGAATGTTAGAGATGAGTCAATAGGGGCGTAGTTCACCGCAACCATTGCGGATCTAACCCCGGTGTGAGGCGTTCTGGGGGGATTAATTCGGCACTGTCGGGGTTTTCAATTAAATCCGGGAGGGTGAGCAACCACAAATTCCCCGAGGCAATGGCTCGATCTTGATTTCTCCGGTTTTGCTCTTGGGGCTCCCGTTCTGAGGAAACTTGATCAAACAATAAATTACGACCATCGGGCGAAATACTAATCTTAGCGTTGGGATCATTCGCTAAGGCCACTAAGGGAATATCTGTCGAAGTCTCTAAATCAATCAGGGTGAGAAAAATTTGTTCTTGAGTTTGGTTAGAGTCGAGGGGTTCCGTGCGAATACAATACAAAAGCTCTTGCTGACGCGGTTCAAAGGCACAATCTAAAATCTGGCCGCGGGTGGAGAGAATTTCCTGTTCCGTTTGATTCGGCCCCAAAGCCACCAAAGACTGGGTTAAATCCCGATTATCCCGCACCAACAACAAGCGGGGGGAGGACTCCTGAGAAAACCCCAAAACCCGGATATAGTCCGGGAAAAACCGCCACGCTTCGCCGTCGGGAGTCACGGAAATGAGGTTTACCCCTTGACGTTGTGCGATCGCCACCATGCGACCATCAGGAGACACCCGAAAGGAACTCCCCTGCATCCCCAAAGGTCGGGGATTCTCCCCATCAGGCACCACCCACAACCCCTGATCCGAAGGATTGCGACGATTGATCCGCTCAATCACCATCGTCTCCCCTTGGGTCGCCAGATCAAAGTTAAGATTTTGGTAATCCGCCGCGTCTAAAATACGGGTCAAACGACCGTAGGCTGAAACATTTCCCCCTTCCTGATAATTCAACCCCGTCGTCACTTTATAGACCTGTTGCGCCGCTACCCCTTGATCCGTTGCCCGATCATAGGCGGAAAAAGTGATGAACTTCCCACTGGGGTGGGGGCGAAAATTGGTCACAATCAGATCCGGCGGCGTGAGGATAAACTTGCGCGCTTGGGTCACATTGTAGAGAACTAAGCGCCCCCGTTCATTCCCCTCCACCCCTAAATAAGCAAAGGCTAAATCTCGAGTTCTGACCTGAGCCGTAAAGGATCTTAACTCCTGAGCCGTCCGATTGGGGTCTAGGGGACGCTCCAAGGCCCCGTTAAGCTCGATTTTGTACTCTGTACCGTAGAGAGGGAGATCCGTCAGGGTATAGGCGAATCGGCGCCCCTGATGGCTCATTTTCCCCGGCAACTCCGGGGTAATGGTCAGATTTTTCCGCACTGTTTCCCAGTCCATTGGGCGATTAAAGGTCAATGTAAAGGCCTCATCTTCTAACCCTAGGATGCGATTCTCCCAGCTAAACTCAACCACCCGAGGACTGTTCCGACTCCCCACCACTAAAATCACACCCAACAACACCGTAAACAAACCAATCACCCCCCAGGCCGCTCGGTCAAGGGGAGTTAGAGAACGTTGGGACAAAAAGCCAAGCTTAAACTTCATCGATAGTGGGCGCGCCAAAACTCATACCAATTTAATTGGAGTGGTGTTTAAAAGGGGGATTTTCGGGAGTCGGGAGTCAGGAATCGGTGTAGGGGCGCAATGCTTGCGCCCTAGGGAGTCGGGAGTCGGGAGTCGGGAATCGGGAGTCGGGAGTCGGGAGTCGGGAATCGGGAGTCGGGAGTCGGGAGTCGGGAAACTCTCCCCCCCTGTTCCCTGTTCCCTGTTCCCTGTTCCCTGAAGAGAGGGAATAATTATCAATTCTCCCCTGCTCCCCCTCTCCCCCTGTTCCCCGTTCCCTAGTCCAAAGAGAGAAACCCTGAACCCCTTTAACTCGCCACAGTAACCGGATTTTGACTAGCCGCCGCCGCTTCTTGTTCGGCTCGTAAACGGCTTTCTTCCGCCAAAAATTGCTCCAGTTGAGATTCAATATTGCGTTTCACTTCCTCACGATACTCTAAGAAATGCTCAATTTGCGCGCAAACCCCCAAATAACTAGCCACTCCACCCCGATTGTGAATGAACATCTGCACTAAATACACCCAGAACAGAAAACGGGTTTTACGCACAATCCCTTGTCTCCAACAAAGAATCAACAGGGCATTTAAAGACCGTAAATCCAGAGGTTTTTTCGCTTTAGGTTTCCCCTTCATCTTACGACGACGTTCGGCATGACAAGGCGCGGTGCCTAAAATGCGATAGTGGCGATAGGTTCGATTTAAGAACTGAATGGGATCATACAGTTCCATAAAGCCATTCACATACTCCCGGGCAATTTCTTCCAGAGGACGAGTCGGCACAAAATTCATTAAGGTAGTTTGGTTAATATTCCCTACCGCACTCAATAAACGACCCTCCCGTTCTAAGCGATGCCAGAGTGCTGTATCCGGTAGGGCTTGTAACATACTATAAATCGCCGTGGGAATGGTGGTTTTTTCCACAAAGTCCACAATGCGCTGACCTGCGCCGCTTTTCTCCCCGTCAAAGCCGATAATAAATCCAGCCATGACCCGTAAGCCAGAACTAATGATCTTGTGGACAGACTCACTCAGGGGATCTCGGGTATTCTGAAACTTCTTGGTGACTTCTAAGCTATTCTCATCAGGGGTTTCAATCCCGAGGAACACAGCCCCAAAACCCGCGGCCGTCATCAAGTCCATCAGTTCTTGATCATTGGCTAAATCCACGGAGGCTTCAGTGTCAAAGGAGAAGGGATAACCCCGTTCTTCCATCCAGGGTCCTAATTCCCGTAGTAGACGCTTCACATTGCGCTTGTTGCCAATGAAATTATCATCCACCATGAAAATTCCCCGCCGCCAACCTAATTCATAGAGACGGTCGAGTTCTGCAATTAATTGTTCCGGTTCTTTGGTGCGAGGTTTGCGACCGTATAACACAATGATGTCGCAGAATTCACACTGGAAGGGACAACCGCGAGAGAATTGGATGGCCATTTCTGAATAGGCGTCAAAATCCAAGAGGTCAAAGCGGGGAATGGGGGTCAAGGTCACGGAGGGTTTTTCTGTGGCGCGGAATTTGCCGCTTTCTTCGCCCCGTTCCACGGCTTCGACAAACAGGGGTAGGGTAATTTCACCCTCATCTAGCACTAAATAATCGGCGCCGACGGCTTCGATTTCGTGGGAGAGTGCGGTGGCATAGGGGCCTCCGACGGCTACTTTTTTCCCCCGTCGTTTGGCTTCTTGAACTTGGACGAGGAGATCATCTTTTTGGACAATCATCCCGGATAACAGGACTAATTCCGCCCAATCCCAATCCGCTTCGGTTATTTCTCCTACGTTGCGATCGCGCAAACGAAATTCCCACGTTTGGGGTAAAATCGCCGCCACCGTCGCCAGTCCAAGGGGCGGTAGCATCGCCTTCCGACCCACCAACTCTAGGGTTTTTTCAAAAGACCAGAAACTTTTCGGGAACAGAGGATAAATCAGTAGAACGCGCATAGAACTTCCTTGCCTCACACAGTTATGGGTGATCTTAACGTATTCTTGCCGCTACCTTGATATCTCTATCAATGGATAGATACCCCCCAGTCTCCCTCCGCCCCCGCTCAAAAATTGTTCCCTTCCTCTCTTTATATTTCTGTAACACGATTGTAGTATATTTACTAGGGGACAAAAAAACATCTAAACCCTTTCATGAGGCTTTATCAAGCCGGAACGGAGGCCGATGTCGCCCCTAATTCATCACAGCGCCTTGCTCGACAAAATACTGTCGCATTTCCTCTGTTAGCCCAACGAGGTGGCTAACTTGAGCCGCTTTTAAAATGGCGCTGTGCCATGTAGTGTTACTAATATTCGCTTCGGCTAGATTTGCTTGAGTGAAATTCGCCCCCACCAAATTGGCTAAAGCTAAACTGGCGCGGTGTAAGTCTGCACCTGTTAAGTCACTATCACTCAAATAAGCCCCACTTAAATCCGCCCCGCTTAAATTAGCCCCCCGTAAGTCGGCCTCACTCATGTCAATATCATTTAACTCGGCCCCCCGTAAGTTAATTCCCCTCAATTGCGCCCCACTTAAATCTACGCCATTGAGTTGGGTGGCTAAGAAGTTCCCCCCAGCAAAATCTGTTAGGGGATTGAGTGCCACTAACTCCGCTAATGGCAGAATGTGATCGGTGTTAGCGCTTAAGATGGTTTGGCGGTAATGGTCTAATTTATTTAGGGCTTCGGGGGTGGGGGTATCTGCCCAGTGTTCTGCTAGGAAACGAGCTAGCACCCGCTCTAAAATGGCGTGTTTGTTGGGGCTAATATCGTGTCGCCAGAGGTTTTCCGCATCGGTGAGGGTGATTTGACTGGGGGCGGGGGTAAAACGAAGGGTAAGGGCTGGGATATTGGGAGGAAAATGGCCTAGGGGGTAGGGCTGGCTGGTGCCTTGGAGGATGGCGTAATAGGGTTGACTGGAGCAGATCCACTGAAGGGGAGAACTGTTTTCAACAAAGGTTATGGAGAGGGCAACGGATAGCTTTTCTTCGCCCTGTTGGAGAGCTAGTGGGGAGGGGGCTGGGCTAGGGGGGGTGCGATCGCCTTCTAGAACTACAATCCCGCCTTTAATGCCAAATCTGACCCGACCATTGAGTAACTCTGTCCACTGTTGACCAAAGGTTAGTTTAACTCCTAATTCCCTTTTAGTGGGCGATTCCCCAGTGGTGGCTAGGGGGAGGAGTGCTAAATTAACCGCGTCGGGATAGGGATTGTGGAACTCTAAGGCGGGAAGATTCGACATAGGAATTGCTTCGGATCAAAATGTAGAGCAACGCTGTTACCATAGCATATCCGGGGGAGTGGGGAATAGGGAATAGGCAAGAGTGATTAGTGAGTCAGGAATCGGGATATAGAGGGCATTGATAATAGATGATTGATAATTGATGATTATTGCCGTTTGCCTATTGACGAGCTTTCGCCCTACGTTCGGCTATTTTTTTGTCATACAGAATCCATTCTTTCACGCTCATCCTTTGCACCTGATCCAGTCGATCCATTGCCCATATATTATATTGAAAATCTAGCTCACAGCCTAACCACCTACGCCCTAATTGTTCTGCTGTAACTAACGTTGTGCCAGACCCGGAAAATGGGTCAACTACCGTGTCTCCTGCTTGGGATGAAGCTAGAATAAATTTTCTTAATAAAGCTTCCGGCTTTTGGGTAGGATGAGGGGTTGATTCATTCATCCCATTACAAGTAGTGGGAATTTCAATAACATCTTTAGGTTTTGCTCCTTTCGGATGAGGTTGCCAAACATCTTGACCCTTTTTTTCTTGATGATATTGACTGGTTTTTGCTTGAGGGTGAGAGGGATATTTTAAAGTATGCGTTCCATAGAGGATGCGAATATCATCAATATTTAAACGAACCTTTGGGGTTTTGCGGAAATGCAAGATACTTTCATGGGATCTTCCCCAATCATGACCTAAATTAGCTTTATTTTTATAGTGCCAGACCAGCCATCGGCATGATTTAAAAAATTTCATGCTGGGATGTTTGAGATCCGCTAATATCTCGGAAAAACCACAGACATACAAAGTCCCCTGTTTTTTTAAAATTCGTGCGGCTTGTTCAATCCATTTTAAAGACCAGTCAATATATTGTTCTTGACTGGCAAAATTATCCCAGTGGGCTTTTTTTAGATTGTAGGGAGGATCGGCAAAAATTAAGTCAATGGATTCCGACTCTAGAGAGGATAACCAATCAATAGCATCTCCCTGATAGAGTTTGCCGTGGGGATGATCAAAGTGGAGACGATAGTTTTGAGGACTGGCATGAATAGATAGTCTTTGACCAACTATCTCAGAAGCAATCATGTCCCTCCCTCTAAGCTTATCAGGTCTAACAGGATGGGAATGGTCGCCAGAAGACAAACTGAGCGATCGCGAATCCTTGTTAGAAGGAGTAAGAGAATCCGTCATTTTTGTGGATAATGAGTTAACAATCGCGCCTAGGCGGGTTCGTGACTATTAACGCTATATCTTAACAATTCACAACTAACAATGTCTCAAAATTGGCATCTTGTAAACCAATAATTTCCCCCCCTAAATGTAACACTTGCTCAAGGGCGGCCAAGGCGGTGGCGGTGATTTCTTCCCCCGGCATTAAGAGGGGAATTCCGGGAGGATAACAACAGATGGACTCGCCACAGATGCGGCCAATGGTTTGGGCGATGGGGAGGGCTATTTTGGGACGAAAGAAGGCCTCCCTTGGGGTGAGACGGGGGGGAGGAAGGGGTGAGGGTAAAATCAGGGGAGGGGAGGGGTCTTGGGGGGGGAAGGTGGCGCTTAAATACTCTAGACCGGAGATTAAGGCCTCAATATCTTGGGGGGTGTTGCCGAAGGTGAGGATGAAGGTGAGGGATTTTTCTAGGGGTAATTCTGGGATAACGCCAAGCTGTTGGAGGATTTCGTCGGCTTCAAAGCCAGTGAGGGCGAGGTGTTGGAGGAAGACGGTTAAACGGGTGCGATCGCGCCATTGATAGCCCGGACGTGGCACAGTTGGCCAGTCTACACGATTCAGACTGGGTAACGTGGCAATAGCGGCCTCGGCTTGGGCGGCTAAGGCTAAGGTTTCAGTTAACAACGCTTCCCCCTCGGTAGCCATCTGATAGGTGGCACTCTCTAAGGAGGCCAAGAGTAGGGAATTGGGACTGGTAGACTGAACTAATCTTAGGGCATGATTTAAACGGGCGCGGTCAAGGCGGGGGCCTTGGACATGAACCATGGAGGCCTGACTCAAGGCCCCTAAGACCTTGTGGGTGGATTGCACCGTGAGATCCGCCCCAAGGGATAAGGCGGAGGGGGGTAAGTCGGGATGGAAGGCAAAATGAGCGCCGTGGGCTTCGTCTACCAGGAGGGGAACACCGTAATGATGGGTGATGTTGGCGATCGCTTCCAAATCCCCCCCAATGCCCTGATAGGTCGGATAGACCACCAAAACAGCTTTTATATCGGAATACTCCCCTAACGCCCCCTCCACGGCTTCAGGAGTGACCCCATAGGCAACATCTCGCCCGGGGTCATACTCCGGCTGAATGAACACAGGCATTGCTCCCGAAAGGATTAAACCGTGGAGGGCAGACTGATGCACATTGCGGGGAAGCAGCAGGCGTTCCCCTTCCCCACAAGTGGCTAAAATCGCCGCTAAAATGCCCCCAGTAGACCCATTGACCAAAAAAAACGTTTCCTGTGCGCCAAAGGTCTGGGCGGCTAGGTGTTGGGTTTTGGCGATCGCCCCCGTCGTCCCAAACAAATTCCCCACCTCGGGCAACTCCGGAAAATCCGCCCGTCCCACCTCCTCCCCCAACCACTCCCGCCAAGGCGCACCCATCCCCCGCCCCAATTTATGACCGGGCGCATAAAAGGGCGCGTGGGGATGTTGGCCGAGGTGTTTCAGTTGCCGAATTAGGGGAAAATCCATTTGATTTGGGGCTTGGGGAAAAAGTGTTAATCAGCCTTACGACCTAATAACCAATAGGTAGTCATCATACCCCGACCTTTGACATCAATTTCCCCACGTTCCGCGAACAAATACCGATCTTTTAAACGTTCATAGGTTTCTTTGGTCACTTGAATTTGACCCGGTTGGCCTTGGGATTCCATGCGAGAGGCCACATTAACCGTATCTCCCCATAAATCATAAATAAATTTCTTAATCCCAATCACCCCCGCCACCACAGGCCCCGTATTAATGCCAATTCTGAGACTTAAATGCTCACCATTCTCCAGTTGAAAACTACCGATGGCGTTCTGAATATCCAGCGCAAAATCAACCACAGATTCGGCGTGATCTTCCCGGGGAATGGGTAAACCTCCCACCGCCATATAAGCATCCCCAATGGTTTTAATTTTTTCTAAACCATGCCAGTCAGCTAATTTATCAAACAAAGAGAAGACTTGATTCAGCAAATTAACAATTTCCGTCGCCGACATTTTCGCTGAGAGGGGAGTAAAGCCCACTAAATCTGCAAAAATAATCGTCACAGATTCAAACTGATCCGCAATCGAGCCGGAATCTCGTTTGAGTTTATCGGCGATACGATGGGGCAGAATATTTAATAGTAATCGCTCGGATTGTTGTTGGGCTAAACGCAAGGCCGCCTCAGCCCGTTTGCGCTCGGTCACATCAATCAGGACAGCAAGGGATTGTTTCACCCGTCCACTGGCATGATGTTCAATAATTTCTGACAGTAAAATATCTACAATATCGCCGTTTTTCTTGCGCAGTTGATAGGGGACATCTTTGGCGTTACCTGTTTTTAAAAAACTGGGAATTCCTGCTTCTAGGGCGTAACGGCGGGCGGTGCTGGTCATGAAATCAACAAACATTTTGCCGATGACTTCTTCCCGTTGGTAGCCCATGAAGTCTAACCAATAGTCACTAACACTAATAATGCGTAGATTCGCATCACAGGAATGGAGGAGGGCGGGGGTGTTATTGTAAAGGGTGCGATATTGACTTTCGCTTTCTTGTAAGGCTTCCTCTGCGTCGTGTTTGGCTTGGGAAATGGCAATGAGTTCCCCGACAAATTTGAGTAATTGTTGATCGTCGTCGGTCCAGGTTTTGGGTCGCTGGACATTGGCTAAGGCGACGGCTCCACTCACTCCACCGTAGACCATGGGGACAATGAGAACAGAATTTAAGTCAGCTTGTTCTAAGGCTTGTTGTTCGAGGGCGGCGTTGAGGGGGAGATGATGGCGATCGCCAATGACTAACAAATCTTGATTGATTAGCAGAGATTCTAGCAAAACAAACAATCCGGTTAAACGGAAATCTTCAGCTTCAAAGGGGGTAATGTCCGGGCCGATATATTGGGCAGAAAGGCTGTATTGACTGGTGGTGCCATCGTAGCGGAAGAGCAAACTCCGATCGGCTTGGGTAAAGGTGGCGATCGCATCTAACGTAAATTCAATAGCTACTTTTAACCCTTGGTCAATAAACGCCCGGGCAATATTACTCAATAAATTATCCGTCGCCGCCCGTTGTTGCAGGCGTTCCTCCGCCCGTTTCCGTTCCAACTCCGCCCCAGCACGAGCGGCAAAGATTTCTAAAATTAACTCCTGTTCCCGTTGACGTTGCAGAGGTTTCACGTCCAAAATCGCCAAGTTGCCAATCACTAGCCCTTCCTTGGTTTTTAAGGGAATGCCTAAATAACTCTGAGCTTGCAGATTCACCAAATCCAAATCATTGGGGAATTCTTCCTGTAGATTCTCCGGGTGATAGGCAATATAGCCCTCCATCACTAACTGACAAGGGGTGTCCATTAAGTCATACTCAAAATCTTCGCCAAAATCCTCCCCGAGCCAAAAGGCCAAGGTTTTCCCCCGGGTGCGTTCAGGATTGACCACTTGGGTAATCATGGCATAACGCACCTGCATCAGTTGAGCGAGGGAACGCGCACAGGAGCGGAAAAACTCGTTTCCTGTGGTGACGGCCGTCCCTTGGGCAATCAGTTGTAGGGCTTGTTCTCGTTGTTTCTGAGCGGTAATATCAACGCCAAACGATTGAAACTCAATAAAGTGGCCGTTTTGGTCAAAAATGGGCTGATCCGTCCAGCTAAACCAGTGGGATTGACCGCTTCCCGAACGCATTTGATTGGTGTGGGTATCCGGACCCAGATGAGTTAATAAGGACTCTAAATAGGGGCTAAACTCCTGACGACTGGTTTCGTCAAGGAAGTCCACAAATTTACTGCCAATTAATTGGTCTGGGTCAGCATTTTGATAGTTGGCATAGGATTGATTGACAAAGGTCAGAGTCGTGTCTGGTTTCCAGCGACACACTAGGACATCTTTTTGCGCTTCCACCATCTCCCGATAGCGTTGTTCACTTTGTTGGAGGGCGGCCTCAGTGGCTTTGCGATCGCTCACATCCCGCGCCACTACAATCACAATATCCTCACTCAGGGGAGATATGGTCGCCGACAGCCAGAGGTCTTGAGACAGAGATAAAGATCCCGAGGTCAGGGGCAAGGGGTCTAAAGGGTCATTTTCTGGGTTAGTTTGTTCTAGGTGATACTCAATAGTAGCCGCTTCCTGTTCATCTAACACCCGATGCAGGGTGTCTAGCATTAAATCGGCGATTTCCTTGGGGAAAATATCCCGCACGGTTTTCCCCGGCAACCAATCGGGGGGATGGGTTAAACTTTGGCTTTTCGTCGGTGCAACCTTCAAACAGACCCCTGCCCGGTCATACAATAACACCTGATCCGTCATAGCCGCGAAAATGCCCCGTAACTCGGCTTCGGTTTGTTTTTGTTGAATCACCTGCCCCAACTGGGCGGCCACCCCCTTCACCAACTGACACAAGCGCTCATCCTGTTCTCGCGCTTCCACCATAAAAAAGATCAGGGCCGCTAAGACTTGATTCTGAGAATTCAAAATCGGCACCCCAAAGGCTGCCCTTAAGCCCCCCTCTTTCGCTAGCTCCAAGCGCAAAAAAGTATCATTTTCCAACTGAGAAACATCCGTCACCCATTGGGACTGTTGAGATTGCCAAATCTGCCCCGGAATTTCATCCTCGGGCAATAATAACAGGGCTTGACTATACTCTTGTAACCGTCCTAACGCCGCCCCTAACTCTTCTGGCAAGTGACGACGAACCCAAGTACAGCGACATTCTAAAGCCGTATGATCGGCACTTTCTACCCAAGCTTCCCCATAAATCCAGCCTGTTTTTTCGCACACTTGATTCAGGGCAATTTCTAAGGCTTTCTCAAAGGAAGGTGCATCACTAATGGCTTGACTAATGGTTAATAAGAGCTTAACTTCTTCTTCCGCTTGTTGACGCTGTAACTCCAACTCATGGGACTTGATAATTTTGCCCAAACTTTGCGCCATCAACTCCACAATTTCAATTTCTTGTCGGGAGTAAACGCGCTCCTCGGGGGCAGAAAAGGCGAGGGTGGCATAAATCGCCCCATTGACCCAGATGGGTGTCGCTAAGTAAAAATAGGGGGGGTTTTCCTCGGGATTCTCTCCCTCTGTTGGGTTTTTTTGGCTGGATTGGAGAATGGTGGTTTTTTGGTCAACGACTAAGGCACAGGAGGACTGACTCAGGGAAGATAAAATGGGGTCGGGTGGAAATTCCCCCTCCCGTTCGCGAAGCGTCTCGGAACGAGAATGGTAATGAGAGATCATCTCACAGTTTTGACGACCTACCCGACTAATCACTCCGGTGGTCAGCCCCAGAATATTACAACCTGTGGCTAAATAATCTTGACACAGCACCTCGAAGGATTCATAGCTTTGAGAATTAATCCGTTGCAGTTCTTTTAAGCTTTGACTAAAGCGTTCTAACTCCTGATTTTGGCTCAGAATTTGCTGGGAGAGATGGCGCACCCGTAATTGATTCTCAATCCGGGCGATGACTTCTTCTTGTTGAAATGGCTTAGTGATGTAATCCACTCCCCCAGCCGCAAAGGCTTTCACTTTGTCTAAGCTGTCATTTAAGGCACTGAGGAAAATCACCGGAACATCTTGGGTTTTAGGGTCAGCTTTTAAGCGTTGACAGACCTCATAACCGTCCATCTCCGGCATCATAATATCCAACAAAATCACATCGGGGGGTTTAGCCTGGGCGCCTAAAATAGCGAGTTTTCCGTTAAGTGCGGGACGGACTCGATAACCCGAACGACTTAACATATCAACTAACAGCCGCAAATTAGCCGCCGTGTCGTCAACAACCAGAATATTTCCTTTTGGGGAATCAGTGGAGGAATCTGTCATGTTGGGCTAACTCGCACGTTACTGCTGGCACACTAGGGTTAGGAGATGCACAAAACAGGGCCTGGGTAGATTGTTGTAGGTTTTCATGCCATTGACTACAACTCTGCTAAGACTGAACAAGACAGTATGTTTCTCCGTTCAGGGGGACTGGCAGCATTTCCGTCTCGTTCTCATAGTAACTTACCGTTTCCCTAATTTTGTGGGTGCGTTCGCGAAGCGTCTCGGAACGAGAATCGCCGAATAGTGCCTCCTCCAAGACGAAGGAATCCAGTGGCTAGTCCACCCGTAAACTGTATTCTAGAGGAGGGGGTGGCCAGTCTCTCCCCCAGAGGAACACCATTTCTTAAGCTTTCTGGGGAGGGAATATAAGACAAACTGGTAAAATTTCGGTTTTGCTAAATGCTCTTCCCGTTGAATCAGGAAGCCCCATCCTCGCCAATGGCAGGGTGGGGCAGTTCACGACTAAATTCCTCAAACATTCAAGGAAAATTCTAATATGTCCGCAAAAAAACGGATCGTTTACCAAGAATTTGGTTCTACTCGTGAGAATACGCCGCCAAGCACCCCAAACACAGAACGGCCTGATTTACCAGCCCACCAGCAAACCTTATTCATTCAAGCCTCCCGCAAGGGACGCAAAGGAAAAACGGTGACGGTGATCAGTGGGTTTCGGTGTGAAGCTAACACTCTAGCGGATCTGCTGAAAGAACTCAAGACCCAGTGCGGCACAGGTGGCACGGTGAAGGAGAACACCTTAGAAATCCAAGGGGATCATAAACAGAAACTCCTCGCCTTGTTAACCCAAAAGGGATATCGTGCCAAAATTAGTGGCGGTTAATCGTTATCCCTAAAACCGGGCAGTTTCTCGCTGTTAGAAGTCAAGGGAACAGGGAACGGGAAGGAACAGGGGAAATTCCGGTTTTTGCCCTCCAGTCTATTTAATTTGGTATAAACCGCTAAAAGTCCTAGTAACACTGCTTAGAGGTTTATTCAGCAAACCCCATCTAATTCCCTTTCACTGACTTTCAATTTTGAGAAAAACGCCGTTTGAGAATATAAGGAATTTGTTTGAGGGTTAATTGCAGTAATTTAAAATTGCTTAGGGTTTTGAGTAAGGTTTTTAAAACCCCCTGTTCTTTAAGCGGTTGTATGATACTATAATAATCTTTCTCTTGTTCAACTTCTTTTAAATACTGGTCGATTATTTTTTTTAGGGCAGGATTAGATTGAACTGAATCTTGTTCTAGTAAGTAACGGTTGACGGCACAAAATTGATTTAATATTTTGACTTTGCGGAAGGTTGACGCTGAACCGGGACGTGAGCGGCGATAATAATAGTAAGCTTCTGGAATTATCATAAACCGCGCTCCTTTTAATAAACACAAGGTATAAAGAAGAAAGTCTTCTATCGGGGTTACTGTTGCCTCATAAGCTAAGGAATTTTCTAGCAAAAAAGAGCGTTTTATTAATGGCTTGGTTAGACCTAAATGAGGACTAATTTTGCCGGGTTTTCGATTGAGATCAATAAAGGTTAGGACATCGATCTCTCTGGTTTGACTAAATTCGTCCTTGGCTACGGAAAACAAAGTCGCATTAGGATCATATTTTTCGTCTTGGATAAAATATAAATTATCGGCGACGAGATCCGCGTTTTCTCTTTGGGCAACTTGCCATAATTTCTCAATCCGTTCTGGTGCATACCAGTCATCGGAATCTAAGGGAACAATCCATTCTCCCTGGGCGGCTTGAATCCCTTGGTTTCGACAATATCCTGCCCCTCGGTTGACCTCATTTTTGATTATTTTTAAGCGCGAATCTGGATATTTTTCCACTAAGGTTAATGTTTGGTCGGTTGAAGCATCATTAATCAAGATGATTTCAATATTTTGCTCAGTTTGATTGAGAGCCGATTCTAAACATTGAGTAATATATTGTTCTGTATTATAAGCTGGGATAATAATTGAAACCTTGGGATTCATTATGAATAAAGTTAGATTTTAGTGTTCAAGATGGGGGAATTAAAATTTTTAAATATTCTTGGGTGGCTCTGGTTTGGCTAAATTGTTCTAACCAAGCTGGATCAATGGTCGGACTGTTTTGGCTAAGAGTTTGTAAGATAGCTTGGGCCATTGTTTTACTATCTCCAATGGGTACGAGATCACCATATTCACCTTGGGCGAGAATTTCAGCCGCACCGCTTTTACAGTTGGTGGAAACAACGGGGGTGTTAACAGTCATGGCTTCAATTAGGACAGTCGGTAGACCTTCCCAGCGCGACGATAACACAAAGACGGCGGCGCGTGCCATATAGGGGTAGGGGTTGTCAACATAGCCTAATAGGGCGGCATCTTGGCTTAAATTGAGGTCTTTAATGAGGGTTTCGAGGCGATCGCGCTCAGGTCCCCATCCTAGGATAACTAACCGTGCTGCTTGGGTTTGACGCACTTGAGCAAAGGCTTCAATCAGGGTGGGAAAATCTTTCTGGGTTTCCAGTTTCCCTACCCCTAAAATAACAGGAGGTTCTCCGGGTTGAAACCAAGGATGATCGAGGGGTTCTTGAGCTTTTTGCTGCAATTCTGGGGTGATCACGGGGTTGTAAATGGTTTGGATGCGATCGCCCTTTAAACCTGTATTCTGGGCTAAATCCTCGGCTGCTCCCTTGGACACGGCAACGATACCATCTGCCCAAGGATAAAAATAACGCACAAACCAAGGTAATAAGAACTTTTTAGAGGGGCTTGTATGTTGAATGGCTTGGGAAAAAGTATTATGTTCAGAAACAATAATTTTCGTGGAAATTCCCCCTAAATGTTTCGCCCAGATGGCTATTTCGTTGCTATAGTGGAGGGCGGAAAGCAGGGCTTTGGGTTGTTCGGTTTTGAGATATTTTCTTAAAGTAAAAACAATCTGCCAAGCGGAGGCAGAATCTAAGTTAATCAATCTCAGTTTTGAGGGGATTTTTTCTAAATGGGGTCCCCATGCTTGCCCTAAAACAAGGTCTACGTTTAACCCTTCATCCAGTAAGCCTTGAGCTAGATTCAACATGACTCGTTCTGCTCCCCCTCCCCCCAAATAACGCAAGAATAAGGCGACATCAGGTTGCTCTAACTTCATGGATTATCCCTCCCGCTTCAGACCCTTTTTAGGATTATAGTTTTGATTGGAGGGGAGAGGCAAAAAATCTTAAGTGTCTTCTGATAAAATAGAAGAAACCAAGCGAGATACTCTGATGACATCCCCCCCAGAACGAGCAACACCAGAACGAGAGCCTACTTTGGGCGATGTGCTTGAGCAATTGGCAGCCCTTTCGAGTCAAGTCAATGATCTCTCGACAGATGTTAAGCAGTTTGATCAAAAATTTAGTAATTATCAACAAGCGACCCAGTGGGTGGTTCAATTAGCGTTTACGTTAATTGCTAGTGCGACGATTACTGTTATTTTAACTTCAATTATGCGTTAGCTGGAAAAAGGAACTTGTCCCAAGGTTGCCCGGCTGGGAGGGTGAGAAATTGTACAAAATTTTGTGAACAATCCTGTTAAAAATACTGACCCAAGGGAGAGTTTAAGATAGCGGGGAGGAGTTGATCAGACTGCCACAGCAGGGCTAAACGGGCGAGGTGGTAGCTGAGAAGGAAAAGACCTAACAGGGGAAAAAGGAGGCGTTTATGACGCTGCAAGGGGCCGCTGAGTGAGATTTTGAGGGGGTGTCCTGTAATGAGTTCGGCGCTGAAGTAGAGCAAGGCTAGGACGAGAAAAAGGAAGAGGAAAACCCCTAGAATGTGGTAGGAGAGGGATTGGGAAAGGTGGCCTTGGGCGATCGCCATTAAAGAACGAGTGAGGCCACATCCGGGGCAGGGGATGCCTGTGAACTCCCGTAGAGGACAAGCAAAGGGAGAAGAAAGATCCCCGGTAGAAAAGAAATAAGCCCCAAGGATAGGGGAAGAGACGACGGAGAGTTTCAGGAGGCGATCGCGTTTTTCCGTTGAACTTAAAGAGGAAGGCTCAAAATGGAAAGAAATCACCGTTTTAGTCGGTTAAAGAACACCCCCATTCTAACAAGCCTTCGTTAACCCCCCAGGAGGGGATGGGGTTTCTCGGAGGAAGATCATGAAAATGCTATAGTTGGGACTTTACGGCCAAGTCATTTAAGCTGGAACTATGGGTCATTCAATTACAGTTAATACGGACAACTTCACCAGCGAAGTGGTAGAACAATCCCACCAAAAACCCGTACTGGTGGATTTTTTCGCGACGTGGTGCGGGCCTTGCCAAGTGTTAAAACCGCTATTGGAAAAGTTGGTACAAGAATACGACTTTATCTTAGCAAAAGTCGATATTGACCAGAATCCTGAGTTGGCGAGTCAGTTTGGGGTGGAAGGAGTGCCGGATGTGCGAGTGGTGCAACAAGGGCGAGTCTTTTCGGGCTTTGTGGGGGCGGCCTCGGAGGGGAAAATTCGCGAGTTGTTGGCTCAGTTGAATCTCAAGTCTAGCCTAGAGTTGGGGCTAAAAGCCGCTAAAGAGGCGATCGCCCAAGGCAATGCACCCCTAGCGAAACAACAGTATGATCAGCTTTTCGAGCAGTTTCCTGATCGTGCTTTAGTGGCCATCGAGGCGGCTAAATTTCTCCTGCAAGTGAATCAACCCGAAGCCGCCCAAAAAATGTTAAATACCATTGATTCATCAGATCGGGATTATGCCCAGCAAGTCCAGTCTGTGCGCTTGTTGATTGAGTTGACCACAGCCGCCCAAGAGGGGGGAACCGGGGAACTGGATCAAAAGTTTGCCCAAGCGGCTCAGAATGCCCTCTCTGGGGACTATGAGAAGGCTTTACAAGGGTTTCTGGAGATTGTGGAGTGCGATCGCCAATACCGCAACGACGGAGCGAAAAAAGCCCTCTTATCCCTCTTCTCCCTCCTCGGCAATCAACACCCCCTAACCCAAAAATACCAACAAGAATTAACCCTGCTCCTATTCTAAAGAGATTCTGTAGAAAGTTTTTTTCAGAGCAGATTTCCTCTAAGATCATCTAGTTTTCTCCTAAAAGTCGAGAAATATCTAGTTTTCTCCTAAAAAATGATGCCATCGGAACAACCCACCGGGAAAGACCCCACCCATCGCCCCCGTTACACAGACGAGGCACTTCAGGCCTTAACCCGAGAAATTGAGCATCTACGGCAAGATATTAGTGGACAACTCAATCAGGATGTCCGATGGCTACAGAGCGAGAAATCCCGACTCATTCAAGAAATAGAGGATCTCCGCGCTCAATACCACCACTGGCAAAGTCAACGTCAAGAAGCCCTTTCCCATGAACAACTAGCCCAGCAACAACTCTGGGCGAAACAATTTGCTCAACTCCTCACCAGTGAGCTAAAAGAACGGCTCAAAGCCAATCCCGCCGCCCTTGCTGCCTCCTCGGCCAAGGGGGATCCCTACGCCAATCTAACCCATCTCGACAGCACCCTAAGCCAAACCTTCCACACCCTCCAACAGGACTTAAACAGCTATCAAAGCAACCTCTCCCAACAACTCAGTCGGATGCACAGCATGGAGTCTCAGGGGGAAGTGATTCTACAGGCCTTTATTCACCAAACCTTTCAGGCCATCCAAGAAGACTTAAACAGCTATCAAAGCACCATCTCCCAGCAACTCAACCGGATGCAGCACCTAGAACGGCAAGGAGAAGCCATTGTACAGGGTTTAGTCGAGCAATTGGGAGGATTACCCCTAAAACCCTCTCCCGCCCCTTCTAGCCCCCAAAAAGCCCCCCTCTCTCCCTCCACTCCCGGCGCTTCGATTCCCAGCACTCCCCCCCCTGCGCAACAAATCCGGATCGGGATTTTCTTTGCGCTCCTCTCCTGTCTCGCCTTTGGGCTACAAAATATTATTACCCGCACGATTTTGTTTAAAAGTACCGTGTTAGGGGTTTGGGAAGTGGGGGGGATTATTAGCCCTAGTCTGGGCAACTCTATCTTGATTCTCTGGTTACGGATGATGGTGGTAGTGCCGTTGGTGGGGGCAATTGGCACGAATATTTATCAAATTGGCGCTCAACCTTTTTGGCAGGATTTGGGGCAATTGTTTAGCGGCAAGAAAAACCGTCTGTGGCGGAATGTTCTCGGGAGTGCCTTCTTTTTGTTTGTCTCTCAAACCCTTGCTTATATTGCCTTTGGGAATTTAGAAACCGGGGTTGTTACGACCTTGATTCTAACCTACCCCATTATTACTATTTTTTTGTCTCGGGTCTTTTTTGGCGATCGCCTAACCTCGTTCACCATTGGCATGAGCCTAGTGGTATTTTTAGGGGTGATCATCATTGCCTTTCCTTTTGGTGCAACAATTAACCTATCCTACACGGGAGTATTCACCGCCCTAGGTTCTGGCCTCACCCTTGCCTTCTGTGTCATTTTTACCAAGCTTTGCTTTAAAGACATTAATCCCGCTCCTTTCACCTTGATTCAGTTTTTCCTCATTCTGATTTTTTCCGGTTTAGGGAGTCTCTTTTTCTGGCAAATCGTCCCCGACATTGGCTTTGATGGGGCTTTGTTACCCCATTTACTCATTGCGGCAATTCTCCTAGGCCTCACCACCTTGGGCAGTTATTTATTCCAGAATTTCGGCATCCACTGGGCTGGTGCCGCCCTCTTTTCTGTCATTGCCAACACCGGACCCGTTCTCACCTCCATCCTCGCTTTCCTGTTGATTGGAGAGGGTTTGAATTGGCAGGAAATAGGCGGCATTTGTTTGATTACTGGGGGGGTAGTGGCTTTAGCGTTTAAACGTTTGCGGGAAAGCTGATTTGGGGGAATGGGGAGTCGGGAGTTGGGAATCGGGAGTCGGCACTTTCCTAGGTCACGCTACGCGTTTGCTGCGCAGCGTCTCGTAGAGAACGACTTTGCTCAGTGACCGGAGTCGGTGTAGGGGCGCAATGCTTGCGCCCTAGGGAATCGGGAGTTGGCAATAGTCAAGAGTAGTGGCTATTCACTAGCCACTATTCCCCTGCTCCCCTGCTCCCCCTCTCCTGTTCCCACATATCAATTGAAGAGGGTCATCAATCAGCGTATTCTGGAAAGAAGGAAGACTGAGAACACCGAAAAAGCTAGATGACACCCCAAGACACTCCCTCCCCAGAAAAACGCGATATTGAGGCATTGCGGCAGCAACTGACCTCTGGGAAGACCCAAAAACAGTACAGCGCGATCGCCCAACTTGCCCAGGCCGGAGATACTGGACTGACCTACTTAATGGACTATTGGCGCGAACAACCCCAAATCACCCCCAGCCCCCTCCTCGGCAAGATTCATCAAACCCTCTACGCCGCCAAAACCCCCGCCACCGAGAATTTTTTGCGTAACTATCTGCCTAGTGGTTTAGTCCCCCTTAAATCCGATCGTCAAGTAGACTATCAGCCCTTAGCCCAACACCTGATAGCCCAAGAATTTCTAGAAGGCGATCGCCTCAGCCTGCAAAAACTCTGTGAAGCCGCCGGAGAAGCCGCCCAAAACCGCAAATGGTTGTACTTCTCCGAAGTTGATAAAATCCCCGTCACCGACTTTCACACCGTCAACACCCTCTGGTTAACCTACTCAGAAGGCAAATTTGGCTACTCCATCCAACGAGAATTATGGTTAGCCCAAGGGAAAGACTTCTCCAAACTCTGGGATAAAATCGGCTGGCGCAAAGACAACAACTGGACCCGCTACCCCAACGAATTTATCTGGGATCTCAGCGCCCCCAAAGGTCACTTACCCCTCTCCAATCAATTACGGGGCGTTCGTACCTTTGAAGCCATCCTCAGACATCCCGCTTGGGCAAGCTAATCCTCCTTATTTGAGTGATTTTCCGCCACAAACCGGGAAAACTAAAAATAACCACAAAGAACGCCCTTTTTAAGTTCTAATCAGCCGTGATGGTAACAGCTAATTTGAGATGCGGGAGTAGTGCAGTGAACGTAAATACTCGGCTTTTTTGCCGTTTAGATGGTCTAACCTCTCATAGGCGAGAACAACAGCGTTTAGAACGCTTACGTCAATTGGGATTATTGACCAGCGACATTGTTCCTATCTTTGATGAAGCCACCCAAACGGCCGCCCGCTTCCTCACCGCCCCTATCAGTACCCTGAATTTATTGGTGAAAGAGCAACTCTGGCTCAAATCCACCGTAGGGTTATCCCATGTCGGCTTAATGAGTGACTTAGCCAACTCTCGCCGCCTCCCCTTAATCGAATCCTTTTGTCAATATATCATCGACACACACCAGCCTCTGGTGATTGAGGATACCGCTCAAGATAGCCTCTTTGCCCGTAGTATCCTCTTTCAACACTACGGCATTCATAGTTATCTGGGCGTGCCATTAATCACCCAAGACGGCGAATGTATCGGCACTCTAACCATTATGGATCTCCAGCCCCGGTCTTTTGCCGAGCGCGAGATTGAGTTTTTACATCTAACCGCCCGTTGGTGCATGAGTGAGTACGAACGCAGCCAAATAATGCCCCTCAGTCCTCCTCAAGCTGGAGAAGACCTCCCAGAAACGAACCAAGGCAGTGCAGGCTGGACAACCGAAGAATATAGTTCAGATATTTTAGCAATAACCGAAGGAGTGTTAGCAGAAACCCCCAATTTGTCGTTAAATACTGTAGACACTCTGAAAGTCAAGTTATTAGCCACCTTAACCGAAGAATTGCGCAATCCTCTCACCTCAATTATGGGCATGGCGAGGGTATTAGAACAGGGCGTTTATGGCAGCCTGACCCCCAAACAACGGGAGTATATTGAGATTATCTACCGCAGTGGTCAAAATTTATTAGCCCTCGTTGAGGAAATTCTAGGTCTGGAAGTGTTAGACGAGAAAAATCGTCAACTCCAGTTAAGCGCAGTCGATATCGAGATGATCTGTCAACAGGCTGTCTCCAACCTGCAATCCTTCACCGAACAACAACAGCAACAGATTCACCTCACCGTAGAACCGGGGAATCGCATTTGGTTACTGGATAAAGAGAAAGTTAAACAGGGGATTTATTACCTGATCTTTAGTTTACTGAGTGCCGCCCAACCGGGTAGCCAAATTGAAATTCATGTTTCCCGTCTCACTGGGAAAACCTTCGCCGCCCCCCATCTCCAGATAGCCCTCTGGACTTCCCATCCTTGGTTAGATCCTGAACCCACGCTACAGGATAACAACCTGAACGGCACCAGTCTTAGTCAAGAGTTAACCAGTGCGTCGCTGTTAAGCCATAATAGTGTCCCCATGCTGAGGGCAGCCATTACCCCAGAAGAACATCCCCAAGAACTTGACTTAGCCTCACGAGAGGGGTTGGGGTTACTACTCTGTTGTAGCTTGATTGAGTTACATGGGGGCAGTATTACCGTACAGGGTACCCCAGAATTAGGTTATCGTTATCTGCTCAAACTGCCCCAATTGGAACAAAAAACCGAAAACTAGCCGCCGAGGGGTCAAGATTGGCGGGCGCTCACCCCACACTGAAGGAGGATTCCTGTTAGACTGGAGTTTTGAGTAATGTAAAGCAAATTTATTTTTAAAGCTATGTCCGTTCTGGCCGCGATCGCAGTCTTGGTTGTTTTAATCATCGTCCACGAGTTGGGTCACTTTGCATCAGCCCGTTTACAAAATATTCACGTTAATCGTTTTTCCATTGGTTTTGGCCCCGCCTTACTCAAATATCGGGGTAAAGTCACAGAATACACCGTCTGTGCTATTCCCCTAGGCGGCTTTGTTGGCTTCCCCGACGACGACCCCGACAGCGACGTCCCCCCCGACGACCCCAACCTCCTCCGCAATCGTCCCATCCTAGACCGTGCCATTGTCATCAGTGCTGGGGTGATTGCGAACTTAATTTTTGCCTATTTCCTCCTCGTCACCCAAGTAGCAACCTTTGGCCTACCGGACTTTGACTATAAACCCGGAGTCGTCGTCCCGGAAGTCCTGACCACAGAAGTGACAGCCGCCCAGACCGCAGGCATGAAGGCCGGGGATATTATCCTAAAAGTCGAAAACGAAACCCTCAACGCCTCTCAAGAAGCTGTCCGTTTATTAATGAATCGGATTCAAACCTCCCCAGAACAACCTCTTAATTTAACCATTCAACGGGGAGAAGAAACCTTAGCCTTAACCGTTACCCCCCATCGGTCAGACGATGGCAAAGGAAAAATCGGCGTTGTCCTATCCCCCAACGGTCAAATCACCCACCGTCACCCCAACAGTATTGGGGAAGCCTTTGCCGTTGGTGGCAATGAATTCCAACGTCTGACTAACTTAATTTTAGGCGGGTTTATGCAGTTGGTGAGCAACTTTGGCGAAACCGCAGGTCAAGTGGCCAGTCCGGTTAAAATTGTGGAAATTGGCGCAAATTTAGCCAGTTCTGACGCGGGGAGTTTATTCCAATTTGGCGCACTGATTAGCATTAATTTGGCTATTATTAATATTTTGCCCTTACCTGCTTTAGATGGCGGACAACTGGCCTTTTTATTAATTGAAGGACTCTTAGGGAAACCCTTACCCGCCCGGATTCAGGACGGCATCATGCAAACCGGATTTGTCTTGTTATTAGGCTTGGGCGTGTTTTTAATTATTCGTGACACCGCCAATTTAGCCGTCGTCCAACAATTGTTTCATTGAACCTCCCCTCGCTGAAAGCGAGGGATTCCCATATAGACTCTTATCTAGACCGAAGTCCCCGACAGAACGCCATGACTGGGCTGTTTGACCACGGGCGCACCGACCGCAGTTAATCCACGCTGTTTTACTATCATTGAAGCAGGAACATCCCGATCCACGGTGTAGCCACATTCAGAGCAAGAGTGAACCCTTTGAGAGAGTTCTTTCTGACCTGTATGGGTTCCACATTCAGGACAAACTTGAGAGGTATAGTCTGGATTGACCTTGGCAAAATATGTATCCGTTTGAGAGCAAACATATTGCAAGATAGTAAAGAATTGACCTAAACCTATATCTAGAGACTGCTTACAGAATAGTCCTCTACTCCAAGCTGTGAAGTTAATATCTTCAACAAATACCATCCCGACTCCATCACAGAGTTGATGGGCTAACTTGAAATGGTAATCCTTTCTTCTGTTGGCTACGGCTTCATGTAATAGAGCGATCCGATGCTGTAGCTTCTGCCATTTATTAGAACCTTTGTTTTTATTCCTAAGCCTTCTTTGTAGTAATTTAATCTTACGCAGTGCTTTATCTAAAAACTTCGGTCTAGGAAGAATCAAACCGTCGGAAGTTGCCAGCATACTTTGAATCCCAACATCAATCCCCAAAGCGTGACCATGAGGTATTGGGGTTGGGATATTAACATCAAGCTCAATTGCTAAGTTGACATAGTAACCCGATGCTTTCTTGATTACTTGAACTTGTTTGATCTTAAAACCCTCTGGAATATCCCGTGACTTGACAAACTTAACTTCCCCCAATAGAGGCATCTTTAGCTTGTTACCATTGACTTCAATTCTGCTACTAACTAAATTAAAAGACTTCATGTTCCTTTTGAAGCGAGGAAAACCTAGTCCCTTGCTTTTCATGTCGTTAAACGCCCGATCCAATTTCCGCAATGTTTGCTGCATCGCTTGGGCATTACCAGACTTAAGGAAATCGTTAGTCTTTTTAGCTTGGGTTAAATTGGCAGATTGAGTAGGGTAGTTAGGATATTCAAAGGGAGCAACAATATATTCAGAACGAATAGAGCAAGCGTTGACCTGACAACTACGACTGTTATACCAAAGCTTTCTTTGAGCCAAAGCATAGTTCCAAACAGATTGGCAGACAGTTAAATTTAATTCGATCTTCTCTGTCTGCTCTTTGGTTGGAATTATCTTATAGTTGTAAGTAAGGTTAAGCATTCAATTCTTGCTCATTGTGACTAAGATTATAGCACAATTTTACAATTCGGGGGATACTGTTGTAATATGTCGTAATTCATCCCGTCGATAAAATCGAGGGTCTTCTTCCGACGATCAAGATAACAATGGGGGGCAAGGAGAACCAAAAATGCGAGAGCTAAAAATGCCGCCCCCCTTCCAAGACTAAGGTCTTCGCCGAACGACCCGATAGCCTGTTACCACTCGATGACCATTGGGGAGATTCAGCCATTGCCATTCTACATCGCGATCGCCTTCCAACTCAATGCCAAAAATCGAGGGGGGAATTGATGGATCCGTAGGAGGAGGTGCAGGAATAAAGCGGATACCCTCAGCAATTGCACTGACACTAGGACTCATAACCTGTCTTCTACCTTGTGATGGATTAACAGCGCCCCCCCATTTTACCCCAAACCCTTGACAATTTCTGCAAAACTTGATAAGCCTTACAGAACTTAACCGAATTAGGATTCTCGATACCAGGTTGTGATTCCCCCCGGTTTATCCACCAGAATCACCCCTTGGGTCTTCAACTCATCCCGAATGCGATCGCCCTCCGGATAATTCTTCGCCCGTCGTGCCGCCTGACGCTGGGCAATCAACGCCTCAATTTCCCCATCACTCAATCCCCCTCCCGTCGGAGTTTCCAGCCCCCCCCAATCCGCCTTAAACCCTAATACCCCCGCCAACGTCACCAGAATCCGCCATTGCACCTCTAACCGTTGGGGACTCACCTCCGTTTTCCCCTCATGAGTCAACAAATTCCGTTCCTTGCGTAACTCCTTCGCCAACTCAAACAAAATCGCCAATCCCCCCGCAAAATTAAAATCCTCATCCACCACATCACTAAATCGCTCAATCCAAACCTCCGCCACTGGGACATTCCCTCCCCGATAGGCAATATCTTCCCCATTCACCCGCCAGCCCAACTGTTCCCCATACTGATAGCCAAACAGCAAGCCATCCTGTAACGTTTGCCAGCCATTCGTAGCCGCCTGTAACGCCTCATCCGTAAAATCCAACGGCTTGCGATAGTCCGCCTGCAAAACAAACAACCGCACCGCCATTGGATGCACCGGACGCGCCAACAAATCCCGAATCGTCGTGAAATTCCCCAACGACTTAGACATCTTCTCCCCCCCCACCTTGACCATGCCATTGTGTAGCCAATAGCGCGCCAAAGGTTTCCCCGTCACAGCCTCCGACTGGGCGATTTCATTCTCATGATGAGGGAACTTCAAATCCTCCCCCCCCACATGGAGATCAATCGTTTCCCCCATCCCCTCACGCACCATTGCCGAACATTCAATATGCCACCCCGGACGACCCGCCCCCCAGGGAGACTCCCAAGCCGGTTCACTGGGTTTTGCCCCCTTCCACAAAGCAAAATCAAAGGGATCTCGTTTTTTCGACACCTCCGGGTCTTCCGTCTCCACCCGGCCACTGGCCCCCGCTTGTAAATCCTCTAACTTGCGACCCGACAACTTCCCATAATCCTCAAACCGCCGCACCGCATAATAAACATCCCCCCGGGAAGCATAGGCGAACCCCTTTTGTTCCAACTCCGTAATCAGGCGCTGAATCCCATTTAGGGTATGAGTCGCCCGAGGGTAACTATCCGCCCGACCCACCTGTAAAGCCTCCATATCCTCAAAATAAGCCTCAATGAAGCGTTCCGATATCTCCTCCATCGAAACCCCCTCATTCTTCGCCCGATTGAGGATTTTATCGTCAATGTCTGTAAAATTCTGGACATACTGCACCTGATAACCCCGCCACTGCAAGTAACGACGCACCACATCCCAAATTAAACAAGTTCGCCCATGACCTAAATGGCAGTAATCATAAACCGTAATCCCACAGCAATACATCCGCACTATACCTCGTTCGATGGGTTCAAATACTTCCATTTGGCGGGTTAAGCTGTTGTAAACACGAATAGTCATGGGACGTTTTCAGAATCCAGTGAAGTCCAAGGGCAAGCTCTTGAATTATATAGCAGTCGGGGGAATTCCCGATATCCTCTCCTACAACTGATTACGGTTTCCGATTCCCTGTTCCCCACTCCCAGACTCAATTCACGGTGCAACAATCACACAATTTCGCCCGGCCGCCTTCGCCCGATACAGCGCCGCATCGGCCGCTTGAATGACCGCCGTGGCCGTTGTGCCGTGTTGGGGGAACGTAGCCACACCGAAAGAAGCACTGAGGGAATGAAAAAATTGCCCTTGATAGCTCAGTTGTAGGTCATTAATAGTGAGACGAATGGTTTCAGCCCGCGCTTGAGCCGTTTCTAGGGAAGATTCCGGCAAAATCAGCGTCATTTCCTCCCCTCCATAACGACAGGCAATATCGGAGCCTCGGACACTATTTTTTAGAACTTCTGCCACAGTTTTTAAAACAAAATCCCCAGCGTCGTGACCGTAATTGTCGTTAAACTGCTTGAAATGGTCAATATCGAGCATAATCACCCCGATGGGATTTTGATGTCGTTGAGCGCGCAACATCTCCTGATTAAAGGCTTCTTCGAGATAACGACGATTAAATAATCCCGTGAGGGGATCCCGGATACTTTGGTGTTGTAGGGTTTCCCGTAAGTTCAAGTTCGCCAGCGCTAAACTCAATTGTTCCGCCACCGTGCGCGCTAATTGTTGCTTGGCTTCCGGGAGAGAATTAGAGGATTCTGCACCCAGATAAAATAACCCCAACGTTTCCCCCTGGGCCACCATAGGAATACACAACGTCATCCCCAATCCCTCTCGATGAACAATGTGGGAACACAGAGGGCCAGAGCGTTTCACATCCACTGGATAGGGGCGACCTCGGCGCAGTCCCCAACAGTCTTTAGGGGGAAATTCCGTCAGGGAGTGATGATGTTCTCCCCACTGGGCGATAGTCTCCACACGGTTACGGGAAGCACAGGTCAGGAATAAATGACCCGAACAGTTGGGAAACAGAGGTTTAACTAAATAGGCGATCGCCTGACTCGCCTCTTCCACACTGGTACAAGCTTGGAGAAAATCACTCATCTCACTCAAAATCAACATCTCTTGATTCCGCTCTTTGAGATCCGCCAACCGTTGATTTAACTCCTCATTCATCTCTTGCAGGGTTCTTTCCGATTGCTTAATTTGAGTGATATTGCGGAAGGTGACAGTAAAACCGTCCCCCAGTTTAACGGCAATGTTTTCAAACCAGCAGTCAATGCCATCATGTTGATAATGAAATTGATGCTGGAAGGGTTGCCCAGATTCCACCACCTGCACATAGGCATCAAATAAACCGTCGGTTTTATTCCCCGGCATTTCTACCAATAATTTTCGACCGATTAATTGCTCCGCAGAACGCCCCACCAATTCACAAGCCATCGGATTACTTAATAACCAAATAAAATCTACAATCTGTCCCGATTCATCGCGCAAAGCTTGGAAAGCCATAATCCCATCGAGAGAACTATTGAGGATTCCCGCTAATTGTGCCTCAGAGATTTGTAGGGCTTTCTGGATTTCTACCAGTTGGGTGATATCCGTCACCAGTTTGATACAGCCGTTATATTGACGGTGACTGTCTAACAGGGGGGTGGAGGAAACCACAGCCCAGAGTGTTGTTCCATCTTGGCGGCGGAACTTCAGGCGGTGTTGATCACTCATCCCCTCATGGCGCTGCTGGAGATAGTTTTCCACCAAAGGCTGATCCTCGGAATCAATGAAGCTTAAAAAAGGCTGTCCGATCATCTGCTGTAGGCTGTAGCCCAACATGGTCGCCATTTGTCCATTGACAAAGCTAGTGTGATCGGTGGCATCCAACACCCAAACTCCCTCTAAGGTGGTTTCAATAATCGTCCGATACTGGGCTTCACTTTGTTGAAGTGCTAGTTGTGCCTGTTTGCGTTCGGTGATGTCGTAGTTAATCCCCGTCATCCGCACAGGTTCCCCTTGGCTATTGTATTGAATTAAGGCGGTGGATTGAATCCACAATTTCACCCCATCCGGGCGTTGGACACGGAATTCCATATCAAAGGACTGTTCGCCATTGAGGGCATCTTGGAGGGCGGTGGCAATGGGGAGACGATCATCGGGATGGACTAAATCTGCCCAATCTTCATAGACCACTTCACGACCTAAGTTTTCTAGCCCAAACAGTTCATACATCCGATCATCCCAAATGACACGAGGACTAAAATCCCAGTCCCAAGTGCCAATTTTCCCCGCTTGTAGGGCAAGGGAGAGACGGGTGGAGAGATTCTGAAGTTGGGCTTTGGTTTCTTGACGATCTGTAATATCTCGGACGGCGGCATAGATTAAATCGCCCATGGGTACAGAACACCACTCTAACCAACGATAGGATCCATCTTGGCAACGGTAACGATTAGCGAAGTTTAGGATTTTCTCTTGTTGGTCTAAATGACTGAGCGCGTCTAGGGTGGTTTGGCGGTCGTCGGGGTGTACATAGTCCATAAATTGCGCCCCCAGTAATTCGGACAGGGGATAACCGAGGGTTTTTTCCCATTGAGGATTGAGGCGGATAAAATAGCCCTCTAGATTGGCGATACAAAATAAATCGGCTGTGACGGAGAAAAAATGATCAAGTTCTTCGGTTTTACTTTGCAGGGCAATTTCTGCCTGTTTGCGATCCGTAATATCTTTCATGAAGCAACGATGACCGACGATTTCCCCCTGATGGTTGTAGTCGGCCATCATGATCACTTGTTTATAAAACACGGAGCCATCGGGACGAATCCCCCGGGCTTCTGCTTCGACTTTGCCCGTTTCTAGCATGATTTGATATTGGGCTTCTAAGTGGGGCAGATCATCTGGGTGAACGGTGTTTGTCCAAAGTTGACCGATCAGGTCTTCCGGTGCGTAGCCACAAATCTGGGCATAGGCTGGGTTAACTTGTTGGTAATGACCCGACCGATCGAGTTGGGAAACGCCGACTAGGGCATTTTGCAGGGCTTGGTTTTGTCGGGAGAGTTGGTCATTGGCTTGACCGAGTTCTAAGGTGCGCTGGGCGACTTCGGTTTCTAAGTCTCGCTTGGCTTGTTGTAATTCGGCAATCAGGGCGGCTTGATTGATGGCAATGCCTACTTGAATGGCAATTTGTTGTAGGGCTTCTATTTCTAGGGTTTCCCAAGGTCGGGGACTGCGACAATGATGGGCGATTAATAGACCCCAGAGTTCAGAGCCTTTAAAGAGGGGAATGGCTAATTTAGCTTGGACTTGGAGACGCTCTAGAAACTGCCGATAACAGGGCATGAGGTCGGCGCTGGTTAGGTCGGCGATCGCAGAAAACTGATGATCGTCATAAAAGCCCGTGCTGGGTCTAAAACAGGAATCTTGAATATTACACCCGACTAATGACCATTGAGGATCGGCGACCTTCTCCACTGTAACGGTGGCCGAGTCCAGTTGATAGATTAAAACACGGTCACACCCTAACAAACTCTGTACTTCATCCGTTGTCGTCTGGAGAATCTCCTGCAAGTCCACCGCCTGACGAATCCGCAACGCCACCGTTGCAATCAAATGATCCCACTCCAAGCAAGCTTGATGGGTTATCCGCAGTTGCTGACAGTCCGACACTTCCACAGTCTCTGAGGAAGAATTAAAGTCCAATGGCTTTGAATGATTCATTTGTCCCTCCCACAACCCCATTCACACTTCATGGGAAGGACGGAAAACCCCTAAGCCATCATGCCCCCCAATCTTCCCCAATTCCGATTCCCCATTCCCCGGCTTGGGTGGATCTCTCATCGACCCAAAATCGTCTTTACATTCTAACATTTTCCTCGCCGTTGACACTCCCAGACCTTGGGGCTTGCTGAATAAGTCCGAGAGTTGGGAAGATTTCAATGTTACACGGTCACTCCTGAAAAAACCGGATACTATGGTCAATTGAGGAGAGAGTGATTGTTTAAACTGGGTCAAGATTGGCTAGAGTTAAGTCAGTACCACTCAATAAACCCAAGCACCCAGCCAACACCCTAGCGTAAGAGTGCAAGGGCGACCCCAACCCGGTTGAGGACTGATAATGATTAGACCTCTCCTACAACCTCCTTTTAGAAACGGTTTAATAGGTGTTTGAGCCTAATTATCGGAAATCTAAGAGTGATTATTGATAATTGATTATTAATAATTGATTATGGATGCCGAACAACGCCAGAAAATAACCGGATACTTTGTTCTTGAAGCCAAAGAACATCTAGAGGTGATTGAACAAAGTTTACAAGACCTCCAAAGTACCGTAGATGACCCGGAAATGATTCAGGAGGTCTATCGGGGCGCGCACTCCATCAAAGGGGGAGCGGCCATGCTGGACTTGGAAAGCATTCGTCTGACAGCCAATCGATTAGAAGACTATTTTAAGTTTCTCAAAAACAATCCTCGCCCTGTTGATGAGGGCTTAACCCATTTGTTATCCCCCATTTATCAGGGATTGTGCCGGATGATTGATCAAGTTGAGAAAACAATCACCCTGCCGGAAGAATTTGCCGCCCCGGTGATGGCCGAAATAGAACCTCTATTTGCCCAAGTGACTCAGTATTTGGAGAGTTCCCCCCAAACCTCTCCTCGGGGAAGTTCCCCCTTACCCCGCGCCGTCTACGAAGAGGATATCCTGCCTTATTTGGAGGCGATCGCATCCCTACGCAGCGCCACAGACGATACCGCCCACCGTCACCAAATCCAAAGTTTCTGTCACAACCTCAGAAAACTGGGAGAAACTCATTCCTGTCCCCCTTGGGTCAACCTCGTTGAAACCAGTCAACAGGCCATTCTGACCCCCCAAAGTGCCTACAGCGAAACCCTAGATTGTATGGTGCGCGACCTGCACCAAGCGGCCCAATATTGGGTTAAAGGCCAGGTCGATCACATTTACCCCAGTTCTCAACTCCAAACCCTGACGACCCCGCCTATGTCCTCTCCTGCCGAAGAAAACCCTGATCTAGAGGCTCTTGACCTAGACAGTCTAGCTGACCTAGATGATTTCTTTAGTGACACCTCTCCCACCCCCACCCTCACCGACCACCCCCAGATGAGTCCAGAAGAACCCGAAGATTTAGGCTTCTTGGACGAGGGAGAATTTGCCGACCTATTCGGAGATGCTGGCAGTGATGATTTAGAAAGTTTAGTCCTAGATGAAGACCTCAGCCCAGAGGGTATTGATGATTTAGAAGCCCTGCTTCATGATAGTTCCCCCAGTCAAGATTTCCCCTCCTTCCAAGTCACACCCGATGACAGCAGTAGTTCGGCCCATCTCACGGGTCTGGAGTCCATTGAAGCCCTAGAACGGAGTCTAGAGATGGATTTAGAGAGTACCTTAACCGGAGAGGATGCCCTCGATAACCTTGATGATCTCTTTGGGGAAGAAGTAGAACTGACCCCCTCAGATCAGGACAATTTAGACCTAGCCGATGATCTTTTTGGCACAGACACCGACCTGTTAGGAGACAGTGAACAATTTCTTGAACCTGACCTGACCTTAGCAGAAGGACAGGAGCTTGATTCCTTAACCGACTTATTTGGGGAAGGGTTTGCCTTTGGGGAATCAACCCCCAGCGTCCCCACAACTCCAGAACCTGAACCCCCTTTATCTACCCCTGCACCATCGCCAGTGACTCTAGGGGAAGATGAAGATTTTAGTGATCTACTCGATATTTCCTCAGAATCAACCGCCCCTGAACGGAGTCTAACGGGGGAGAGGGAAGCGGCGGAAATCGAAGGCTTAGAATTGCTGGAGTCTGAGGAGGAGGACATAGAACTAGATGCCTTTAGTACCCTCATCCAAAGCACCGATCCCGGTTTTGATTTCAGTGATGCGAACATTCCCAGCGCTCAAGCCGTTGATGAGGAATTTAACGCCATCCTGAGCGGGGAAGACACGATGATTCAGGATATGGATGAGCTAGAAGCCTTCTTTAGCGGGAAAAATGCTCAAATTGGTATGACACCCAACTATCCCCCCACTCCTGAGCCGGCTAACCCGGTTTCTGAGCCAGAACAGAATGAGGAACTATTCGCTGAATTGGACGATGTAGAGCATGATCTAGAGGATCTGTTTGGGGATGCCCAAGACCTCGGACTGTCTGGAATGCCCGAGTCAGGTAATCATGGAAGGATCCGCGAATTGGGTCGAATGGGTGGGGATGAGAGTTTAGACCTTGATGATTTATTTGCCTCGGCTGAGTTAGGGGCAGAAGCGGGCTTAGAGGATGTGAGTGGTGAGGTGAAAGGGGTGGATGATCTTGAAGCCCTACTCAGTGGTATGCCCGAAGAATCCCCGGTGGAAGGGGTGGATGATCTTGAAGCCTTACTCAGTGGTATGCCCGAAGAATCCCCGGTGGAAGGGGTGGATGATCTCGAAGCCTTACTCAGTGGTATGCCCGAAGAATCCCCGGTGGAAGGGGTGGATGATCTCGAAGCCTTACTCAGTGGTATGCCCGAAGAATCCCCGGTGGAAGGGGTGGATGATCTCGAAGCCCTACTCAGTGGTATGCCCGAAGAATCTGTGATCGTTCCCCAACCTCAACAGCAATCTAAAGCCCCGGAAGCGACTCCCTCTACTGCTTCTAATGGTGAAATTAGCTACTATGAACCCCTAGAAGAGTTAGCCGACCTGTTGGAACAACCTCCCAGCGCGTTGGCGAAGCGTCTCGGAACGAAAAAGGATTTGCCGTTAGCCACAACATTGGCAGAATTGGAAACTCTGCTGGAACAGTCGCCTCACCCTCTAGAAGCTGCACCCCCGCCGCCAACGACCCGACCAACCTCAGAATCCCGTCCTGAAACGGATGATTTTAGTGATTTAGAAGAACTGTTAATTCAAACTCAACAACAGGCGGGGCCGCCGGGAGATGTCAAACGACGGACTCCGGCAACGCGACGCGCTAAGTCCTCGAAGGTAGAAGCCACCTTAAAGGTTCCGGTGCGCCAAATGGATAACCTCAATAACTTGATTGGGGAGTTGGTGGTGAATCGGAATAGTTTGGAGGGGGATGAGGAACGTCTGCGCCAGTTTTTGGAAAACTTGATGCACCAAGTCCAAAACTTGAGCGATGTGGGGGGACGAATGCAGGATCTCTATGAACGCTCGCTGTTAGAGGATGCTTTGTTGCGCAGTCGTCGGGAATACCGCGCCCAACATAAGCATGAGGTGGTGATTCCGGGGGCGGCCCCCATTACGGTGGAACATGAGAATGATTACGACTCCTTGGAAATGGATAGTTTCACCAAGTTTCACGAATTGGCTCAGGAGATGATTGAGTTAATCGTCCGGGTACGGGAGTCGGCTTCGGATATTCAGTTTTTGGTGGATGATATTGACCAAGTGGCGCGAACGTTGCGACAGGTGACTTCTCAGTTACAGGAGGGCTTAACCAAGTCGCGGATGGTGTCGTTTGGTAATACGGCGAACCGTCTACCCTTGGCGGTGCGGCGGATTGCGCCCCAGTTGGGCAAGGAAGCGACGTTACAACTGGAGGGTCAGGAAACGTTAATCGATAAGATGATTTTGGAGCATTTATCGGATCCTTTGACCCATTTGGTGAATAATGCGTTGACTCACGGGATTGAGTCGCCCGAGGAACGACGACGGGCGGGGAAACCTCCGTCGGGACTGGTGAAGGTGAGCGCGCTGCAACAAGGGAATCAGACGGTGATTGCGGTGAGTGATGATGGGGCGGGGATTAATAGCGATCGCGTCAAAGCTAAAGCTATCCAAAAAGGCTTGATTACCCCCGGCCAAGCTCAACAGCTTTCGGAGTTGGATGTTTATGATCTACTGTTCCATCCGGGGTTTAGTACGAAGGATCAGGCGGATAATTTCGCCGGACGGGGGGTTGGTTTGGATGTGGTGCGTACCAGTATTAATGAGATTCGAGGCAGTGTAAGCATTGATTCTAAACCGGGACGGGGGACGACGTTCACCATTCGTTTACCCCTGACGTTGAGTATTTGTAAGGCGCTGTGTTGTATTAGTGAAAATGCTTCCATTGCCTTCCCCTTGGATGGGGTGGAAGATATGCTAGACCTGCCCCAAAATAATATTCAACGCAATGCTAAGGGGCAGTTGTCGATTAAGTGGCGAGATACGACGCTGCAATATATGCACCTTTCGGAATTGTTGTCTTTTAACCGCCGTTTGGGACGGGCGAATCTCTACGCGGGGCGACGGGATGACAATATGATTTCGGTGGTGATTCTGCGCAGTACGAGTAATTATGTGGCTGTAGGGGTGGATCAGGTGTTGGGGGAACAGGAGATTGTAATTAAACAACTCTTGGGCCCGATTCCCAAACCGGCGGGGATTGCGGGGGCGACGGTACAGGGGGATGGCCGCATTATGGCGATCGCGGATGTGCTGGAATTAATCGAAATTGCCGAGGGTCGCATTCGCAAGGATATGAGTGCGGGAATGTGGCAAACTCCGCCCGCCATCCGAGCGCAGGAAGAAAGCCAAATTCAACGGGAGCCGGTGGTGTTGATTGTAGACGACTCGATCACGGTTCGGGAGTTGTTGTCCTTGACTTTTGCGAAGGCCGGGTATCGGGTGGAACAGGCGAGAGATGGTCAAGATGCTTGGGAAAAACTGCGTTCGGGTCTTCCCTGCGATATTGTGTTCTGTGACATCGAAATGCCGAGGGTAGACGGGTTAGAACTGTTAAGCCGTCTGCAAAAAGATGAGGTTTTGGCGGAGTTACCTATTGCCATGTTGACCTCTCGGGGGGCTGAACGTCACCGGAAAATGGCGGCGGAGTTGGGGGCCTGTGGCTATTTCACGAAGCCCTATTTAGAGGAGGTGCTGTTAGATGCGGCGCAACGGATGATGACGGGGGATGTGTTGTTGGCCGGAAGTTCCCGTAAACCGCGCATTAAGGAAACTCCTACTCTTGTTCAAATGCCTATGGAGACTGCCGGGGTAGCACGGGGAACGACCCTGCCAGCAACTCCCAATCCCCATGACAGCCATCCTCCGACGGTGTTAATTGTGGATGATTCGGTGACGGTGCGATCGCTTTTATCCATCACGTTTGAAAAGGCTGGGTATGAGGTGGAACAAGCGCGGGATGGCAAGGAAGCCTGGGATAAACTCCAAGGCGGTATCCGGCCGGATTTAGCCCTGTTAGACATTGAAATGCCCCGCATGGATGGTTTAGAACTGTTGGGCAAAATCCAAGGCGACAGCGAATTAGGGGCTATTCCTGTGGCCATGTTGACCTCCCGGGGTGCCGAACGCCATCGTAAGGTAGCGGCGGAACGGGGGGCGAGTGGGTATTTCACCAAGCCCTATGTAGAACAGGAATTATTACAGGCCGCCGAACGGATTCGGGCGGGGGAGGTGTTGTTACCCAATAGTATCCGCACCCCCGGCCGCACAACGGGGGGAAGCACTGCCCCACCGGAAGCCCCTGTTACGCCTCCTCCTCCCCCAGAGACGGAAGAACCCAGTTTTAGCTTAGAGGAATTGTTCCCACCGGAAGAGGTCCCACGTCCTCCTAGTCCTGGTCCGGTGAAGGTGCAACATTCGGGGCAGCCGAGGGTTTTGATTATTGATGATTCGGTAACGGTGCGATCGCTTTTATCCATGACTTTTGAGAAAGCAGGCTATGAAGTCGAACAAGCGCGGGATGGTCAAGATGCCTTGAAAAAACTCAAAGCGGGGTTAAATCCTGATATTACATTCTGTGACATTGAGATGCCGAAAATGGACGGGTTAAAGTTACTGTCGGAACTGAAAAATGACCCCGAATTATCGAAAGTTCCCGTAGCCATGTTAACCTCACGGGGGGCGCGCAAACACCGCCAAATCGCGGCGGAACGGGGAGCCAGAGGGTATTTTACCAAGCCCTATGTCGATGACATTTTACTGGATGCCGCCCAGCGCATGATTAACGGGGAGATCTTGTTAGAACTTGAACCCTAAGAACCAAAAGTAGGCTTTTTGGGATAATCGTTTATAGGGTCATACCCAATCAAATAGACTTGAGGGCAAAAGCCTGAATTTCCCCTGTTCCCTCGTGATACGTTTTGCTAATCACCATAAAGTCGGGAGAGCCAAACTATGATAGCCAAGGCAAAAATTCACCTTAAATCAACAATTTCGCCCCTAGAAAATGGCGATAAACTCACTCGTTTTGAATTTGAGCGTAGATATAATGCTATGCCCAATCTCAAAAAAGCCGAACTCATTGAGGGGATTGTTTATAAGGCTTCTCCGTTAAGAATTACCAATCATGGCAACCCTCACGCTCGTATCATCACTTGGTTGGGTTACTATTGGTCAAGTACACCCGGAATTGAATTAGGGGATAATTGCACGGTGCGCCTTGATGCTGACAGAGATTGAATAGACATCTCCTATAGATTCGCCTCGATTCTGGCTGAAGATGATGAGTCAACAATCCCTTGAGGGATTCTTTCTGCCCGAAGCTTGTGTTATAGTGTGTCCGTGTTTTCGGTTCTGGTGGGGAGCAGCCATTGCTACGCAACGCTTCGCGAACAGAGGTAAGGGGGAAAGTCCGGTGCAAATCCGGCACTGTCCCGCAGCTGTGAAGAGAGCAAGCACTCTCTGAGTCAGAATGCCCGCCGAATTGTCTCCTTTGGAGATGCGCGAACTTGTTCTATTTCGTCTGCGAGGTACGGATGATAATATCTAAAAACTTTTCTGAATTGATCTGGAAAGGTCTGTTTCACCAAACCCCTGGAGAACCGACTGGCAAAACGGTTTTAGGGAGGGAACAAATCCCCTCAAAGCTTTCTGGTGTTCCCTAATTTCACCTCATCCTTCATCAAGAGTTAATTACCAATTTTTGCACCGGAGTTCAGCGCAGAAATGCGCTCATTTCTTGTGACTCTTTTAGGTCTTAAAATGTGACGATTATGAACTTCAAAAACCAGAATAAAATCCAGATTCTCTCCCCAAATTATCCGGTAGAGACAGGTCAAATTTTACGGGGGGATAGCTATGCACTCTAGTCATGATTTATGGCACAGAAACTCACCTTACTGGCAGGATGCTTTTGTTCAACAAAACCTCATTTTTTTAGCATATAACGCCCATTGTGGCTATCTATCTCAGGGGCGAGGTTTTCTAGTTTGTGAGATAACCCAGAGGATACCCAGAACACTAAATTGGCAACTTGAACAGGTGAAGTTTAATCAAACGTTTATTGCTCAAGATGAGGCAGCGTGCTACTTTCAGGCGCTGAATCTGGAGGGTGAGGCGATTCCTTCTCTCATTCAGGCGATTGCTAAGCAACGTTTCACGAACGCAACTTATAACCCCACCCGCGAAATCATTGTTGTAATTCAGGGAAATGGTACAGTTGTTGTTCATTCTCTACAATCCAAAATCCCCTTATCCACAGTCTACAACCAAGTAAAGCGCCGTTGGTCAGAATTCCACCTCGAAAATCCTACTTTAGGAAATTGACGCAAAATCAACTATGCTCAACAATTACTTACACCGTTCTGGAAAAATTCCCACCTCTATTCATCCCTTGATCAAATCTCAAACCTCCCATCCCCCAAAAACATCAGATAACCTTAAAAAATCTGATTTTGTCTTAACCCCATACATCAAAAGCAGCAATCTAAGGGCAACTTATCAAATTGTTAATACCATTGTCCCCTACGTTCTTTTATGGATGTTAGCCATCAAAACCGCTTCTATTTCTTTATGGTTTCTCCCACCAATTATTACCCTACTCATTCTCTTCTCCCTACGCTGTTTTTCCCTAATGCACGATTGCGGACATTATTCTCTGTTTCGCTCAAAACGGATGAACCGCATTATGGGATTTCTGCTCGGTGTAATCAACGCTATGCCCCAATATGGTTGGTCCAGAGATCATGCTTACCATCACAAAACTAATGGCGACTGGGAGCGTTATCGAGGGGTTGCCGATTTCCTATCTACTGAGGAATTTTCCCAGCTTAATTCGTTCAATCAAAAACTCTATGAAATCCTACGGAATCCCTTTATGGCGATTCCGGGCGGCTTTTTTTACTTAGTGATTAAACCCAGACTTATTTTGATTCTGGGAGTTTACGATTTCGTCCGTTATCTAGTCACAGAGATTCAAAAAGATTCAGAGTTTAACCTAGGGTCAACAATATCCGCCCATTCCTCCAAACACTGGCAGTCAGCTACAGAGTTTTGGGATCTCCTGTTTAACAATATTTGTGTAATTTGTGGCTGGATTTTTCTCAGTCATTTATGGGGGGTTGGGCTATTTTGGAGTATTTACTCCATCACCCTGGGTTGTTCTGCGACTATTTTTATTTGGATCTTCTTTGTACAACACATTTTTGAGGGATCTTATGCCCACAAAACAGCAGGCTGGGATTATGTTTTAGGAGCAGTTAAGGGAAGCAGTTATTTAGAATTGCCAGCCCTTTTGAGGTGGTTTACCGCCGATATTGGCTACCACAATATTCATCATCTCTCCTCTAGAATTCCTAATTACCATCTCGCCGCTTGTCATGCGGAAAATCGTCATTTACTCTCCGAGGTGAAGACATTGCACATCAGAGACTTATTCGACTGTTGCCAGTTCTTGCTGTGGGATGGGGAGTCAAACCGCCTAATAAGTATTGCCTCCTTTCGTGAGCAAACCTAAACCCTAGGGAATCTAGATTCGTCTGCCCCAATCGTCCAGAAACCTTAAAAATGACCCAAGATTAATCAAATTCAGCCATGTTTAACCTTGTACTAATTACCCTTGCTGTTCTGTTATTTGCCCTGTTTTTCGGATTAGCCATCTACCTTTTCTTTCCTCGGAAATATCAATCCACTGATTCCGTCGCTAACTCCTATGATGATTGGACTAATGACGGTATCCTTGAATTTTATTGGGGAGAACATATCCACCTCGGTCACTATGGCTCCCCCCCTCAACGCAAGGATTTCCTCAAAGCCAAGGAGGATTTTGTTCATGAAATGGTGCGCTGGGGGGGATTAGAGGGGCTTCCGGCTGGTACGACGGTTTTAGATGTGGGATGTGGGATTGGGGGGAGTAGTCGCATTCTGGCGCAAGATTACGGCTTTGCTGTGACAGGTGTTACGATTAGTCCTCAGCAGGTCAAACGCGCTCAGGAACTCACTCCTCCGGGTCTGATGGCTCAGTTTCAGGTGGATGATGCTTTAGCGCTCTCTTTCCCCGACGGGAGTTTTGATGTGGTGTGGTCTATTGAAGCGGGGCCTCATATGTCGGATAAGGCTTTATTTGCTCAAGAGTTATTGCGAGTGTTGAAACCGGGGGGAATTTTGGTGGTGGCGGACTGGAATCAACGAGATGACCGCCAAAAGCCTTTGAATTTCTGGGAAAAGCCTGTCATGCAGCAACTTTTAGACCAATGGGCCCATCCTGCTTTTGCCAGTATTGAAGGGTTTGCTGAAGACCTAGCGGCCACGGGATTGGTGGCAGGTGAAGTCACCACGACGGACTGGACACCCCAAACTCTACCCTCTTGGCTTGATTCGATTTGGCAAGGGGTAGCACGGCCAGAGGGGATTATTCGCTTTGGGGTGACGGGATTGTTGAAGTCTTTGCGGGAAGTTCCCACGTTGTTGTTAATGCGGTTAGCGTTTGGGGCGGGTTTGTGTCGATTCGGGATGTTCCGGGCGGTGCGGGAATAGGGGGAGAGGGGGAGCGGGGGAGCAGGGGAGAATTGATAATTATTCCCGATTCCCGATTCCCGATTCCCGATTCCCGATTCCCGATTCCCGATTCCCTCGTTAAAAACTAAACCGTTTCTGGGACAGCCAGGCCAAAAACGCGCCTAGGGTTTCTGCGAGGGTGGTGATTAAACGATAAACGGCGACGGTGGCTAGGATGACGCTGGGACTCCATTGGGGCTGTAGGAGGGAGAGCATGGTGGCTTCAAAAATCCCAATCCCACCGGGGGCGCCAGGGATAACTAAACCCAGCAGCCAAGCTAGACAAAAACTGCTGATGAGCAGAGGGAGTTGGTCTGGGGTGAGGGGGTGAAAGACGAACAGGGTGAGGAGAAAACCACTACTCCGGAGGAGGAGAAAAATGAGTTCTCCGGCAAGGGGTTTGAGGGGGTAGTGAGTGATGGTGGGGAGGGAATATCCGGCTTGGGGGACTCCTTTGAGACGGCCTTTGATTTGGGAGGCTGCCCGCAGAAGGGGGTTAAGAAAGCGGGGGTGAATGGCAATGAGAAGCCCTGTGAGAATGGGGAGTTGGAGGGCAAGGTAAAGGTTGGGACGGAGGAGGAGGGTCAACAGGAGGGCGGCTGCGACCATGAGTAGGGGTTCTAGGAGGACGCTAAGGGTGGCAATGGCTAGGGGGACATTTTGCCGTTGGGCTGCCACGACACGACCGTAAAAATGCCACACATTGCCGGGGAGGTATTTGGCTAAATTGGTCAGGAGATAGACCCGGATGCTCCATTGCGCTGTGACGGGATATTGTAGGGTTTTGAGAATCCACCCCCACACCCAACCGGACCAAATATGAGCGAGGAGGGTTAGGAAGAGGGCGATCGCCAATTTTAACCCACTCCCTCTCTCTACTTCTAAGGTGAGAACTTCTGACCAGTGGGTACTCAGGGTTTGCAACAGGAAAAACCCCACCCCCCCCATAACCAGCCAGCGCAGGTAAGGTTTAAGACGAGGATAGAGGGATTGAGTCAGCCATTTCATTGAAAACTTTGGGCCTGAAACCCCGCCCTTTCGACTTTGCTCAGGACAAGCCTTTTAGGGCGGCTTGAATTTAAATCTTAGCCCTTTCACAAAATATGTGCTAGAATGCGGCACTTGGAAAGAGCCTATTCTTACCCTACACCTGAACAAGAGTCGCTATTGTAGCGCACTTTGGGCTGTGTAAGATTGGTTGTCCAAATTAATTGTCCCAATTGTGGATCTCACCATGACCGTGATATTAACGCGAGTGAAACGATTTTGGGGTTAAGCTGCCTGGGTCGGAAGAGGTTATCGGGGATGTCCCTAAAAAGATATCTAGAGCCTCCCGTAGAAGCAGGAAAGCCTCATAGTGATATGGGGAAGCCCGCACCGTACCCCTAGGGTCGGTGTCGGGAGGATGTCACGAATTTCCGTCCGTTCACGGCGGTGAGGGTATCAAGAAAAGATGGAACAAGACGCTTGTTAAGAAAAAACTTATGTATTTATTGATTCCGGCGGCGGGTATGGGGCGACGAATGGGCAGTAGTCGCAATAAACTATTACTGTCCTTGTTAGGGCAACCGTTGCTGGCTTGGACGTTGAAGGCAGCCGAAGCGTCTCAATCGATTACTTGGATTGGGATTATGGGACAGCTTTATGATTTTGATGAGTTTAAGGCGATCGCAGAATCCCTAAAACTCACCAAACCTCTCCAGTTCATTCAAGGAGGAGAAACCCGCCAAGATTCGGTTTATAACGGTTTACAAGGCCTTCCTGAACGAGCAGATCGGGTCTTAATTCACGACGGAGCGAGATGTTTAGCCAGCCCAGAATTATTTGATCGCTGTGCGGCGGAATTACTCCATTGTCAAGGTTTAATTGCCGCGATTCCCGTTAAGGATACGATTAAGGTCGTCAATGAACAGCATCTGATCACCGACACCCCCAATCGCCAATATCTCTGGGCTGCCCAAACCCCCCAAGGATTTGAGGTGGAGTTATTGAAACGCTGTCACCAATACGGCCGGGAACAAGGCTGGCAAGTAACCGATGATGCGGCTTTGTTGGAGAAGTGCGAGATCCCGGTGAAGATTGTGGAAGGGGAGGAAACGAACTTAAAGGTTACGACTCCGGTAGATTTGGCGATCGCGGAGTTTATCCTCCGTCAACGGTTGATGCTTTCGTGTTCGTGAAACGTTGCGTAGCAAACGACTCCACCCCTTGCCGCCGGGTAGTTCAGGAGACATTTCCATGATAAATCGAGGCAATCCAAGCTTTTAACCACTCATTGGTTGAGAAGTAATCGCGATCGCGGTCTACAATATCCGCCAGTTCCTCTAGTTGGGCTTCACTTTGGGGGATGAGAGTCCCTTCACACATAGCATTAAACTCTTCGGCCGTTAAAGGCGATCGCAAAGAAGAATAGCGCCGATAATCGTCAATCCGATCCCGTAACTGAGTTGGACTCATCGCCGCCTTCTCTAAACATATCTCAATCATCTTCGCTAAAGTCATCACCGGAGCCGCAGGGGTTGCCGTCTCTTTCTCCGCGTCCGCCTCTGGATTAGCCACCTCAAGTAATGCCTCAACCATAGAAGGAGGGGGAGGTGCAGACAGAGAGGGAGGAGAAAACTCCTTAGCCTCCACCCCCGGCTGTGCCTGATACCAGTGTTCTGGAGGTAAGCCCTCAATAAACTCCTGAAGCGTCACCGCGAGATCCTGCATTTGTCGCGTTGCGGCCAATAACAACCCCCGAGAAAACTGAGGAGATCCCTTAAGAGGGGAAGGCTGATGAACGGAGACACGAGAAGGAGAGGAGGGAGAAACCTCCGGGGAGAGTGCGATCTCCGGTTGTTTCCCCGTGTCCAAATAGCGGATTAATTCCCAATAACTCCAGCCCAAAAACTGCGCCAACTTCCGCAACTTCTGGGGATCGGGTTCCGCCTTAAAATCCTGCGTAAGCCAGGCTTTCAGGGTTTTTCCTGACCCTAACCCCAACCGTTCGGCAAAGCGAGCATAACTCTCCCCCACCTGCCATTGTGACTCCAATAATTCCTGAAGACGTTGTTGATAGCCAAACGGAAAGGAAGTAGAAGCATCTGGATTTGCCATAGAGCCAAGTCGAAAAAAATCTTTCACCGGGATGTAGGGGGATAGATGGGTTATGAGTTAATCAAACATATAACAAGGCCTTCGTAATTGTACCTCACTCCATGCCTCCCTATTATCCCCCCTCAATCACCCACACACCAACTGAACCTGCTCCTTCCATCCTTGAACCTTCCTCAGACACAATTTTAAATTCTTTTAAGATTTTGTATGCTGTTATACCAAAATTGGGAATCCTAAAAATGAGAAGACATTCACAATCAGTAACATTCTGAATCAGAATGAAGGAGGGAGCGGGATATGGGCAGATCGGCAAAACTGAGAAAACAGCGCAAAGCAGAACTGGACGAAACCTTAGCCGTGCAAGTATTTGGGAGTGTCGTTTATCCGGGACATCTTTTGTCTCCCTTAGCCATTTCCTTAGCGCGGGGAGCGTCAACAGAGATCATGAAGCGTTAATCAAAATCAGCCCAAAAAAAGGGGGGGAAAGAAGAAAGTGTTAACAAATCACGCTTTCTCTTTCCCCTGAGTCTTGACAGTGGATCACGACCCCTTGAGAACCCATACAATAAGTGCTACAACAGACCTGAAATGTCGCCACCTTAACCGCCCATACGGCTCATAGCGGGTCGATTTCCGCCAGCATCAGGTAAAGGGGCAAAGTACATCGTTAATCCCGTAAGGGCAAACAACAAAACAGTTGTCCAGAGTGGAAAACGATCCTTTTTGGGATCAGTAGGTTGGTGCATTTTATGACTCCTCGTTTCATGGGGACCTAAGTCCTTTGAAGTACCCCAACTTGCCTCGCTGAAGTTGGGGCTTCCAACAACAACTCAACTCAAGCCAACTCAACTCAAACACGGTTTTATTCGTCTTGCGAAGCCTCTTAGTCGATTGCTACGCAACGTTTCACGAACAGGTGGTTTGCAATCACCAGCAATGATAGCAAAAGATAAGAGAAAATGGAGATTTTGCCGTTTACTGGTTCGTCGGGCATTCATCCCTAACAATTACGAGGATCAGGAAATTCTGCCCGACATTAGTTTAAATCCCTTGGATCGCCTAAAATGCAATCTACTCCCAATTCAAAGATCGTCTATGTCTACTGCTATTGTTGAAATCCTGTCTTCAGAAGAAATCCGCCGGACAATTACCCGTTTATCCTCAGAAATTATTGAACGGATTGGGGATCTTTCTAAGCTCGTTTTAATAGGTATTTATACTAGAGGAGTTCCCCTTGCTGAACTGATAGCCGCCCAAATTGAGATATTAGAACAAGAAACCGTCCTGACTGGAGCGTTAGATATTACCTTTTATCGAGACGATCTAGATCAGATTGGCATGAGAACCCCAGCCAAGAGTCAGATTCCCTTTGATTTAACTGGAAAAATCGTGGTTTTGGTGGATGATGTGATCTATAAAGGGCGAACCATTCGTGCGGCATTAAATGCAGTGATTGAATATGGTAGACCAGAAGTGATTTATTTAGCGGTTTTAGTAGATCGGGGTCATCGGCAATTGCCCATTCATCCTGATTTTACCGGGAAGCACTTACCCACTTCCTCGGATGAAAATGTCAAGGTTTATTTCCAGACAATTGATGGCAGAGATGCGGTAGAATTAACTCGTGGCTCTTGATTCACAATTCTGATCAAAACATTTGATCTAAAACCCCGTCTTTCTAGGACGGCTTTTCTTGTTCCTGAATAGAGCGTTTAACAAAAATGTTGCGGAATTCCCCTTCCTCGCTTGCAGGGAGGGGATGGATAGCAACCCAGTAATAAACTGAGCGACAGCGAATCCTTAGATAAAATCCTTAGATAATCTGTTACACTGTTATCGGCAACACTGGTTCTCGATAATGTATAAGGCTTACAAGTATCGTATCTATCCTACTGACGAGCAAAAAGTATCCCTGGCTAAGGCGTTCAGATGCTGTCGTTGGTATTGGAATTTTGCCTTAGACTTGTGCCAAAAAAACTATATCGAGACGGGGAAAGGATTGTCTCGTGGATACATTCAAAGCCTGTTACCTAAACTAAAAAAGGAATATCCTTGGCTAACAGATGCCTACTCCCAATCCTTACAAGTGGTTGCACTTAATCTTTCTACTGCCTACAAAAACTTTTTTGAGAAACGGGCGCAGTTACCCCGTTTCAAGTCAAAGCATGGTCGGCAGTCTTTAAGTAGGGATAAATAATCAAAAAGGCTTGCCTTTTTCCGACTCCCCTTCCTGTTCCCCGTTCTCTGTTTTCCACCCAGAGCAGAGTTATATTGCTACGCAACGCGTCACGAAGTGAACAGCAAGCCCTAAGTATTTAAAAAATACCTTAAAAGTTGCCAACTCCTAGAGTTCTATTGCCAGAATAGGGACAAGCCCTGATACTTGAGGAGTCATGCCAGCGCTAGACCGTAAACTATTCCGAGATTTAGGACGATTGTGGGGACAAGCCCTAGCCATTGCGCTAGTCGTTGCTTGTGGGATTGCCTGCTTTGTCATGGCTCAAAGTGCTTATAACTCCCTCCAACTCACCCAACAGACCTATTACGATCGTTACCATTTCGCCGAAGTTTTCGCCAGTGTTAAACGCGCCCCCAACTCCCTAGAAGCCCGGATTCAGGATATACCCGGAGTCGCCCAAACAGAAACGCGGATTGTGGTGGATGTTAACTTAAACTTACCCGATCGTGTAGAACCCGCCACCGGACGGTTAATTTCCATTCCTCCCCAACAACATCCCCGTTTAAATGATATTCATATCAGTCAAGGTCGCTATATTGCCCCTAATCGAGGGGATGAAATCTTAATTAGTGAAGCTTTTGCCGAAGCCAATGATTTGGCCATTGGGGATAAAATCGGGGCGGTGATTAACGGGCGCTGGCAACAGTTGCAAATTGTCGGAATTGCTCTCTCCCCTGAATATATCTACGAAGTACGAGGAGGGGCGGACATTTATCCTGATAGTAAAAGTTTTGGTCTGTTGTGGATCAGTCGGGATGCTTTGGGTAGTGCCTTCAATATGGATGGGGCTTTTAATAATATTACCCTGACCCTCAGCCCACAAGCGCGGGAAGTGGAGGTGGTTAACCAACTGGATCATATTCTAGATGGCTATGGGAGTTTGGGGGCTTATGGACGTTCGGATCAGTTATCCCATCGCATTATTTCCGATGAGATCACCAGCTTGGAAGTCACGGCTACGATGTTACCAACGATCTTTTTGGCCATTGCTGCTTTTTTGCTCAATATCGTCCTTTCCCGTTTGGTTGGAACTCAACGGGAACAAATCGGGGTGCTTAAGGCCTTTGGCTACGGTTTTATGAGTATTGGGGCGCACTATCTCAAGTTTGTCCTCGCGATTATTCTGGGCGGATCTATCTTGGGGACTTTAGGGGGATTATGGTTAGGGAAAGGTTTAACGGAACTCTATACCGAGTATTTTCGCTTTCCCCTTCTCACCTATCACGCTGATTCTCGTCTGATTTTGGGTGCTATTGCCATTAGTGCGATCGCCGCTATTCTGGGAGGAGTGATCCCTGTCCATCGTGCGGCTGTGCTGCCTCCTGCCGTCGCTATGCGCCCGGAACCCCCCACGGAGTATAAACCCACCATCATTGAGAAACTAGGCTTACAGGGGCTATTTTCCCCCAGTGGGCGCATTATTTTGCGCAACTTGGAACGGAAACCTATACAAGCGGCGCTCTCTATCCTTGGGGTAGCGGTAGCGGTGGCTATTCTCATGACGGGGAGTTACTTAAGCGATGCCTTGAACTACTTGATGGATGTACAGTTCCGTCAGGTGCAACGGGAGGACATGACCATTGTTTTTACGGAACCTCGCCCAGCGCGCACTCGCCACGAAATCGCCCAATGGCAAGGGGTGTTACAGTCAGAAACCTTTCGTTCCGTGCCAGCGCGTCTCCGTCATGAGCATTATCAGTATCGTTTAGGCCTGACTGGCATTGATCCTCAAGGACAATTTCGCCGTTTATTAGATGACCAACTAAGACCCGTTCGTTTACCGAGTCAGGGGGTTGTTATGACCCAAAAGTTAGGGGAAATTCTACATCTCAAAATTGGTGATATTTTGACGGTGGAAGTATTAGAAGGAAGTCGTCCTGTGCGAGAGGTTCCGGTGGTGGGTTTTGTGGAGGAAATGGTAGGGGTTAATGCCTATATGGATATTACAGCGTTAAATGAATTTATGCAGGAAGGGGCAACGGTTTCCGGAGCTTATTTATCTGTTGATGCAAAGTTTCTTAAACCTCTTTATGAACAATTGAAACAAATGCCGGGAGTGGCGGGGATTTCTACGCGAGAATCAATGTTAAATAGTTTTGAGAAGATTAGCGGACAAAATCTCAAGGTGTTTACTGGGGTTTTAGTGGTGTTTGCTGTAATTATTACCTTTAGCGTAGTTTATAATTCGGCGCGCATTGCCCTGTCTGAACGCAGTCGAGAGTTAGCAAGTTTACGCATTATCGGGTTTTCTCGTCAGGAGGTGGCGTTTATTTTGTTAGGAGAACAGGCTATTTTAATTGTGGCGGCGATTCCTGTCGGAATGGTTTTTGGTTATGGTCTTTCGGCTTTAATGTCGATGGCTTATAACACGGAAATGTATCGCGTTCCGTTAGTCATTCAACAATCTACTTATATTTTTACCTCGATTACTGTATTATTCGCGGCCGCTATTTCTGGGTTTCTCATTCGTAAGCAATTGAACGGGTTAAATTTAGTTGAAGTCTTGAAAACAAGGGAGTAATGGATTTTGGCAAATAGGGAATAGGTAATAGGTAATAGACATCTCCCCTGCTCCCCTGCTCCCTGTTCACTAATCACTATTCACTAATCACTATCACCTAAAGATCATGAGTCAATCCTTAACTAATCCAACGACATTCCAAGAAGAAACGAGCAGCACCCAAGGGAAAAAACGCTTAAAGCATCTCACCCGAAATATCTTATATCTTGTGGGAGGTGTGGGACTCATGGGGGCGGTGTGGGTGGCGTTGCGCCCCTCTCCGGTGTTGGTAGATATGGCCACTGTGGAACGAGACGCTTTACAAGTAACGGTGAATGCAGAAGGGAAAACGCGGATACAATCCCGTTATACCGTGTCCGCCTCAGTGGGGGGGAATTTGCGCCGGGTGCAACTCGATGAAGGCGATCGCATTCAACAAGGCCAAGTGATCGCCCGGATTGATCCCCTCCCCCTCACCGCCCAAGTCAGATCCACCCAAGCCCGTTTACAGGAACTTCAAGCCCAACGGGAAGGGGTGGCTACCCTGCGGCCGAAACAAGAATCACTGGCTCAGGTGCGATCGCAAATCAGCGGCCTAGAAGCCCAAAAACAAGCCGCCCAAGCCCGGGTAGAACAAGCGAAGGCTAATTTAGACCAAGCCACCCGAGATCGTCAGCGTATCGCCGGATTAGTGACCAGTGGAGCCTTACCCCGACAACAGTTAGAAGAAGCACAACTCACGGAAAACACTCGTCGCCAAGATGTCACCGTAGCGGAACGAGAACGCGATCGCGTGACTACCGATATCGCCGCCCAACAAGCAGAACTCGCCCGTTTACAAGCCGAACAACAAGATCCAGACTATCAACTGCGGGTCTATGATGCCCAAATTGCCAGCGTACAAGCGGAACTCACCCGCTTAACGGACGATGCCATTCAAACCATCATTAAATCCCCCGTATCCGGTCAAGTGTTGCGTGTCTTGGAAAAAAGCGATCGCCACATTGCCGCCGGAACCCCGATTGTGGAGTTAGGCAACACCGGACAATTAGAACTGGTGATTGATGTCCTCTCCAGTGATGCTGTGCGCATTCAACCGGGCAACAAAATCATCCTAGAACATTGGGGCGGAGAACAACCCCTGACCGCCCAAGTCCGTTATCTCGAACCCTCCGCCTTTACCAAAGTGTCGGCGTTAGGCGTAGAAGAACAGCGCGTGAATGTGATTGCAGACCTTCTGAATCCTCCCCCCAGTTTAGGCGATGGCTACCGCGTCGATGCCAAAATTGTCGTCTGGGAAGATCAAGACGTTCTCACCCTCCCCATCAGCGCCCTATTCCGTTGTCAACAGCAAGCATGGTGTACTTTTGTGGTTGAAGAGGGGAAAGCCTTAAAAACCCCCGTAGACGTGGGGCAACGGGGGGAATTTGCCGCCGTCATTCGAGAGGGGGTATCGGAGGGAGATCAGGTCATTCTGCACCCCTCCGCACAGATTCAACATGAAACTCTAGTCGCACCCCGTTAAGAGGGGGAGTCGGGAGTCGGGAGTCGGGAATCGGTGTAGGGGCGCAATGCTTGCGCCCTAGGGAGTCGGGAGTCGGGAATCGGGAGTCGGGAGTCCGGGAACTCTCCCCCCCTGTTCCCTGTTCCCTGTTCCCTAAAATAAAAGAGTTTTGGCTATTCACTACCCACTATTCCCCTGCTCCCCCTCTCCCCTGCTCCCCCTCTCCCCCTCTCCCCTGCTCCTGCAAATTACCACTCTAGATGATCGGGCTTGACCTTCTCGGTGTTGACATCAATATGGGTAATTTCGCCACTTCTCATGTGAATCACCCGGTCGGCCATCGCGGCAATGCCTGCATTGTGGGTGATAATGGCGGTAGTTGTTCCCAGTTCCCGGTTGATGCGGTCAATCACTTGTAACACTAACTTTCCGGTGCGGTAGTCCAGCGCTCCCGTGGGTTCGTCACAGAGTAAGACTTGTGGCCGTTTGGCAATCGCTCGGGCGATCGCAACTCGTTGTTGTTCCCCCCCCGAAAGTTGAGCGGGAAAGTGATCCACCCGATGTTCTAACCCCACCAATCCTAACGCCGCTTTGGGGTGAAGGGGGTGGGGGGCAATTTCCGTCACGAGGGCGACATTTTCCCGAGCCGTTAAACTGGGGATCAGATTGTAAAATTGGAAGACGAAACCCACACACTCCCGGCGAAAGCGGGTTAGGGCGGTCTCATTGGCTGAGGTTAAATCGCGTTCGCGAAAACGGACTCTTCCCGAGGAGGGAATATCCAACCCCCCCAAAATATTCAACAGGGTAGACTTCCCACTCCCCGAAGGCCCCAATAACACAACTAACTCCCCCTCGCGGAGGTCTAAATTTACCCCTTTTAGGGCTTCTACCGTGACTTCTCCCATGCGATAGGTTTTGGAAACATGGGTCATCTCAAAGACGACCGTTTTGGCAGGAGTAGCTAGACTCATAAGCTTAAACGAGAGGGATGCAAAATTTGGTGACATCCTCCCGACACCGACCCTACGGGTACGGTGCGGGCTTCCCCATATCACTATGAGGCTTTCCTGCTTCTACGGGAGGCTCTAGATGTCTTTTTAGGGACATCCCCGATAACCTCTTCCTCCACAGGCAGCTTGACCCCCAGTCCGTTCGCGAAGCGTTCCGCAGGAAGGGCTGCAAGTCCACGCTGCTCGACTATCATCGCCGCAGCAACGTCCCTATCCGTTACAAACCCACATAGTTGAGGTTTAAAACGAATATTAGCTTATTGACATGAACCTATTGTACAATATCTAGGGATAAATCGTCACTCGCTAGTAAATGATTGTTTGTTAATTTTCGGGGCATCGAACCCCTCAATTAACCGTCTTTCATCCCGACACTGACATTCGTACAGTGCGGGGCTTGCCGACGATGAGCTAAGGTACAACAAGGAACTAGACCATCACCCACCAGCAGGACAAACCGAACCGTGACCGAATCCTTTGAACCCTTTGATTCTGACTTAGACCCCAGCCCGGAATCCCCTCAAGGCTCTGGATTGATGGGGTTTACTGTTCGCGTTTTGTTCCTGCTGTTGGCGGGAGGGCTTGCTGCTATTGTAGGGATTATTTTTGCGATCGCCAACCCTCAACCCCCCACTTCCAAACCTGTCCTACTCCGTTGGTGGGAGGGAGTCACCCGTTGGGGAGAACCCCGTCGTCTGCCCAGCGACACCTTCCTAGAGGATAGCGAGCGCCCCCCCACCCCGGAACAAATTCAAGGGGAAATCATGACCTTATCTCAACAGTGGAATCGAATTCGCGATCGCATCATCCAACTCGAAACCCAACTGGGCATTTCCCCCAACCTCAACCAAACCCTCCCCGAACGGTTACAAGCCCTCCAAGACAAAGCCCAAACCCTTCCCCCTCCTGCCCCCGTCCCCACCCTCATCCTCCCCAGCAACTTGCCTCCCCTCCCCGGTCGCAAACTCAAAGTCACCCTACCCAACGATGTCTTATTTAACGACAATAACCAGCTTTCCCCCGAGGGTAGCTTATTATTAGACAGCATTATCAACGACCTTAGCCCCCATTCTCGCTCCACCATCCGCATCGCTGCCCATACCGACTCCCAAACCTCCCTAGCAGACAGTCGGGAACTCTCCTTTCAACTGGCCAACACCGTCCGGCAATATTTAGCCAGTGAATTACGCGGCCGTTACCGTTGGGTTGCCATTGGTTACGGTCAAACTCGCCCCCTCGTGTTGGGTAATACAGAAGTCAATCGTCAGCGCAATCGTCGGATTGAAATTGCCGTTGATTGAGATCCCGAAAAACTCGACCCAAAGTTCATCAAAACCACTCGGGGATATGTTAGGGTCTGCTGTTCACTTCGTGACGCTCCGCGTTCGCGTTCGCGTTCGCGAAGCGTTGCGTAGCAAAGCGTTGCGTAGCAAAGCGTCACGTAGCAATATATCCATCGAATCACTGTTAGTAGGGCTTTTAGCCGTTTATACCAAATTAAATAGACTTGAGGGCAAAAACCTGAATTTCCCCTGCTCCCCTGCCCCCCTGTTCCCCGTTCCCCGTTCCCCGTTCCCTTGACTTCTAACAGCGAGAAACTACAAGGTTTTAGGGATAAATCATCAAAAAGGCTTGCGCTTTTCCCATTCCCCTTCCTGTTCCCTAGCCCCACGAGTAGAGTTATTCAGCAAGCCCTATGTTAGTTCAAGTTTTTGGCGTTCGTGAAACGTTGCGTAGCAATCGCCGCTTCTTGTATCACCTTGAATAATTCTTGGGGATGATGTGCCAAACCATCGGGCATATATTGGGCGAGGATATCCGTTGAATTAAACCCCCAAGTTACCGCAATAACAGGAACTTGACACCGACGGGCGGCTTGAATATCTCGGGTTTCATCCCCCACATAAAGCATCACTGAGGGAGCTAATCCATGACAGCGCAAAAACTGCTGAATTAATTTATGTTTCCCGAAAATCGTTGTTCCAGACGAGATAAAACTAAACAAATCTCTCCAGTGATGGGCGGCTAAAAACTTGATCACATTCTCCTCCGAATTAGAAGTGACAATGCCCAACTCATAGCCCTCCTGCTTTAACTGCTTCAGCGCTTCATCCATGCCCGAGAAGGGAGCAATCTGACTAATTTCCTTATTTAACTCTCGTTTCGCTTTGCGCAAAAGAAAGGGAATTTTAAATGGGGAAATCCTAGATTGACGGACAATTTCCTCAGAACTAAGGTGTCTCAGTTGTTGCGCCTCCTCCTCATTCACGGGGTCATAGCCAAATTCCTCAGCTAAACGGTTGAGAATCTTAATAAAAGTGGGGCGAGTATCAGCAAGGGTTCCATCAAAATCAAACACAATAAAACTTGACATCTTCATGACGGGGCTTGTACCCAAATTTTTGGTCATGATGTTTCCCCTGGGGGCGGGTGGTTGATAATTAGCATGAGCATTGCGTCTCCACATGGCGGGTTTAATCCGTCGTAAGGCAGAAGCACGAAACCGTTGATCCCATTCTCCCTCAGATAGGGTCGCAAGATCTGCCAGTTTAGGGGCAAGGTTGGGGGGATAGGGTTGAAAGTCCTCTAAGTCGGTTTCTTGGGCAAAGCGTTCATTCCACGGACAAACATCTTGGCAAATGTCACACCCAGCCACCCAACCGGAAAGATGAGCCGATATCTCTTCAGGTAAGGTTTCAGCGCGGTTCTCAATGGTATGGTAGGCAATACAGGCATTCGCATCCACCACAAAAGGCTGTTTAATCGCTTGGGTAGGACAAGCTTCTAGGCAACGGGTACAGGTGCCACAATGTTGGCTATGGGGTTGATCCGGTTCAAGTTCTACGTTGGTTAAGACTTCCCCCAAAAAAACCCAACTGCCAAATTCCCGCGTAATCACATTACTATTTTTTGCAATCCACCCCAATCCGGCCTGTTGCGCCCAAACTTTATCTTGGATGGGGCCGGTATCGGCATAAAATCTCGCTTCTATGCCCTCTCCTTGGGCTTCTAACCATTGACTGAGGGCTTTTAACCGTTTGTGTACCACTTTATGGTAGTCCCGCCCCCAACCGTAGCGGGAGATTTTTCCTACTTGGGGATCTGTTGAGTGTGCATGGGGGGTGTAGTAATTCAGGGCGACACAAATCACGGAACGAACACTGGGTAGGAGGGCGCGCACATCGAGGCGTTTGGGATTGGCCATCCAGGCCATATCCCCTTGATACCCTAACGCTAACCACGCTTTGAGGGGATCGGTCGCGTTCTCTGGCAACACGGGACAAGCAATGCCGACTTTGTGGAATCCGAGCGCGATCGCCTTGGCTTTGACTGTCTTCGCTTTGAGGTGAATATTATCGAGGGTCACGAGTTTTGCCTGTGATAGTGATCACAAACCTCCTAATATACACATCAAGGTAGATTTATGCAAACTTTAGTGACTTTTATTTGCATAACTTTACAAAACTTTGCATAATAGGAAACAAGGGAGCCAAAAGCGACCTTCATTCACACAAAGACAAACATTTGAGAGACTTTATGACTTACACCACAACTTCTCCCATCAACACTATTAATGCAGAGCAGTTGGTTAATCCAGTCTCCGCAACCACGGCTCAACTGAAACGCCTTAGCGTTGATGATCAACTGGCTTTACTCTGGCTGGCTTATACCGAGTTAGGTCGTTCTATCACCCCGGCGGCTCCTGGTGCGGCTCGTCTCCAGTTTGCAGAAGGGCTTCTGAATCAATTTCGTCGAATGTCCTGGGATGAGCAGTTACAAGCGATGCGGGATTTAGTGAATCAAGTTAATACTCCCATCTCCCGGGCTTATGGGATTTTGAGTGTCAACACCAAGCTGGCTTTCTGGTACACTCTCGCGGAAATGATGGAAGAGGGAACTGTGATTCCCGTTCCGAGTGGCTACACCATGAGCGATAGTGTGTTAAAGGTGTTTGATGCCCTGCAACGTCTAGAGTTTGGTCAACAAATTACTGTATTGCGGAATGCGGTAGTGGAGATGGGAGTTGATCCTCTCGCCTAGACTCTAAGAATAAAGGGGGCGCAAACTGCGCCCCCTTACAATGTCGTTCGTAGTCAAAAATTTAAACACTTAAAATAAATGGTTTTTTCCCGGCCTTCTTTTGATACTCTGACCATTCAAGGCATTGATAACGCTGTTATTGGTCGCTATTTCACAGCCCTGAATGCTGGAGATTTTGCGGCAACGGCTCAACTCTTTGCACCAGAAGGGGAGTTATATCCACCCTTTGAAGAGGCGATCGCAAGTCCGAGTTCCATCCAGCGTTACTTAGAACAGGAAGCCCAAGGGTTGCGCTGTGAACCCCAAGAGGGGGAAACCCTCACACGAGAAAACGGCATGACCTTAGTACAAGTGAAGGGTCGGGTTCATACCCCTATCTTTAGCGTCAATGTAGCTTGGCAATTCCTGGTGAACCCCAACTCCGAAATTCTCCAAGTCCAGATCAAACTCTTGGCTTCTTTAGAAGAACTGCTAACTTTGCGCCGTTAGTTGAATGACTCCACCTCCTCGGAGGGTGGGGTTTCTCCAACCTCGCCCTTCTTGAGTTTGGAGCTTTACACTTGGGCGGGTTGAGCAAACGCCTGAGCTAACCAACTGCGACCTAATTCTATATCCTTGGGCGCACATTGCCAGTCGGGATGACTGGTCATTAACAAACTTTCGAGACTTTCTCGGTCGAATAAGTGCCACACCACAGCACCAGACACTTCCGAGGCGATCGCATAACAATTCGTGCTAACACAATGAACGATCACAGACTGGGCGACCCGCTCAATCTGCATTTGTTCTTGAGGCTGTAACCGCCGAAACCGCCGAATCAAAGCTTTCCAGGTTTCTAAATCGGTCACTAACAAACCCGGAATCATCACCGTGAGATCCGATTCACCATTGACCCAAATCCAGTAATTCCGAGAAGGATCCACACCCATTAACCAGGGGAGTTCATCATCAAGGCGATAGCGGGGGCTAAGAACAAAAGGCTCTGTCATGGTTATGCAGAATGTTTCATTAATGAGCAACCAACGGCAGGGGGCTTACAAGCTGTGAGATGAAAGCCCGCGTCCCGTACTGCTTTCACATGGTAATAATCTGTATTCTGGATGGGCAAAAACTTTACAAAAGTTACCATTGCAGACTAAATTCACTAATTTTCGCAACATGACTTTACAATTTATTGAAAAATTGGGTCTAAAACCCCGTCGCTTTAGCGCGGGGGGGATTCACCCCCCCAGAGGGGCAATCCAGAAGCCACAGGCAATGACCAGACTCACCACTAGCCCCCACCAACTATAAGCATTAATCCCTTGCCATGCCTTATCTTTTTCCGTCGTCGGTTGACCATATCCGCGTAAAATCATGGCTTGATAGACCCGTTGGGACTGTTCATAACTGCGCACCAATAACGTCCCCACTAAGGCCGCCAACCGTTCTAAATTACGTTTGCTGAGGCGATCGCCCCGAAACCCCCGTAACTTCATGGCTCGTTGCATCGTGACCGCCATCTCCGCTAACTCTTCCAAATAACGATAGGTTAACAGTGCCATATCCACCAATAATTTGGGCAATCCGAGGGAGCGCATGGCTTTTAAACTACCAACAAAAGGAGCCGTCCCAAACAGAACTAAACTCACTGTAACAATGCAGATAAAGCGAGTCACAATTAACAGTACCGTTAAGCAGCCTTCCCAACGCACAGCCACCCCGCCCCATTGGAAAATCACCGTTTCCCCCTGCACCAAAGGCAAAAACACCACCACGGCAGCGATAAATAACCCCGGATAGCGTAAATGACCCAACAAAAACGAGAGCGGCAAGCGAGACAAGGCATATAATCCCGCCGTTACGCCAATCATAAAGGGTAACAGTTGCAACCGTTCCACCCCGGCAAAGGTGAAAATTAAGCTCAACAAACCCAATAACTTGGGGGGATGTTGCCAACGGTGAACCGGGGATTTTAGATGAGCATAACGGTCAATGCCTAGAATGGCGACCCCCTCTCGTTGCCTTGGGGCAATAGTTCCGGTTTGACGCGACTCAGGAAGGACACCACCATCACCGCAATGGTTCCCTCAATCACGGATTGAAGGCCATAGCCCATCATGGAGATTAAGATGGCCTGACGTTCTAAATCTGCGTCTAAATCGGCGGGAATATTGGTAATGACCATTGTCACAAACAGAAACGCCGACAAGAGTAAAGCACTGGCTGAGGTGAAAAATGTCCAAACTGAGGCACCGAGGGGATATTTCTTCACCCACCCCTGGCCCCACTGGTAACAATGATGAGCATAGAGGGCGGGAATTCCCATCAATAGGGCATTCACCCCCAAGGTGGAGATTCCCCCATGACCAAATAAAACCGCTTGGAAAAATAGACCGATCAAAATGGCGGGAAAGGCATAATAGCCCAAAATAATCCCCATTAAACCATTGAGGATCAAGTGAATACTACTGGGGGGAACGGGAAAATGAATCAGAGAAGCCACAAAAAAGGCCGCCGTTAATAAAGAGGCCTTGGGTATATTCTGGGTGGGATCTGGGTCTTGTTTAATCTGCCGTAGTGCGTACCAAGTCGCCCCTCCGGTGATGGCATACCCCCCAATGACGATCGCGGGGGGTAACAAACTATCGGGAATGTGCATGATCAGCGTTTCTCCTCGTAAAGAATAGGGCTGTTCCCACAAACCCCCAAATCCCTAAACCTGCCATAACGGCTTTTTGCATCGGAGTATATCCCCCACTGCTTCCTGGGGCTTGACGAACGGCCGGAGTTTCTCCCTCTGGAGTTTGCCCCGCTTCTGAAGTGCTGTCACCCACCGGAATACTGACAATATTACCATGTCCGGCCTGACGAACCATGACCTCCCAATTGCCCGGAATGCTGGGATCTGGGGTAAACACAAATTCTCCTTGCTCATCGGTTGTCCCTCGTAACCAAGGGGTTTGGGGATCATTGGGGGCATAAATGGTGACTTGAGCATTTTTCATCATCTCCCCGTTGTCATAGGAGGCGGTTAGGGTGATGGCCTCTGTGCTGTGATAGTCTAAACGACTCCCATGAGCGAAGACTGGGGAAATCATACTCCCAGTGGTTAACAAGAACAGGGGAATCAGATGCTTAAATGTGAGATGTTTTGGGGTCATGACTGGTCTAGGAGTCTTCCAGAAGTCGTTACTACGCTATCACGCTTTCTCTATTGGCAAAAACCCCCGGGGAGGGATAATCCGGGGAGAGTTGGATCGGTGAGCCTTCTTGCGAGTTAAACGGTAAACTGAGGGGATGGTAGGATTACTCAGAGCATTAGGATTTATGCGTTGGATTATCGGAATTATTACGGTGTTCTCTGTGGTGTTGTGCTGGGGGAATGGGGATCTGGCTTGGGCGCAAGGGATGGGGCTTTCCTTGGAACAGGGGGAGGCGATCGCACAAAAAGCCATTAGTGCGGCGGAAACGGGCAATTTTTCCCAAGCGGAACAGTATTGGAGTGATTTAATCGAGGCTTTCCCGGAGAATCCAGCCCTGTGGAGTAATCGGGGGAATATGCGGGTCAGTCAAAATGAATTACCAGAAGCTATTGCCGACTATAATCAAGCGATTAAACTGGCTCCCGATGCCCCAGATCCTTACTTAAACCGGGGTGTGGCGTATGAACGCCAGAAAAAATGGTCAAAGGCGATCGCAGACTATGAAAAAGTCCTCAATCTCACCCCAGAAGATCCCCTCGCCTACAATAATCTCGGCAACGCTAAAGCGGGTCAAGGAAACTGGCAAGCCGCCCTTGAGGACTACAAAAAAGCCACCGAATTAGCCCCAGACTTCGCCTTTGCCTTCGCGAACTACGCCCTCACCCTCTACCAAGCCGATCAACAGCCCGAAGCCCTCAGAATGATGCGCAACATCGTCCGTAAATACCCCATGTTCCCCGATATGCGCGCCGCCCTCACCGCCGCCCTCTGGGAAGAAGGACAACAGGGAGAAGCCGAAAGTAACTGGGTGGCCACCGTCGGCATGGATCAACGATATCAAGATATTGAATGGGTCAAAACCGTCCGTCGTTGGCCCCCCAAAATGGTCGCCGCCCTCGAAAAATTCCTCAATCTCGATTAATCTCTAGAAGAACCAAAATTCTGTTAGCTTGGGCGCAAGTTCTCCTTGCCCCTTTGTTTTCCCCTAACTTATTGTGAGGCTGTCGGATGAAACTCTCTCGTTCCCTCTTAGCCCTTTGTTCCCTCCTGGTGGGACTACAGGGCGCTGTGTCCCCTGTACAGGCTAATGCCACCCTCGCCCAACGCAGTCGTCTCCTGCCCCCTCCCCCCCCGGAACACTCCACTAGCCTAGACTTTTCCCTCCTAGGCAATGGTCTATTAAACCTGATTCGCGGCCGGGTATATCACACCGAGTCAATCATTGCGCTGCGGGCTTACTGTGGCAACCACAACGTTCAACTGAACTATCGCTTAAACTCCATTACCCAATACCCTGACCGTTTCCGCACCGAAATCACCTTTTTACAACCCAATGGTGATCCCGTTTTTCAAGTTCAACTGATCAACAATGGGGAAACCGTCTGGTTTCATCGCTCGGATCGTAACCGCTACACGGAACGCACAACCAGCAATTTCCTAGAGAATGCCCCCCACCTCTATATCATGTTGGGCTTTCTCAACTTTTTCTATATGAGGACTCCGGCCCCCATCAAAGCCCAAATTGATCAGGGAATGCGCCCCATTGACACTATTCTGGCGGCCTTTTTAAGTGGTTCACCCGAGGATCAAACCATTGCCAACGTTACGTTAGGCAACCAACGGATTCATCGCCTTTATGAGTTCAAAAACCCCCCCAGCTTAATCGCCCGCTTTTTTGTCGATCCCTATCAAAACCGCATCACCCAAACGGATTTCACCGTGCGGGATGGCGGACAGGAACTCAACTTAGTGGAAACAGTCCAGCACCGGGTAGAACATCCCTTGTTCCCGCCCTCCCATTTTAACTTTGTCCCACCCCCGGAAGCGAGGGAGGTGGATCGGCTAAATATTGAACCCTTTAGGGCGTTGGAGAACTGTTTTGAACCCTTTGCCGAATAATTTCCGGGGTGAGTTCCCCGACGTTATTAAACACCGCCTGGGCTCCGGCCGCCCTGAGTTTGGCACTGTAGGCTTCCTCTTGTTCTGGGTTGGTTTGTACATGGGGGGGTAAAATACCAATGCCAATCCAAGGGGTTTGGGGATCTTCTGCTTTGGCCTGGGTAATGGTGTATAAGTCGCCTACGGTATCGCCCACATATAGAACAGGGACATTATTTTCCAAGCCATGACGCTGGGTTAACTGTTGACGGGCTAAAAACAGGCCGGTAGGATCGGGTTTACCGGGTGCATCTTCCATCGCCACTAATACCGGATCGACCAATCTCAGACGGTGTTTTAGCACATATTCCGCCGATCCCCGGGTTGCCCCGCTAAAGAAGCCCCAAGGGATATCATGGGCGGTGAGATCGTCAAAATAGACTTTATCGACTAAGAGGGGTTCTTGGGTAATATAGCCGTTCCAATGGTTGGGATCGGTGCCGCGATACCGACGTTGGAAAAACTCGACAATTTCTTCATAGTTGAGGGCGATGTCCTCGCGGGATTGTCCTTGGGCGATAAAGTAACGGTAAATTAACTCTTGGGAGGCTTCCCAGTCATTGTTCCAAATCCCCTCCCCTTTGAGTTGGTCAATATCGTCTAAGCTAGGGCGATATTGGTTTTGGGTAAAGTGGGCAACAGTATCCATAATCGCCCGACGGTAAGATCCCCCCACATTGCGGATTACCCCGTCAATATCAAATACAATGATCATTGTAGTCTCCTATTCAGACGTTTAATTTCCCCGTCTCCTCCCCTTGGACGAGGATAATAAGCACTCGATTCACTCATTGGATTTTACAGCGCCCTTGATGAACTTTTTTTCGGCATATTTCCCCTACTGGCTCGGATTTACGTTAACGGAATGGATGGAACTCTGGCAAGGGTTCGGTTCGGTTGTTGGGATTGGTGCGATCGCCTATCTCCTGATGTGTTTTGTGGTGTGGAAGTGGCAAAACCGTTTCATCTTCTTCCCCTCCTCCCAAATGACCAACACCCCAGATCAATGGGGGATGGATTATGAGGTGATCTCAATTCCCATTCCCCAACGCCCCCAACAGTTTCTGTATGCTTGGTGGATGCCTGCGGTTGGCACTCCCCGAGGGGTGGTTTTACAGTTACATGGTAATGGTTTTAATGTGGGGGCGAATTTAGATCAATCCCATGTTTTCCATCAACTGGGGTATTCTGTCTTACTGTTTGATTATCGCGGCTATGGACAAAGTGCGGGGCCTTTTCCTACAGAAAAACAGGTTTATGAGGATGCAGAAATTGCCCTAGATTATTTGCTCAAAGAACGAGGCTGTAGGGCTTCTGAGGTGATAGTTTATGGTCATTCTCTCGGAGGTGCGATCGCCATCGAACTCGCCACCCACCACCCCGACTTAGCCGCCCTGATCATCCAGTGTTCCTTTACTTCTATCACCGAGATGATTGATTATGATGGCATCTACAAGATTTTCCCTGTTCAGTTACTCCTCAACCATCATTTCGACTCCCTCGGCAAACTCTCCCAACTCAATCTTCCCATATTCTTCATCCACAGCGCCCAAGACAAGCGCATTCCCCCCCAAATGAGTCAAACCCTCTTTAATGCCGCCAAAAACCCGCAAAAAGCCCTCTATATTGTCCCCGATGCCGGACATAACAACGCCGCCAGTGCTGGGGGCGAATCCTATCGGCGACAAGTCGAGCAGTTCCTTAATCAACTCTGCCCTTGAACTGCCCCACCCTGCCCTTGGCGAGGATGGGGCTTCGGGATTCAACAGAACAGTTAACAACGGACTACCGTTGAGCCACCGTTTCCTGTTCCCTTGCTAAGAACTTCTCTAACTCCGTCAACGCATCCGCATCTACTTTCGTCTGCATCGGACAGAACTTCGGCCCACACATCGAACAAAACTCCGCCGTCTTGTAAATATCCGCCGGAAGCGTCTCATCATGATATTCCCGCGCCCGGTCTGGGTCTAACGATAATTCAAACTGACGATTCCAGTCGAAATTATAACGCGCCGCCGAAAGCTGATCATCCCGCTCCCGCGCACCCGGACGATGGCGAGCAATATCCGCCGCATGAGCCGCGATTTTATAGGCAATCAAACCATTGCGCACATCCTCCGCATCCGGTAGCCCTAAATGCTCCTTCGGCGTGACATAACACAACATCGCCGTCCCATACCAGCCCGCCATTGCGGCCCCAATCGCCGACGTAATATGATCATAACCCGGTGCAATATCCGTCACCAACGGACCCAGAACATAGAAAGGTGCCTCAGAACACTCCTCCATCTGTTTTTTCACATTAAACTCAATCTGATCCATCGGCACATGACCGGGCCCTTCCACCATCACCTGAACATCCTGTTCCCAGGCCCGGCGAGTCAATTGACCCAGCGTCTTCAATTCCGCTAACTGGGCTTCATCTGACGCATCATGAACACAACCCGGACGGAGAGAATCTCCTAAACTAAAAGAAACATCATGTTTTTTAAAAATCTCAATGATGTCATCAAAATGAGTATAGAGAGGATTCTGCTTGTGGTGATGCAGCATCCAACGGGCAATAATCCCACCCCCCCGGGACACAATCCCGGTAATCCGGTTTTTCACCAACGGCAGATATTCAATTAAAATCCCCGCGTGAATTGTCATGTAATCTACGCCCTGTTGAGCGTGTTTGTCGATAATGTGCAGAAAATCATCCGGGGTAAGGTTTTCAATCTTCCCATGCACACTTTCAAGCGCCTGGTAAATCGGCACTGTACCAATCGGCACCGGAGAAGCATTAATAATCGCCCGACGAATGGTATCTAAATCCCCCCCTCCGGTGGATAAATCCATCACTGTATCGGCCCCATACTTCACCGCGAGATTGAGTTTCGCCACTTCTTCCTCTAAATTAGAAGAGTTAGGAGAAGCCCCAATATTGGCGTTCACTTTACACTGAGAAGCAATGCCAATGCACATCGGTTCTAGATTGGTGTGGTTAATATTCGCCGGAATAATCATCCGACCTCTCGCCACTTCTTCCCGAATTAAATCTACAGGCAGGTTTTCTCGTTGGGCGACATAGTGCATTTCTTCGGTCACAACCTCTTGACGGGCATAGTGCATCTGTGTCACGTTACCCTGACCGTGCCGTTTAGCAACCCATTCTTTACGCATATATTTGAATATCCTTTCAGAGAGAGCTTCCCTACGCTGGTGCTAACCAGTCTCAGGTTCTAAGGGTATTTCTCAGCTTGTCGCAGTCCAAGCACCCCTAGCTTTAAGTCCCTATGCTACCATTTTTAGGTTCTGTCTCATCAACCTCGGTTTAAACTTAACACTTCTTCACTTAAACATTCACAATGAATGAGAGGATTATTGTGAACTACCCCACCCTGCCTAGGCGCGAGGATGGAGCTTCCTGATTCAATGGGAAGTGCTTTCTATACCGAAATATAGCGAGTCTTATCTTCCCTCCCCAGGCAGAAGTCCTAGTTCCTAAGACCCAAATTTTCTCTTGCAACACAGCCCTTTTTAGCTTGGTTTTCGCTTTGGGAGTTAGTGGTCAAGATATATTTATCTTAGCATGGATTCGCTGTCGCCCAGTATATTGCTGGGTTGCTATCCATCCGGTCCCTGCAAGCGAGGAAGGAGAATTCCGCAACATTTTTGTTAAAAATATCAAGCCTTTTTAGCTTTTTTTAGGAGGTTCTATGAATAGATTTAAAGCGTTTTGGGGGTTCTGGTTTATTTTAATAGGGATAGGTTTAGGCCTTAACACTCTGTCCCGGAGCGGATGGGCAGAAGAACCAATCAATCAGGAGATCAATGAAGAGGAACTATTAGAAACGCCTCTTGCTATTCCGGAAATTTCTTTGCCGGGTACGAGTTGGCGTTTAATTTTATGGGGAACGTCAAACCAACTTAAACAACCTTTAAGTCGCACAGAAATTACAGCAAACTTTACACAAAATAAAATTACAGGATCAGGGAGTTGTAATCAGTATAATACCAGTTATCGGGAGGACAATAATCGTTTAACGGTGAGTCCTCCGGCTTCCACTCGTAAGGCTTGTTCTCTCGATATTATTCAGCAAGAAGCGGCTTATTTGAGAGCATTAGAACGGGCGGAAAGTTATGCGATTACGTCCCAACAGGAGTTAAGGATTTCCTTTAAGACCGATGAAGGGCTAGGCGTAATGATTTTTGCCCCCCAAGCTATTCCCGCCTTATAGAAAATGGTCACAGCTATGATTCTCAAGCGTCATCCCCGAGTCCAAAAACTGCCGTTACAGGTGGTGTTAGTCGTTCCCTTTGTGTTGCAATTGCTGGCAACGGTGGGGTTGGTGGGGTATTTGTCCTATAGTAGTGGACAGCGTGCGATCGCCGATTTAGCCGATCAACTCATGCAGCAAGCGGGTCATCGTGTTTTAGAGTATTTAGAAACCTATTTAGCCACCCCGCCCCTGATTAATCGTCTCAATGCTGATGCTGTAGTTTTGGGTGAGATAGATCCCCAAAACTCAACCCAACTCCATCCTTTTCTCTTCCGACGCTTACAGCAGTTTCCCCAAGTCGCTAGTGTTCTCTTCGGTCGTCCCAATGGTACCCTAGACGGCTTTCATCGGGATATTACCGCAGGGGGAGCATTACAAAAAGTAGTTGCTGATCTCGAAAACCCTCAAGAAATCCGGGTCTATCCCCTCAATGAGATGGGTCAATCGGTGGGTTTACCCCAAACTGTAACACCTTTTAGGCTTGATGAGCGACCTTGGTATAAAGCGGCGGTAGAAAGTGATCAGATGGGGTGGAGTGATATCTTCCAACTTGGTCAATATCCCTCCTTGGGCATCGGCGCCTATCTTCCCCTGAAGGATTCCGCCACGGGAGAACTGTTGGGGGTGTTTTCCGTTAGTCTCAGTTTGTTGGAGATGAACGGCTTTTTACAACGTTTACCCCTGAGTCCATCGAGTGTAATTGTGATCACTGATGCTCAAGGGTTGTTAGTGGCTAGTTCTACCTCAGAATCTCCCTTTCAATTGGTGAATCCGGGTAAACCTCCCCAACTTAAACGGATTACTCCCCCAGAGAGTCCCCATCCGATTATTGCTCAGTTTTCTGGGACTCTAGATTCCTCTTGTACTCTAGATCGGACTTGTGTGGTGAAGATGGTGGGCGATCGCCATTTTGTCCTACAACGTCGTTATCAAAACCCCCAACATCCCGATTTAAACTGGACGATCAGCATTATTATCCCAGAACGGGATTTTATGGCAGAAATTAGCGAAAATCGTCGTCAAACGGTGGTTTTATGCAGTATTGCTCTATTAATCTCCCTATTATTTGCTGTCATTACTACGCGCTGGATTATTCAACCGTTACAAGAATTAGATGAACAAGTCCAAAAATGGAGCCACGGAGAACTCCCCCCCCTTTCCTCCCCGGAAGGATTTGGGGTGATTCGCACCCTGACCCAATCCTTTGGCAAACTGGGGTTACAATTGGCGGAAACCCTCACGGCACTCCAAACCAGTGAGCAAAAATTCTCCATCTTGTTGGATAGTGTTCCCTTGGGGGTCAGTGTCTTTGATGGTCAAGGCCAACTGATTTTAATTAATCAAACCGGAGAGCAAATTTTAGGCCAAGGTAAAGCCGATGTTCCCTTAGATCAACTGTCCCAACAGTATCGGCTCTATCGCGCCGGAACCGATGAATGGTACCCCGCCCAAAAAATCCCCGTCTACCTCGCCCTGCAAGGGAAAACCGTTCATGTGGAAGATATGGAACTTGAGCGTGATGGGCAACGAGTAGCGTTAGATATTCTCACGGTGCCGGTGCAAGATCCCAAGACGGGAGAGGTGTTATATGTGATTAATGCGTTCCAAGATATTACCGACCGCAAACAAGCGGATCAATTGCTGCATAACTACAACCAAACCTTGAGCCAAGCGGTACAAGAACGCACCCACCAACTCACCACCAGTGAACAACGATATCGCCTGTTAACGGAAAATCTGGCGGATTTGATTTCCTTACATGGCCCGGATCGGCGGTTTCATTATCTGTCTCCTATCTTCTACTGTATGACGGGCTATCATCCTGCTGACTATCTCGGAGGAGATCCTAAAGATTTAATTCACCCTCAAGATTTACCTGCTGCCACTGAGGCCTGGAAACGGGTGCAAAAGACCAATCGCAGTGTCACCTTTACCGGACGAGTCCAACACCGCAACGGTCATTATGTCTGGGTGGAGTCCAAACTGCAACCTCTACGCGATCGCACCACCGGACAACTCGAAGAAATTATCATCATTTCTCGGGATGTGAGCGATCGCATTCTAGCGGATCAAAAACTGCGAGAAAGTGAAGCCCGCTTTCGCAGTGCCTTTGAAGATGCAGGCATTGGTATGGCTATCACCCGCTTAGATGGTCAGGTGTTGCGAGCGAATCCCCCCCTCTGTCAAATCCTCGGCTACAGTGAAAGGGAACTCTTACAAATGAACTTTGCTGACTATTCTCACCCCGAGGATTTAGCCCAAGAGTACCCCCTACTAGAGCAACTTGAACGAGGCAAAATCCAAACCTATCAACTCGAAAAACGCTATTTTTGCCGTCAAGGTCGTGTGATTTGGGTCTTGGTTTCTGTTTCCTTAGTCCGCAACGATCAACAAGTTCCCCTCTACCATTTAGTCCAAATTCAAAACATTAACGCTCTCAAAACCGCCCAACTGGAACTGACCCGGGCAAAAGAGGCCGCCGAAGCCGCTAACCAAGCGAAAAGTACCTTCCTCGCCAGTATGAGCCATGAACTGCGCACCCCCTTAAACGCCATTTTGGGGTATCCCCAATTGCTCATCAATAGCCCTCATTTATCCCCCCAAGAACGGGAATTTATTCAAATTATTGAGCGCAGTGGGAACTATCTGCTGAGTTTAATTAATCAAGTTTTAGAACTGTCCAAAATTGAAGCCGGAAGTAGCACCCTCAACCTCCAAGCTTGTGATGTCAAAGCTCTCTTAGACGATATTAAGCAAATGCTCAAAATTCAGGCGGAGGCTAAAGGTCTGTTATTACAATTTCACCTAGCCCCGAATCTTCCCGCCTGTGTTAAAACCGATGAAGTCAAATTACGTCAAGTCTTAATTAATCTTTTAGGCAATGCCCTAAAATTTACCCAACAAGGTCAAGTTACCCTCTCGGTGACTGTTACCCATACCACACCCCCCCGCCTCAATTTTGCCGTTACGGATACTGGGCTTGGTATTGCTCCCGACACTCAACAGAAGCTCTTTCAAGCCTTTGTTCAAGGTGATCAAACCCCCGGATTCCAAGAAGGCACTGGCTTAGGGTTAGCGATTAGTCAAAAATTTGTCAAACTCCTTGGGGGTACAATTACCGTCGAAAGTGAACCGGGAAAAGGGAGTTGTTTCCAGTTTGAGATTAACGCCGAATCCTTGACTTGTCCAACTCTGCCCCCGGAATCCTTGTCTCCCCTCACCTCTTTAGCCCCCACAGAAACCACCTATCGGATTCTAGTGGTGGATGATAACCGGGTGAATCGTCAATTATTAGTCGCCATGCTCAAACCCTTGGGATTAGAGGTACAAGAGGCCGAAGATGGTTATGAGGCGATCGCCCTCTGGCAAAGTTGGCAGCCCCATCTGGTGTTTATGGACTTACAAATGCCTAAACTCGATGGCTATGGTGCGATCGCCCAAATGCAAACCCTCCCCCATTCCCCCACCGCCAAAATTATCGCCGTCACAGCCAGTGCCTTTGAAGAAGACAAAACTATGGCACTCCAAGCGGGTTTTCACGCCTTCATCCGCAAACCCTTCCAAAAACAGCAAATCATCAATATGTTGCAACATCAACTCAATCTAGAGTTTCTCCCCCCCACACCCCCCACACCCCCCCCTCCTCCTTTACTCACCCCGATCCTCCTCGCCCAAGTCCCCCGAGATTGGGTTTTAGACCTCAAAGAAGCCCTTTACTCGGGTGATATCAACCTCATGAAGCATCTCACCAACACCCTCCAAGAAGACTATCCCGACACCGCCCAAGCTATCCATCACCTCATCGACGACTTTCAGTTTCAACAACTCCTCGACACCATAGACATCACCCTAGATCCCCCTTAAGACCCTCCTTTTTGTTCCCCAATTTCCCAAAAGTTCATAAAAATTCATAAATTGCTCAATGAAACAAAATAACATTACGTTCTTTAAAACTCTAGAAAAAAACTAATACTTAAGATAAAATATAGAAAGACTAAAATAATGATGAATCCACAGATCACTTGAAAACTTTGGATTTAACTCATTCCTACTCATGGATAGGAGTATCGGGAACATGGATGCTAATGAATTGCTGCATCGTTACATCAAAGGGGAACGCGATTTTCGCGGCACGGAATTAATTGCTGCTAACTTAATCGGAGCGAACTTAACTCACTCGAATTTTTCTAACTCTTTACTTAAAGAAGCTTCTCTTGCTCGCGCCCATTTAGAACGTTGTTTTTTGTTAGAAGCTAATCTCAACGGAGCATTTTTATTCGGCGCAAATTTGAGTTTTGCCAAACTCAAAGCCGGACAACTCATCGAAGCAGACTTAACCAAAGCAGACCTACGCGGGGCTAACCTTGCCAACACCGATTTACAAGGCGCAAAACTCAGTGGCGCTATTCTCAGTTGGGTGACACTCTATCGCGCTAATATGCCCGGTGTTAACCTCTGTGGATCTAACTTAAATGGCATTAATTTAAGGGCGGCTAACCTCGCCGGGGCAAACTTAAACTGGACAAACTTAAGCGGAGCAAGATTAAGCGGAGCGAACCTGAAAGGAGCGCAATTAAACGGCGTAAAATTAAAAGGCGCTTGGATGAATGGGTTAACGTTAGATAACGCTAACTTTAGCGGATTAGATTTAAGTGAAGTTAAACTCAGTGGTTGTCAATTAACCGATGCCAACTTAAGCGGAAGTGATATCAGTGAAGCTCAATTACGGTACATTAAACTCGAACGAGCTAACCTCAAACAAGCCGACTTAAGCGCCAGTAATTTACGAGGCGGTCAACTCTTTGAAGCTAACTTGATGCGCGCTCAATTAGAAGAAGCTGACTTACGCAATGCGGATTTAAGAGAGACTAACTTAAATTTGGCCAATCTCGTTGGCGCTGATTTAAGCGGAGCTAACCTCCAAGGCGCTTATCTCTGGGGTGCCATGTTAGATGGAGCTATCCTACGGGGTGCGGACTTGCGCGGGGCAAGTTTACGAGATGCTAACCTACTCGGAGCAGACTTATCTGAGGCCCTATTAACCGGAGCCATGATGCCTGATGGCAGTGTTCACGCCTAGATCACTAGGTTCTCGAAGGGGGAATTCGTGAATTCCCCTTTTGAATGTTTCCGCCCCATTTTGTTTTCCCTCACGATGGGAAAACAAAATCAGGGAAAACAAAATGAATGTTAATTTTTATGAAATTACTTGACTTTTTACATCAAGCTTCCTTTTTTTGAGACTCGTTTTTTTTCTGCACCACATTCAACATTTGAGAACGCACAGCTTGCGCCCATAATTCAAAATCAAAGGATGTACTATTGGTATTATAAGGGTTGAAAGAATTGGCTACAGGTGCTTGTTGTAATTGTTCGGATTTCATGATGCTAATGAATAGGTAAGTTTTTTATGGTGTTCTCAAGGGAAATAGTCAAAGGTTCAGGCAAGATTGGGGATCTCAGGTCGCTACCTTACGGGGTGTCCCATTCTATATGATCTCAGATTACGGGGGCAACCCTATGATTAGGTTAACGGAAAGTAATAAAAACATGAAATTCTTTAACGGTTAAAGGGAATAATTCAGAGGAGAGCTAAGAACATTACTCAATCCTCAAGTTTGGAGGAGACTTGATGCTTCCCTAAGATTAATTTTTCCCACAATTAGAGGCTCATCGATCAGTGAAATGAGGGGTTTCTCGAAGATCGTATTTCGGGGTGCAGGGAGTCAACTTCCCCACCCACAAGGGGATGGGGTTTTCCCGGCTATCTTTATAAAGAATGGACAAAATACGGTTGTGTCTAACACTCACTACCCCATCAATAGTGCTGTGCAATTTGTTAAGCCCCAATGGGACATCTCACAATTAACCTCATGTTTTGCCCCGTGTTTTGAACGGAGAGGGAGGGATTCGAACCCTCGGTACAGTATAAACTGTACAACGGATTAGCAATCCGCCGCTTTCGACCACTCAGCCACCTCTCCAAGAATACCCATTGCGGGTGCTATTTTTCAGTCACATCCAATCATTCTTACACAACCTCCCACAAAAGGCAAGGGGATAGGGGAGAAATTTTGGCTTTTCTTTTCCTTGTTTTCTGAGGGAGTGGGGGGTCAATGTGCAAAAATAGTCCGATGGTCACATTATGGAAACCCCCTATGGTTGAAACTGCGCCCTCTTCTGCTGAGATTGCGGCCGCCTTGCAAACGCCGACGGACTTTAACTTTCAACTCCCGGATCCTGAGGATGAGGAGATTTTAGAGTATGAGTTTGAACAACAGTTAGATGAAGTCTGGAAAGTGTGCGAGCGCTTTGACTTACAGACTGATATCTGGCGGGGGCGAGTGTTGCGGGCGGTGCGCGATCGCGAAAAAAAAGGCGGTGAAGGACGAGGCCAGGGTTTTCTCAATTGGCTAAAAAATCGGGAAATCACCAAAAGTCAAGCCTACGCCTTAATTCAGTTAGCCAACAGTGCCGACACCCTCTTAGCGGAAGGGCAACTAGATCCCCTCAGCATTAATAATTTTAGTAAGCGTGCCTTTGTCGAAACCGCCAAATCTGCCCCAGAAGTCCAGCGTTTAGTCAGTGAAGCGGCACAACAAGGGGATCGGATTACCCGTCGGGAAGTCAAACAATTGTCCGATGAATGGACGGCCATGAGTTCTGATTTATTGCCCGATGAAGTGAAAGAAAAATCCGCCGAAGGGGGCCTTCCTCCCCGTCATCTCGCCCCCCTCGTGCGGGAAATGGAAAAACTGCCGGATTTACACCTCAAAGGCATTCAACGGGAAATCGCTGCCAATCCCGATATTGACACCGTAAAAACCTTGACCAGCGAAGCCCGCAATTTGTCCAAATATTTAGACGCGGCCGCTCAAGTCCAAACCATCCGCGACGCCTCTTTAGACCTTGAAATGGCCTTAGAAGAAGCCTTACGTTTAGACTGTTTAAATACGGCCGCCGATTTAGTGAAACAGGCCTCAACTTTAGAACAAACCGTTGCCAAGCTTTACACGACTTGGAAACGCTTAGGCAATTTAGCGGATCGGCTTTATGTGGATACCGGGGCAAGTAATCCCCATCTACGCTCTCTTTTATCCTGTTTAGACTCCCTGACCAATGAAGTCATTGAGGTTAAATTAGACGATGCCGGAGAGAATTTAGTCCGTTTACGAGTCATTACAGAAGGGAATCATTGAGTTAAGTGGAGGGGGTTGCATTTACGGGAAAATAGCGGGAGCATGAAAGCCTCCATCTTTTAAGTGGGGGATGAAAACGCCGCTATCAACATTCTTAAGAAGGGGTTAAGTACCGTAGGGCATACGGGAACTTTTGGGATAGACCCAATAAACGCTTGGGGAGAGAATACCTCTACTTTTTCAGAAGTGATTTTGTCTAAGCAAGTAATCTCAATGAACCAAGAATCCCCGTCTATGCAAGAGCGGGGAGTGTCAATCTTCCTCGACTTGTTCAAATTCCTCTAATCCTTCCATCATGCCCCCCAACTCCTCCATCATTACACCCTGTAAAACCTCAAACACATCCGGTAAAATGAGTTCATTGAATAGCCTCATAGAATCCTGAGTCATTTGGGGCATGACTTGCACCGTTTTTTGTCCCGTGGGGGTTTGATAAAAGGCGATTAGATCCCTCAATTCGCCTTCGGTATAATACTTATTGTATAAGTAGGTTTCGACTTTAGCTAATGCCCCTTCTACATCTACTTTTTCGCGAATTTCTTCTACAATTCGCTCGGTAATACGGCTCATCATGGCTTGAATTTCTGCTCGGTCTTCTTCCGAGATCAATTCATTATCTGGATTAGCCCCCATCAACTGCCCAAAAGCCTGTTCTGTTTGACCCACTAAAGAATCTAAAGTGGATTGAAATAGACGAGAAGTTTGGGTCATTTGCCGTAATTGTTGAATCAGAGCCAGTTTTTCCGGGCTGATTGATTCTTGAACAGTTTCTAGGGTTTCCATCGTCGGTAAACCGGACTCTGGGGGGGGAGAGACGGTTTCCGCAACAGTGACAACGGGATTGGCAAAGAGTAAGATTCCGGCTAAACCTGTACCTAAACCTAAACGCCATTGAAATTTACCCATAATTCTCCGAGTTGTTTATTTTTCCCCTTTATTCTAGGCGATCTAACTTTATTTGATTTCTGGTGAACTACCCCACCCTGCCGAGGCGCGAGGATGGAGCTTCCTGATTCAATGGGAAGTGCTTTCTATACCGAAATATAGCGAGTCTTATCTTCCCTCCCCAAGCAGAAGTCCTAGTTCCTAAGACCCAAATTTTCTCTTGCAACACAGCCCTTTTTAGCTTGGTTTTCGCTTTGGGAGTTAGTGGTCAAGTCCATCCGGTCCCTGCAAGCGAGGAAGGGGAATTCCGCAACATTTTTGTTAAATTTCAGGGGACGGGGGAAATTCTTGTGTAGGATGCTAGGGTGGGGGTTGTTTGTTTTGGGGTGCAACAACAGCAAGCTGTTCTCAAGCTGGATGGTGAAGGGTTAAGTTTTGTCTAGCGGTTGTGGTAACTCCGAGAACCAATCACCAGACTATGAAGACTAAGCTATGAATACCAAGCATCGAGAGAGAAACAATGGTTCATTTAACCCCGAATCCCAGTTTTAGTTTAACGATTTCTATTGAACTGCCCAACACACCGGGAATGTTAGCCAGTGTCACCCATGCGATCGCCTTACGAGGGGGCAGTATTGGTCAGATTAATCTCCTCCAGCATACGCGCAAATTGTCGAAACGGGAATTTGTGGTGGATGCGTCGAGTACGGAACACGCGGAGGAAATTGTGGCGGCAATTAAGGAAGTTCCTCATGTTAAGGTGTTGCGGGTGTCGGATCGGACCTTTGACCTGCACCGGGGGGGTAAGATTGGGATGCAGTGCCGAATGCCTTTAAATGATCAGTCGGATTTGGCGATGGCCTATACTCCGGGGGTGGGACGGATTTGTAAGGCGATCGCAGAAGATCCCCAACAGGTTTTTTCCTTGACCATTAAAAGTAATACCGTCGCCATTATCACCGATGGCAGCGCGGTATTAGGTTTAGGCAATCTCGGCCCCGAGGCCGCTTTACCCGTCATGGAAGGGAAGGCCATGTTATTTAAGGAGTTTGCCGGGATTGATGCCTTCCCCGTCTGTTTGGATACCCAAGATCCTGAAGAAATCATCGCTACGGTGAAACATATCGCCCCTGTCTTTGGCGGGGTGAATCTAGAAGATATCAGCGCCCCCCGGTGTTTTGAGATTGAAAAACGCTTGCGGGAAGAATTAGACATCCCCGTATTCCACGATGATCAACACGGCACCGCCATTGTTACCCTCGCGGCCTTATTTAATGCTCTCAGACTGGTCAAACGAGAGCTAGAAGCGGTGAAAATCGTCATTAATGGGGCCGGGGCGGCGGGGGTGGCCATTGCTAATCTGCTGCTCCATTCGGGCGCTCGTTCTATTATCATGTGTGACTCTAAAGGGATTCTCTCCCGTCAGCGCACGGATTTAAACCCCCAAAAACAATTCTTTGCGGTGGATCAAGAGGGGACTTTAGCGGATGCCGTGCAGGGGGCAGATGTGTTTATTGGGGTGAGTGTGCCGGGGGTTTTAACTCCGGAAATGGTAAAAACGATGAATGAGGGGGCGATTATCTTTGCTATGGCGAATCCGGTGCCAGAAATCCAGCCGGAATTAGTGCGGGATGAGGTGGCTGTGATGGCAACGGGGCGCAGTGACTACGCGAATCAGATTAACAATGTGTTGGCTTTTCCGGGGATTTTCCGGGGGGCGTTGGACTGTCGGGCGCGGAAAATCACAACGAATATGTATGTTCAAGCGGCCAGTGCGATCGCCTCTTTAGTCTCCGCCCAAGAGTTGGATCGAGAGTTTATCATCCCTTCCGTGTTTGATAAGCGAGTCTCCTCCGTGGTTTCGGCAGCCGTCCAACGGGCAGCCCGCGAGGATGGGGTAGCCCGTCGGTGAACCTTTGAACTTATTCAGCCAGACCTAACTACAAAGTTGGTTATTCCACTCCTGAGAACCTCGACCCGGCCAGCAGGTAAACTGACGACCCACCCAGCCTAACGTCCATTGGGGGGAATCGGGGGTGGAAGTGGGGACGGGGAGAAACTCTAGACGGTAGCGGATGCCGGAGACGGAATCATCAGGCAGGCTGGTTTTTTCGACAATGACCACTGGGGGATTCTCTCCGGGTAAGGGGATGATACTTTGCTGACCGGACTCGGAGGTAATTTCTTCTGGAGGCAGGGCGAACAGGGCTGTGGCAATGGCTTCCGGGTCTTCTCCGGCTAACGGCACGCCATCCCGCAGCAGGGCGAAGTCCATCGACTCATAAAGGCCTTCTGTTACGGTTTCGCCGTCCTCTTCAATGTGCAGTTTACCCTCAGCAAGGCGATATTGAATTTGATCCTCTCCTTGGGCAGTAATTTCCTCTTCTGGGGTGTCCATCACCCTTGCTTGTACGACTTCACCGGGTCGGGTACTGGCTAGACCCACTAACCATAATTCCTGATCCTGTGAACAGAGGTGCAGTCTATAATGGTCGGTAATAAAGGACTCGCGGATTTCCCCTTCGGCACAAAGGGGCGTGGGGGCTGTTGTTAAATCCGCCATACTGACCTCGGAGGATGGATTCTCAGCACAGGCTGTTAGGGGGGCCATCAGAAACCCCAAGCTGAGGAGTAGCAAGGGCGAGGAGGTAGGAAAATAACGCATAGCATTCAGTTGTACTTTTCTCTTAATCCCCACTTTAACGAGAATTATGGGTTATTTTCAAATTCTCAAGGTGTTCGCGCAGCGTCTCAGAATGAGAATCGTCTTCACCGTCTTGGTGAGTCTCACCATTCCCCTTGTCCTGCATTGGGTGTTACTGGGTCTTCGTCCCCCTCGTCGTCCTGATCGGCGGGAACTGTTTGTGGGTGTCACCTATGAACGGTTATGGCGCAAAGATCCTCGACCTATGATGATTCATTGGGTGAGGCTGGATTTAAAGCAACCCGGGATTCAACCGTTTGTAACCTTGGGTCAAGTGAAACCCCAGAAAATGCAGTTTCCCGCCCAAACGACCCGGGATTTTGTTCGCCAGTATCCTGTACAAGTGGCGATTAATGGTAGTTTTTTTACCCCAGCTTATACCCGGCATCCTTGGGATTATTTTCCCCAACGAGGCGATCGCGTTTATGCTATCGGTCAGGTCATTGCCAACGGGGTTTTATATTCTCCCCCCCATGATCACTGGGCGGTATTTTGTTTTATTCCCCCCCATACCTTCGAGATTGTGCCGGCTGACTGTCCCGAAGGCACGACCCAAGCGATCGCCGGACGGGATATTCTACTCCATCAGGGGAAGGCTTCCCCCCTAACGCAGAATACGGATCACAACCAAAATTATCCTCGGAGTGCGATCGCCTTCAATCCCCAACAACACATTCTCTGGTTAGTCGTCGTCGATGGTCGCCAACCCTTTTATAGTGAGGGAATAACCCTCCCCGAATTGACCCAATTTCTCGCCCAACTCGGCGCAACAGAAGCCCTCAATTTAGACGGAGGCGGCTCCAGTACCCTCGTGATTAAAGAGCAAGAGCAAATCATCACCCTCAACTCCCCCATCCACACCCGCATTCCCCTACGTCAGCGCCCCGTTGCCACTCATTTAGGCTTTTCTGCTCTACCCTTAGATAGAGAAACCCCCTAAAACTGAAATCAAGTGAGAATTAATCACAATTAATCAGGATCCTATGCGAGAGTATTAACAACAGCATCGATATGAGCAGCACCTTTATGCAAGCAGTACCTTTTGGGTCTTGGAAATCACCCATTACTTCCGAGTTAATTGTTTCCGGCACGATTGGATTAGGGGGAGTAACCGTTGATGGAGAAGATATCTATTGGCTAGAAGGACGGCCTTCTGAGGGAGGGCGGAATGTTCTCGTCAAACGGAATCCTGACGGGACTTGCTCCGATGTCACCCCCCCACCCTTTAACCTGCGGACTCGCGTTCATGAATATGGGGGAGGCTCTTATTTAATGACTCAGGGGATTCTGTACTTTTCCAACTTTGCCGACCAACGGATTTACCGCCAACGAGTGGGGGAAGATCCCCAACCCCTCACCCCGGAAAACAACCACTGCCGCTATGCTGATGCTGTTTTGGATCAAAAACGCGATCGCCTCATTTGCGTTTGTGAAAACCACAGTCCGGGTCACGGGGAACCTCAAAACACCCTCGCCACCATCGACCTCAACACCGGAACAGTAGAAACCCTCATCTCCGGTAGTGACTTCTATTCCTCCCCCCGTCTCAGTCCCGACGGAACCCAACTCACATGGTTAGAATGGAATCATCCCAATATGCCCTGGGATGGAACCACCCTCTGGCTTGCCCCCGTCCTCCCCAACGGTCAAATTGGCGAAAAAACCTGCATTACAGGCAGTGATCATGAATCCGTCTGCGCCCCCGCCTTTGCCCCCGATGGGACCCTCTTCTTTGTCTCAGACCGTAGCAACTGGTGGAATTTATACTGTTATACCGATCAAACCATTGAACCCCTCTTTCCCCTTGATGCCGAATTTGGTTATCCCCACTGGGTTTTTGGCGTTCAGCCCTACGTTTTTGACTCCACCCATAGCTTAATCTGTATCTACTCCCAAAACGGTCAAGACACCATGGCGCGTTTTGAATTTAAAGCCAAATCTCTGCAAATCTTTAATATTCCCTTTACCAGCGTGGGATCTTTACAAGTTAAAGACAATACCCTCTATTTTATTGGCGGTTCCCCCACCGAACCCACCCAACTGGTACAAATGGACATCGACAGCTTACAAACCCAGTGCCTTAAACGCACCAGTGATCTGGTTTTAGATGTCGGTTATCTCTCCACCCCCCAAGAAATCGAATTTCCCACCGAAGACGGGAAAACCGCCTATGCTTGGTTTTATCCCCCTCAAAACCGCGATTACAAAGCCCCTCAAGGGGAATTACCCCCCCTCCTCGTCCGCAGTCATGGCGGCCCCACCGCCGCCGCCAACCCCACCTTTAACTTACGCTATCAATACTGGACAAGTCGGGGGTTTGCCCTAGTTGATGTCAACTATGGCGGCAGCACCGGGTATGGGCGAGAATACCGCCAACGCTTGAATGGCAAATGGGGCATTGTAGACGTTGCCGATTGTGTCAATGCCGCTCGTTATCTTGTACAGGAAGGCAAAGTAGACGGACAACGATTAGCCATTGCTGGGGGCAGTGCCGGGGGGTACACCACCCTAGCCGCCCTTACTTTTCACGATGTTTTCAAAGCCGGAGCCAGTTACTACGGCATCAGTGACTTAGAGGCGCTCGCCCAAGATACCCATAAATTTGAGTCCCGTTATCTTGATGGTTTAATTGGCAAATATCCTGAAGAAAAAGAGATTTATTATCAACGTTCTCCCATTCATTTTACCGAGGGTTTATCTTGTCCCGTAATTTTCTTTCAGGGGTTAGAGGATAAAGTTGTCCCCCCCAATCAAGCGGAAATGATGGTAGAAGCCCTGAAGAAAAAAGGTTTACCTGTGGCCTATGTTCCCTTTGCCGAAGAACAACACGGTTTTCGGAAAGCGGAGAATATTAAACGGGCTTTAGATGGGGAATTTTATTTTTATTCTCGCGTGTTTGGTTATGTTCCCGCAGACAATCTTGAACCGATTTCTATTTTTAATTTGTGAGCAGTAATCTATCCCCAATTCCCTTGACAAATCGCCCTTAATAACCTAACAATTCCGCCAGATCATCTACCAACTCATCCACCGGGTAATTTTCATCATTGGCTAAGACAATAATTGTCACTGGCACTTTAGTATAGTGGCGATAAAACGTGCTGGTGCCGTACCAACTGCCGCGATGCTGCACATAATCGGGGCCGACTTCCCACCCCAAACCATAGGGGAAAGACTGCCCATTCTCCAAAGTCCCCGGCGTAAACGCAAGTTTTAAGGTTGCTGGCGTTACCACATCGCCCCGGCGTAATCCCTGATCATAACGGGCTAAATCGGCAATGGAGCTAAAAATATTACCATCCCCTGTAATCACAGAGGGAAAAGAAGAGGGCTTAAAATTCCCTTGGCGAGACACCGCATAGCCCTCGGCCCGATTGGGAATCTGTTGGGCTAAATCCGCAAATACCACCGTATGATTCATTCCCAAGGGTGTGAAAATTTGCTCGGCCATAAATGCCCCAAAAGATTGTCCCGAAACCCGCTCAATAATCAAGGCCAAAAGCGCGTAGCCACTATTGTTATACTCAAATTCAACGCCGCGATCGCTCTCAATCTCCTGCTGATTCAGCCATTGCAAATGATCCTCAAGAGTCAAACGAGCGAAAGCCTCATCTGTCTCTTGCCAAGCCTCACCCGTATAGTCCGCTAAACCCGACCTATGATACAGCAAATCGCGGATTAAAATGGGATCATCGGGATCTGGATCCTCAAAGTCGGGCAGATGCTCCGTTACCCCATCTTCTAGCCCCAGTTTCCCCCCCTCCATCAGAATTAAAATCCCCAGCGCGGTCATTTGCTTGGACACTGAAGCCAAATCAAACACTGTATTTGGTGTAATGGGGTCTTGCTGCTCTACATTCCTGAAACCGTAGCCTTTTTGAAACACTGCCCCCTGATTCAGAATGAGAACTGCAACACCGGGGCCATCCTGCTTGAGACTGGCTTCTACAATCGGATCAATTTTATCGATGAGTTTCATTTCAAGGGTCAATGCTGATGGATTGGTCATTTCATCCGAGGATGTCCCCAAGGGCATCAAGGAACAACTTGGCAACAGTAAACTGCCGCCTAAAATCGGGGCAATTAAGAGGCGTGCGATCGCCTGATGTCTATATCTCATTTCAAGAATAGTTAATTAGCCCATTGGCAGAAGATTCCAATAAATCATAACGCTTCACCGTAGCCAGATACAACTTAACCGTTGTTCCTTGGTCTTTTCCCGCACTGTACAACGTAATTTTTCCGCCCATTAACTCGATTAAATTCCGAGAAATAGCCAACCCTAAACCCATCCCCCCAGAGGCGCGAGTCGTTGAACCATCAACCATCACAAAGGGACGGAATAAACGGTTTTGTGCAGTTGGATCAATGCCAATCCCTGTATCCCGAATCAGGATTACCACCTGTTGACCACTAGGACTTGAAATATACTCACTCGAATCCTCTTCCCCACTACCCCCCAAGATAGTTGGCAACATTTCTAACCAAACTTCGACAGTGATTGAACCCTCTTTTGTAAATTTAATGGCATTATTCAAAACATTAATTAAAACCTGTCGTAATTTTGCCGGATCACCATGAACTAAAAGAGGATATTCTGGCATATTTAAATTCAGTTTTAATCCCTTATCTTCTAACGCTAAGACCTGAAAAGAAATCACCTCATCAATAATTTCTCCTAAATTAACTTGCTGCATATCAACAGAAAGCTGACCCGCTTCCACCTTGGATAAATCCAAAATTTCATCAATAATTTTAAGCAAATGAACCGCCGCATGATCCGCTTGCGCTAAAAACTCCAACTCTTCATCAGGATCATCACACATCCCGTCTTCTACTAAGCGCAACGAGCCAATAATAGCATTGAGTGGCGTTCGCAATTCATGGGAAATTGTGGTTAAAAATTCACTTTTTAACTGATTAGCCGTCTGAGCTTCACGCCAAGCCACCTCTAATTCCTCAGCCCAATGCTTTAAATTAGTAATCATACTATTAAGCGCACTCGCTAACTGTCGAAACTCCCAAATTTTAAAGTTTTGGGGAATTTCGTGATCACTTTGTAAAGCTTCTTGTTGTAGAGCAAACTTGGTTAACTTTTCTAGGGGGTGGGCTAAATCTCGGGCAACATATAAAATGGTAAAGAAACTAGCCCCTAAAATCGTAACACTTAAGCCAATTAATAACTGTAATAACGTGCGGCGAATGGGTTCTAAAGCATAGAGTGCATCATCTAAGCGAGTGACTGCCAAAACCACCCAAAACTGATCAGGATTATTGGCAACCGGATTTTGAATGGCCGTATAACCCGCTAAGAGGGAAACTCCATGTTCCTCGAAGTGTAGAAATTCATTCCTGCCGGACGTTGCAGAGTTAATGGCCGTTTGTAAGCGATCGCCTGACATCAACTCATCCACACTCCGACCCACATATTCCCCCAAAGGATGCGCCAACACAACCCCCTGCTGATTAATCACCATCGCATATCCCGTAAAAGAACCCCGCGATAAACTCGTTTCATTAATGATTCTCGATTGCACATGAAGGGTAGAACGTAATTCTCCCCCATCATCATAAATTGGCACACTATAAAATAGTCTCAATGTACTATTTAAAGTGTGAGGCATCGTCAAAGAAACCCCCTCAGCCCTTAACGGCAAAACCACTTGCACCTGTACTTGTAGAGGATTCAGCATCACCTCTAGACTTTGACTCAACCAAACCTCTGGATTCGGAGCATTTAACCGTTCGGAACCGCAAGTGCTAGCCATGACACCCTGATCCACTACACTATGGAGTTGCACACAATCAATCTCCGTCGGGAGATACTCAGCCAGCCCTTCTAAATACGCTTGTTGCTCCTCCACAGAACCTGTTTTGAGCGTTGTACTCTGACTGACAGCGACTAAATTCACCTTGAGTCCTTCAATCAACTGACTAATATTCTCCCCTTTGCGAATAGCGCTTTCCGTCAGATTTTGGCGCGCTGTTTCCAACAAAGCAGAACGCCCCTTACGGTACGTGACACCATAGGTTAACCCTACCCCTAACAAAAACACAGGCACACTCACTAAAAAGAGTCGTGTCAGTAGAATACGGCGAAAAGAAGAAACAGACTTACTCATAAACAGGATTAGTAGCAACTCCCTGATATAGCATCAGGCGATTATTCTCATAGAGAACCCTCAGCTTAAATGCTCAATAGTTTATTTTTATGTTCAAATTCAAACCGGATAGCCCTTGCACTCTCTGTTTCACCCACTCAATGACATCTCGGAAACATCGAACTTCAATTCATACATTTTTAGTTCAAACGCACTAAGAAATTCAAGCGGGAAACACTGAGCGTTAAATAGTAGATTCCATTGAGCATCTATACTTCATGATAAAGGTTGCCGTGCTATGTCAGTGTGAAAAAAAAGCCCGATAATTTAAGGATTTGGTAAACTTTCTCGATTTTCCCATCAATCCTATCTCAGAACCTCAGATCAGGCTTTCTTCAAACTTGACAATTCAAAAAAAAAGGTTAGCCTTGAACAGGAAACCAAATCAGTGCTTACTCATAAGTCTCTATAACAAAATATTGGATTCGATTTTTGGGGGGGAACAAAAAACACATCTTTGAGCCGAACACTCTCCCCAGTCATCCTGTTGAAATAAAATCCAGACGATTAAAAAGACAGTCCTCAGCTAATCGAAGCATCTGAGCGTAACTGACCTCTCACTTGACCTTAACTCCTCAGATTATCAACCATGAAAACGTTTAATCCCCCAACCCAGTGGGTGAAAGATTCTGCTGGCTTAGTTCTGCTATTAATCCTTGCCCTAGGTACATTTTTGCGAGTCTACGGTATTAATTTTGGCTTGCCTCACCTCTACAACTTTGATGAAATTATTTTTGTAGACCGGGCTTATTATATGTTAGGGAATCAAGATCCTAACCCCCAATGGTTTGGCGCTCCAGCTAGCACAACAATCTATCTTTTAGCGTTGGTTTACCTCGTTATCTTTGTGATAGGCTTAATTTTCGGTCAATTTAGCAATCCATCACAATTTAAAGCATTATATTTGACAGATCCGACTGTTTTTTATCTCAGTGGTCGGTTATTAACGGCTGTGTTTGGTATTGCAATCATTGTTTTAGTTTATTGGATTGGTCATAAACTATTTAACCCCAGTGTCGGTCTAATTGGGGCGGCTTTTATTGCATTTTCTCCCCTTTATGTCTATCTTTCTAAGCTCATTCGGATGGACATTCAGATGACATTTTTTATTTTACTCTCTCTCTGGTTTTGCCTAAAAACATTAGAAGATACTGGATGGCTTAACTATATCTTAGCTGGGGCTTTTCTTGGGTTAGCTATTACGACTAAATATCCAGCTATTTTATTTACTGTAAGTATTCTTTTAGCTCACTTTATTAGCCATCCCAAGTCAAGGAAATCTAGTTTTAAAATTGTCATTAGTGCATTTTCTTGTGTAGCTGGAGTATTTGTTTCTTCGCCCTTCCTGTTTCTAGATATTGAGCGCGCTTGGCATGATGTAATTTATGAAAGCAGATCAGAACACTTAGGAGCAACAGGACAAGGTTTTTGGGCAGACTTAATCTGGTATTGGCGAGAACCTATTTTAGCTAATTTTACTATACTAGGGATAATTTTAAGCCTTTTTGGTTTTGGTCTTGCCTTGACATCAAAACGGAAAGACTTGCTCGTATTTATTAGTTTTCCCCTAGTGTTTTTTGTCTTTATCTCTACCCTCAGTTTACGCTGGGATCGTTGGATTATTCCTGTCTTTCCCTTTCTAGGGCTGCTCATTGGCTATGCTATTTATACCCTTTATCAATGGGTTAAACAACGTTTTAATCATCGGGTCAGTCTCTTTATAAGTTTAGCCCTTTTAGGGATAATGCTCCTACCATTGGCGAGCCTCAGTTTTCTAGAGAGTCGGGAAATGGCAGGGGTGGATACTCGGACTTTAGCGGGAGAGTGGATGTTAAAAAATATTCCCCCTCAAAGTTCAGTATTAGTGGAACTTTATACTCCCCAATTGCCTAAAGATTCTTTTCAGTTTTTTGAGGTTAACGAGCAGGGAAATTTAACCCAAACTGACTTAAGTCAGTTTGAACATTATCGCTTTATTCCCTCTTGGAGCCAGATCGGGAATTTGAAAAATATTGAGCAAATCACAAATCAGAATATTGATTATATTGTCATGAGCAATATGTATGATCGATTTGCCCGAGAGAAAGAACAGTACCGCGAAATTGTTAGAACTTATCAAGCTATTATGAAACAAAAAACTTTGGTTTATGAGACGCAACAAGTGCGGGGAGTTAATTATGGTCCGACTATCCGCATTTATCAAGTAAACTAAGTCTACAGATCCCGCAATAGCACCTCTTTTTTAGGAAGAGAGAGCAAAATTTTAAACAAAAGATTTCACCAACTTAAGGATTGATATAGGTTAACTGAAAATATTGCTTTTATCCAAATTGATCATTCCTAAAAATCAATCGTCAATCCTTAAGCAAATTGTCATCAAATTACTGCCAACTCTTAGAAAATCATGGTTGTCTTCCCTCGACACAAGCTTTTATTGTCACTCCTGCCTTTTCTCTTCATCGTCTCAGTTGCCATTATCATGAATTGGAGATGGCTAAGTGGAGAAATATTATTAGCGCAAGATATTAAATATCATATAATTTGGCTTCAGCATTTTTCCCAACAATTTCACCAAGAAGGTATTTTATATCCTCGTTGGTTAGCTGGAACAAATTATGGTTATGGAAGTCCGACATTTGTTTTTTATCCTCCTTTAGTCTCCTATGTAGGGACTTTGTTTAAATTTATGCCGTTGACTCTGAGTCAAATCATGGCAATTCTCTATATTTTACCTGTGGCGATTGTGGGAAGTAGTTTTTATTTTTTTGCACAGGAAAAATGGGGGAAGTTGTCGGCATTATTTGGGTCATTATATTTAATGCTCTGTCCCTATTTGTCACTCAATTTATATAGTCGAGGCTCGTTGCCAGAAACTTGGGGAATTGCTTGGATTCCTTTAGGGGTTTGGCTAACCTCTCGCTCTCTAGTTTATCCTAAATATAGAATCATTTTGACCCTTTTTTCCGGAATTTTCGCCTTAACTCATTTACCAACGCTCTTATTATCAGTTCTGTTCTGGATTCCTTTTATTCTGCTTTTTTCAAGGTGGTATTCTTGGAAGCCAGTATTAATGACTTTAGGGGCGGTTTTTTTGGGCTGGGGTTTAGTTTCTTTTTATCTCGCTCCAGCTGTTTTAGAACAACCCTTGGTTAATATTAGTTGGATGAAAGGGGTGTCCGGTGGGTTTTCAGCCAATTTATTGTTTGCTCAGACTTCTCCTGGGACGATTATGCACATGATTCGACCCATTTGGAAAAATTATGTAGTTACTCTCTGTGTACTGACAGCAATAGCTGTTTTTGTGCAACGAAAACATAAGCAAGAATGGGGAAGGCTAGGATATACCTTGGGATTTTGTTTAGTTGTTATGTTTTTGATGACTGAAGGATCTCGAATCATTTGGGTACTATTTAAACCTCTCCAAATGGTTCAGTTTCCTTGGCGAGCGTTAGGTTTATTATCTTTTGGTATTGCTGTTTTATTAACAATTTCTGTTTCTGGGCTTGTTAATAAATCTTGGAAAAGTCAGCTTTTATTGTTGGTGATTGGGTTCATTTTAATGTATAATGTGCGTGGAGTTTGGCGCATTGTCCGAGATGCGCCAACCCTCAATAACCCTCGATGGTTTGAAGGGGAACAACTAGAAGAATTGCAAATTGCTATAGATGAACCTTTCGCTAAAGAATTAAGAGATGCACCGGAATATCGCCCTTTACTATCAAGTGGGGAAGTGGCTTCTGTACCGCAAATTGGACAGCCTCGGGTTTCTGTGCTGGAAGGAAGGGCTGAGGTGGTTGTTGAAAAATGGGGCAGTTATGAGCGAATTTTACAAGTAGATGCGGCTGAGAGTTCTGTGATTAGAATTCGCACTTATTATTATCCGGCATGGCAGCTTGAGGTGAATGGTGTTGCTCATCCGATGGCTATGGGAGAGGATGGAACAATTCATTTTCAATTAGAAGCGGGAACTTATGCGGTGAAGTTGAGCTATCAATGGACGGATGCGTTTAAATTGGGGGTTGTGATTAGTCTTTTGACGGTGATCGGTTTAACGATAGCAATCTTAAATAGGTGGTGGTAGGGGCAATTTATGAATTCCCCCTATTCTATGGGTTAGGTTTCCCAAAATCTTACAACTCAAATCGGATGACTATAGACTTGGGGAACATGGACAATGGTAAGTTTTCGTGTTAGATAAGGGTTAGGGTGAATCCTAGAGTTTTTTAGGGTTTGGAGTCAGTATAAGTTAAGGGTCAGTGGTGGTTAAACGACTGACTGATATGAGGGGATGAAGTATAGAGTTGCACTAAGTTGTTTCTTGGTGTCTGTATTCTCTTTCGGAGTCTATGCCGCTCACACGGACAAAAGTGCTGAGGTGGTACGGGTGGGAATTTATCAAAACCCCCCCAAGGTGTTTCGGGATAATACAGGCAATCCGGCGGGGTTTTGGGTAGACATACTAGAAGATATTGCAGAGCGTGAACATTGGGCTGTGCAGTATGTTCCCTGTGAGTGGGAGCGGTGTTTGGAGGGGGTGAAGGAGGGGGAGCTTGACTTAATGTTCGATGTGGCGCATTCTGAGGAGCGCGATCGCCTTTTTGAGTTTAATCAAGAGGTGGTGCTGTTGAGTTGGTCGGTGGTCTATAGTAGAGCAGGACTTACCCTAGACTCGATTTTGGATTTAGATCACAAGCGGGTGGCGGTTCTACGCAATAGTATTCAAGTCCAGGCGCTGGAGAATTATACAACTTCCTTTGATGTTAGCCCCGAGTTGGTGAAGGTGGCAGATTTTGAGGAGATGTTCCAGTTGTTGGCTCAGGGGGAGGTGGATGCTGGGGTGGTGAATCACTTTTTTGGTCAATGGATTGCCCCCCAGTATAAGGTTGAGAGAACGACTATTTTGCTCAATCCCTCTCGGCTGCATTTTGTGACCGCTAAGGGGCAAAATAGGCATCTTTTAAGGGCGATTGACTCTCATTTGGTGAATTTAATAGAGGATGGGAGTTCAGCGTATTATCAAGCTCGTGAGCGCTGGTTAGAGCCACGCAAACGTTGGGGGTGGGAGGAGGTGCGCTATCTGTTATTGAAGGTGGTTGTTTATGCTCCCTTATTGGGGGTGGGGGGGTTAGTTCTGTGGAATTATGCCCTAAAACGGGAGATTCAACAACGTCGCCAAGCGGAGTTAGCTCTACAGAAAAGTGAACAGCGTTTTCAGAATATGGCGGCCAATGTGCCGGGGGCGATTTTCCAGTATGTTTTACACCCGGATGGTTCTGATGGTGTGACTTATATGAGTCCGGGGTGTTATCGACTTTGGGAGGTGGAGGCGGAACAAGTGGTGGAGGATGGCCGGATTTTATGGGAGATGGTTTACCCAGAGGATCGAGAGGCTATGTATGAGTCGGTGATGCAGTCCGCGCAAAGGTTGCAAGCTTGGTCTTGGCAATGGCGTATTATTACCCCGTCGGGACGTTTGAAGTGGTTGGAGGCCTCGGCACAACCGGAACGTCGGGAGAATGGGGATGTGGTGTGGGATACCTTGATCACGGATGTGAGCGATCGCAAAGCAACAGAACTCGAATTGCGCAATAACGAAGAACGCTTACGTTTGG